>DZDA01000037.1:0-17449 GCA_022730375.1 Thiomonas intermedia
GGGGGTCAGGAATACTTGGGGCGGCCCGGCGTGTTCCTGAGAGCAGCGGGCCGCCAGTGTTGAAGGCGCGAATCTGCGCGAGGTAGTCTTGCACCGCCTCCGGCGCGTCCTTACGGCTCCACAGGCGCTCGATGCCCTCGGCATACTCGGCATTTTTTTGCGCCGAGGCTTCGTGCAGGGGGTAACCCCCGGCACCCGCGTGGGTGTCGATCACCCAATAGGGTTTTTCTTTGCGGTTCATGTGCCGGAGCACCTGCACCAGCACCAGATGTTTGAGCACGTCGGCGTGGTTGCCGGCGTGAAAGGCGTGTCGGTAGGCGAGCATGTGCGCACTGTAGCCGCTGGCGCGCCGTTGGCTCTAGCCGTTGGAAGTCCTGCGGCACAATGCCGTTCTGAATCCGCGGCGCGTCTTGCTGCGCCGCCCCACCTTGCACCGCCATCATGTCCTCCCCTGCTCCTGCAACCGCTTCCGCGCCCAATGCGCTCCAGACTGCGACCCCAAACGCGCTCGACTTCATCCGCTTCGCGTTGGACAGCGGCGTGATCGCTTTTGGCGACTTCACCACCAAGGCGGGGCGGCAATCGCCCTATTTTTTCAACGCCGGTCTGTTCAACGACGGCGCCATGCTGGCGCGGCTCGCGCAGTTTTATGCGCGCGCGCTGCTCGACAGCGGCGTGGCGTTCGACATGCTGTTCGGCCCGGCGTACAAGGGCATTCCGCTCGGCGCGGTGGTCGCGGTGGAACTGGCGCGACTGGGCCGCAATGTGGGCTTCGCCTACAACCGCAAGGAGGCCAAGGATCACGGCGAGGGCGGCAGCACCGTGGGCGCGCCCATCCGCGGCCGGGTGGTCATCGTCGATGATGTGATTTCCGCAGGAACGGCCACGGGCGAGTCGGTCCGGCTGATCCGCGCGGCCGGGGCCGAACCCGCCGCCGTGCTCATCGCGCTCGACCGCCAGGAGAAGGCCGCGATTCAGGGCCGCACCCTCGATGTCTCGGCCGTGCAGCACGTCAGCCGCGAGTACGGGCTGCCGGTCATTTCCATCGCCAATCTGGACAGCCTGCTCGCCTATCTGGCCGACAGCGGTCACAAAGAGCTGGCGGTCTGGCGGCCCGCGGTGCAGCAGTACCGCGACACTTACGGGGTCTGACAGGGCGCGAACGAATCGCGAACGAATCCGCCATGGCCATCAAGCTGCGCGCGCCGCTCGGCATCTCCTTTTCCGCGCTGCTGTTGTGGAGCTTTGCGCTGGTGGGGCTGCCGCTGCTCATCGGGCTGTCGGTCACGGCGTATCTGTTCGACCAGGTGGCCACGCAGGCGCGCACTTCCGTGGCGATGGCGGTGCAGCTCACGCGCACCTCACGCCAGATCGCCCAAGACATCGACAACCTGCAGCGGGCCAGCGGCCAGTGTCTGGTGCTGCAGGACGCCGCGCTGTGCAGCGGCGTGCAGCAGGCGCATGAGGCTTTCGTGCACGATGCCGGGCAACTCCAGGCCATGCCGCTGCCGCCCGATCAGCAGCACGCCCTCCACAGCCTGAACACGCGGGAAGCGGCACTGTTTGCCGGGGTCATGGCCTCGGGCAAGGTGAAGGATGGCGCCCGGGTGTTCAACGCGCTCAACCCGCAATTCGACGCCATGCGGCTGTCGGCCGACAGGCTGATCAACCACAGCAACGGCCTGGTCGATGCGCTGGAAGCGCGGCTGCTGCAGGTCTCCAACCGCGTGTGGTCGGTGCTGGGCTGGCTGGCGCTCGCCAGCGTGAGCCTGTCGGTCTGTCTGGCGCTGCTGTTCTCCTGGCTGCTCAGCCAGCCCTTGCGGCAGATCAAACGCTCCATCCGCCGCCTGGGCGAAGGGCAGCTCGATCAGGCGCCCAGCGTGGCCGGGCCGCGCGATCTGGTCGATCTGGGCGTGCAGCTCGACTGGCTGCGTCGCAGGCTGGCCGATCTGGAGGCGCAGAAAATCCAGTTGCTGCGG
Organism: Thiomonas intermedia; assembly: GCA_022730375.1. Classification (GTDB taxonomy): domain Bacteria; phylum Pseudomonadota; class Gammaproteobacteria; order Burkholderiales; family Burkholderiaceae_C; genus Thiomonas; species Thiomonas intermedia_C. The sequence continues at coordinate 1,980 of DZDA01000037.1, forward strand.
CATGTGTCGCACGAGCTCAAGACCCCGCTGGCCTCGATGAAAGAGGGCGTGGACTTGCTGGCCGAAGGCGTGCCCGGCCCGCTCAACGCCGAGCAGCAGTCGATCACCCGCATCATGCGCGGCAATGTGCGCGACCTGCACCACCGCATCGACAGCCTGATCCATTACGACAGCGCGCTGCACCGCCCCGAACCGCTGCAGATCGGCCCGGTGAAGCTGCGGCTATTGCTCGCCAGTTTGATCCGCCGCAATCACCTCACGCTGCGGGCGAAGGGCGTGCATGTGGAGTGCGGCTGTGCTGCGCTACAAGTGCAGGGCGACCGCGCCAAGCTGGAAAGCCTGTTCGAGAACCTGCTGCTCAACGCCATCCGTTTCAGCCCGCAGGGCGGCCGAATCGGGTTTGACGCCAATTTGGTCGAAGGCGGCGTTGAAATCCGCGTCAGCGATCAGGGCCCGGGCGTGGCGCCGGAAGACCGCAACCAGTTGTTCCAGCCGTTTTTCCAGGGCCGCAACCAGCCGGCCAGCGCCTTGCGCGGCACCGGGCTCGGTCTGGCCCTGGCGCGGCAATACGCCCAAATGCACGGCGGCACTCTCGAACTCGCGCCCCACCCCGGCCCCGGCGCGGTGTTTCGCGTGTTTCTCCCAGACCAAGCTCAACATCCGGTATGACCTTGCCACGCTTTTTACGCCAACGCTTCATTCTTTCGCTCGCGCTGCCGCTCGCGCTGTCGTCCTGTGCCGAGCTGCCGCGTCTTGCTCAAACGACCGCGCCAACCGCCTCCGGCGCCGTCTCGACCGATCGCCTCGACGAAGCCACCCTCGGCCGCCTGCTGCGCGACACCCCTCAGACCGCGGGCCCGGTGCTGCAGAGCCAGACGGCGCGGCTGCTGACGCTGGGCAAGCGGCGTGCGAGCGCCGAACAACTGCAGCTCTCCATGCTGCTGCTGGCGCGCGGCGATGCGGGCGATGCCGAACTCGCACAGAATTTGCTTGAAGGTCTGCGAGCCCGCGCTGACGATGTGCCGATGCGCAACTTCATCGCCCTGCTGCAACGCGACTGTGCGCAGCAACTCGCCCTGCAGCAGGCGCAGAAAAACGTCCAGACCCTGCAAAAGCAGATTGATCAGATCAAATCGCTGGAGACCCAGCTCCAGAACCGCAGCCGCTGATCCCGCACCCACCCCATGCCCACAACCGTTCTTCTGGTGGATGATGACCCCGACCTGCGCCAGCTGCTGGCCATCCGCCTGCGCTCGGCCGGCTATGCGCCCGTCACCGCCGCCAGCGGCGCCGAGGCGCTGGGCAGCCTCGCGGCCAGCCGCCCCAGCGTCGTCATTACCGATCTGCGCATGGACGGCATGGACGGGCTGTCGCTGTTCGAGCACATCCGCGCGCAAGACCCTTCGCTGCCGGTCATCATCCTCACCGCCCACGGCACCATTCCCGACGCGGTGGACGCCACGCAGCGCGGCGTGTTCGGCTTTCTGACCAAGCCGTTCGAAGCGCGCGAGCTGCTCGCCCTGCTGGCGCGCGCCGTGGCGCTGCAACCGGCGCAGAACGCCAAACCCTCGCCCAAGGACGAAGCCTGGCGCGCCGACATTCTCACCGCCAGTCCGCGCATGTTCGCGCTGCTGTCCGAAGCCGGGCTGGTGGCGCGCAGCGAGGCCAGCGTGCTCATTCGCGGCGAGTCGGGCACCGGCAAGGAAATGCTGGCCCGCGCCATACACCGCGCCAGCGCGCGGCAGGCCGGGCCGTTCGTCGCCATCAATTGCGCTGCCATTCCCGAAACCCTGCTCGAATCGGAGCTGTTCGGCCATGCCAAGGGTTCGTTCACCGGCGCCAGCCAGGCGCAGACCGGGCTGTTTCAGCAGGCCAGCGGCGGCACGCTGTTTCTCGACGAGATCGGCGATATGCCGCTGCCGCTGCAGGTCAAGCTGCTGCGCGTGCTGCAAGAGCGCCAGGTTCGCCCGCTAGGCGCGGCGCAGGCGGTCGATGTGGACGTGCGCATCGTCTCCGCCACCCACCGCGACCTCGACGCCGCCATTGTCGAAGGCCAGTTTCGCGACGATCTCTATTACCGCCTCAACGTCGTCACCCTGCACCTGCCGCCGCTGCGCGAGCGGCGCGAAGACATCGCCATGCTGGCGCAGCATGCGCTGAAGATTCTCACCCCCCGGCTGCACCGGCGCATCACCGGCTTCACGCCCGACGCGCTCGATCTGCTGCAACAACAAGACTGGCCCGGCAACGTGCGCCAGCTCATGAACGTGGTCGAGCAGTGCTGCGCGCTGAGCACCACCAGCCGCATACCGGCCACCTCGGTGACGCGGGCGCTGCGGCTTAAACCCACCACCCTGCTGCCCTTCGCCGAAGCCCGCGAACAGTTCGAACGCGACTATCTGGCCCAGTTGCTCAAGATGAGCAACGGCAACGTCGCCCAGGCCGCGCGGCTGGCGCAACGCAACCGCACCGAGTTCTATCGCCTGCTCGGCAAGCACCATCTCGACCCGGCGCAGTTCAAAGCCGCCGCCGAAGACCCGCCGCCGCAAAACTAGTGCAGTGGTGCACTAGGGCTTGTCGCCCTGTCGCCCAGCCGCGACAAAAATAACTCAATAAATCAAGGCGTTGCAAAAACACCGGGCAGGCCGTCGCCGCTGCCCGACGCTTTTCAGGGGTAAGTCGGCCGTTTGTCGCTGATTTGTGTGATTTTTTCCCTCGCCCCTCTCTGAAAGCACCCCGGTGGCACAGGGTTTGCACTAGGACTCCGCGCAGATCGCATCCGATCGATCCGCCCCCAACCGGAGAATCCTCATGCACACCCTCCCTTCCCCCGCCGCCCCGAACACCGAAATCGCCCTGGCCCGGCTCCACACCATGCAGCGCCAGCTGCACGCCCTCGCCGCGCAACTGCGTGCGCTTTACCAGCCCGATCCGCTGGCCCGGCTGCAGCGCCAGCAGGCGCACGACCTCGACCTTCTGCAACGCGAGTTTGACGACAACGCGTTGGGCGTATCCCTGCGCCCGATCCGCCCGTCCGGGCCGCGGCGCTGACTCGCCCTGCCCCCACCTCACCCTGACAGGAGCACTGCCATGTTCACCATCGACTGGTCTGTATTCACCCCTTATTCCGCAGTTGCAGGCGGCGTGTTGATCGGCGCAGCCGCGGGCGCGCTCGCCTTGGGCGGCGGCAAGATCGCCGGCATCAGCGGCATTCTGGGCGGCTCGCTCAGCGACGCGCTGGCCGCACGTCGCCCGGCCTCGTGGCGGCTGAGTTTTCTCGTCGGCGTGCTCGCGGCTTCGGCGCTGTGGGCGCTTTCGATGCCCATACCCGGCGCGCAATTCGAAGCGCCCTGGTCGCTGCTGCTCGTCGGCGGTCTGCTGGTGGGTGTGGGCGCGCGGCTGAGTTCGGGTTGCGCCAGCGGCCACGGCGTCTGCGGGTTGGCGCGGCTGTCGCGCCGCTCGCTCGCCGCCGTTGCCACCTTCCTCTCCACCGGCATCGTCACCGCCGTGTCGGTTCATGCCCTGCTGTACTGACCCCGAGTTCTCAAGGAGATCATCATGAACAAGCTCGCGTTTTTCTCCGGCCTGCTGTTCGGCCTGGGCGTACTGCTCTCGGGCATGACCAACCCCGACAAGGTGCTGGGCTTTCTCAATATCGCAGGCGCCTGGGATCCCAGTCTGTTGCTGGTTCTCATCACCGCCGTCGTCGTGGCTTTCGTGCCCATGCAGCTCGCGCAGCGTCGCAGCAAGGCGCTGCTGGGCGACCCCATCGCCTTTCCCGAGACCCGCAGCATCACTTCGCGGCTGCTGCTGGGCAGCGCGGTGTTCGGCATCGGCTGGGGCATGACCGGGCTGTGCCCCGGCCCGTCGCTGGCCTCACTGGCTACGCTGCACGCGCCGCAGTGGCTGTTTTTCGCCAGCATGGTGGCCGGCATGGCGGGCTTCGAGCTGTGGCAGCGCGCCGCAGCCAACTCAGCGCAACCCACCGCGCTTCGCATATACCGCAAGGCCGCACCGCTGACGGCCAAACCCTGAAGGAGGCTCTCATGTCCACGACTTCCCCGATGCGTTATCCGCTACGCCCTGCCGGAACCGAGCGGCCGCCCTCCAACACGCTCCGCCCGGCGCTGCCCGCTGCCCCTGAGAACGCCGACCAGCGCCTGCGCGCGCAGGTACTGGAGCGGCTGAGCCAGACTTCGCTGCGCCACCTCGGTATTCAGATCGACGTTCAGGAAGGCTTGGTGCGGCTGTGCGGCACCCTGCGCGACCCCAAGCTGCGCACCCATGCGGAATGGCTGGTGTTCACCACGGCAGGGGTGCAGGCGGTGTGCAGCGACTGGCAGATCGACCCCGGCAGGGCCCCGTCCTCGCCGCACTAGCAGCCTGTCGGACTTGAGTCGTGTAGAGCGAAAAAAGGGTGTGGGGATGGCCTGTGGCGGCGGATTTGCAGCCCCATAGCCGTCGCTATGGGGCAAAAAGCAGCTGCCGCAGGACGCCGCACACCCTTTTTGCAGCCCACGACCCTCAAGTCCGACAGGCTGCTAGGGCTGTTCACGTCCATGCCCGAATTCGGCGCCTGCGCGCCGTCCCCAGCGACTTGTGCGCTCCTAGCACGCCCGGCTTGATCTGCGAAAGGCTGGGTGCTGTTTCGCCGCGGCTTTCGGGCTGCGGCTTTTTTCTCCATCTTTGTGGGCGTTCATGGCGCTCATGGCCATGAGGAAACACCAGCGCGCCGCCGTGCCCTGTCGCAACCCGCAATCCACAGGTCTGACCGGCTCCCCGGCAGCCTGCGCCTTGCGCATTGACCCGAAGGAGTGCAGGGAAATGTCCCGCCAACAAATGCGAATCGTTATTATTTTTTACATTATTTTCGTCGTGTCGCATTTCGCCCCTCTTTTTGGAGCCTCCATGTCGCATCCCGCCCTTTTCCTCTCCCGTAGCGCCGTGGCCGCCCTTGGCGCGCTGAGTCTATCCACCGCCTTCGCCGGGCCGCAGTGCACCACCCAGCCGCAATCGGCGTGGATCGATGCCGGTAAATTCCAGTCCGAATTGAAGGCGCGGGGCTACCAGATCAACAAATTCAAGATCACCTCGGGGCAGTGCTACGAGATTTACGGCAAGAACCAGGCCGGCAAAAAAGTGGAGATTTACTTCGACCCGGTGAGCGGCAAAATCGTCAGACAGGAAACGCAATGAGCGCCGCAGCCGACGCCACGCGGGTGCCGCTGGCCATCCGGCTGTTCCACTGGGCGCTGGCGGCGGCTTTCATCGGCGCGTGGGCGCTGGAGGCCGATTGGCGCGCGGCGCACGAATGGCTGGGCTACGCCGCCGCGGGGCTGGTGGTCTGGCGTCTGGCCTACGCCTGGCGCGCCCCGGCGGACTGGCGCTGGTCCGCGCTGCTTCACCCCCCGCGCAACGTGCTGCGTCATGCCGCGCAGCTGGCGCGCGGACGGGCGAAACTGACCGCGAGCTACAACCCAATCGCCGCCTGGAACATCCTCGCCATGTTCGCCGTGCTGCTAGCGATCGCCGCCAGCGGCTGGACGCTGACCACTGACCGCTTTTGGGGCGACGAGACGCTGCAGGCGCTGCACGCCGCGCTGGTCAATCTCATGGGGTTGCTCCTCGGCTTTCACCTGCTCGGAGTGGCCGTGGGCAGCGTGCGCTCCCGGGGTTTTTTGCCGCGGGCGATGCTCGACGGGCGCAGGTTGCCGCATTGAGCGGCGGCGGGTCTCAAGTGCCGCGGACGAAGGGGTTGCTGCGGCGTTCTTCGCCGAAGGTCGACTCTGGCCCATGCCCGGGAATGAACACCGTGTCATCGCCCATGGGCCAGAGCTTGCCGGTGATGCTGTCGAGCAATTGCTGATGATTGCCGCCGGGAAAATCGGTTCGGCCGATGGACCCGGCAAACAACACATCGCCCACCCAGCAACGCCGCGCCTCAGGCTGGTGGAACACCACATGACCCGGCGTGTGGCCTGGGCAATGGCGCACGGTGAACTGCAAACTGCCGAGTTGCAGCATGTCGCCATCGGCCAGCCAGCGGTCGGGCGTGAACGTCTTGGCGGGCGGAAAGCCGAACATCTGCGCCTGTTGCGGCAGGGCGTCGATCCAGAACTGATCGCCCGGATGCGGGCCAATGATGGGCACGCCCGCGCGCTGCGCCACTTCCGCCGCGGCGCCCGCGTGGTCGATGTGAGCGTGGGTCAACCAGACCGCGCGCAGCGTCACGCCCGACTCGGCCGCCGCCTGCATCAACCGATCCACCTCGCCGCCGGGGTCGGTGAAAACTGCCTCCTGCGTAGCATCATCCCACACGAGGCAGGTGTTCTGGGCAAAGGCGGTGACGGGGAGAATGCGGTAGCGAAGCATGGTTGGAAAAGAGAAGATTAGCGAACTGCCATTCAGACTGGTGCTCATTGAATCATGGCTTATGCGAAACAGAATGATGGGCCCTTACAATTGGCATATCTAATAAAAATAATATGGGCTGACCGCTGCGTAAAACATCGGCCCACTAAGCGATTTCCATTGCCATCGACCCTGGAGACCAGATGACGCTGAGGCAAGGTTTCTTAATCTGCATACCGCGAGCACTGTTAGAGCCCCTTCCCCCGAGATGTCTCGGGACTGGCGCCAATTTCAGAGCCTTTGCTCGAACCGCCGACCGCTGAGTCCCCGCTACGCCGACCTACTTCGTGGAAACGCTCCCTCCACTTCTTGCCCAGGTGCTCGAAACGGACAACTCAGTGTCCGAGCGCTCCGACTTGCGGCGACTGCAACGTCTGTTCTTCGTCGGTTTTACTTCGGTGGTGATCACCGCCCTGGTGCTCCTGGGCCTGTACGCCGTAAAACATTGGCGCGATCAGCAGCAGCTTCTGAACCATCGTCTTGCTTTCAACACGCAGTTGCTTGCTGGTGCGACGATCGGGCGACTTCAGCAATACGCCTTGTTATCGAACGACCTGGCGATGAGCATCCAGCGCAATCCCCAGTTGCTGAACGACCCGCCCGCCTTACAGCTTCGTCTGCGTCAGGCGGAATCGGCCCTTGAGGGGATCGCCGTCATTCGCGTTGTTAGCGCGAACGGGCAAATTCTCGGTTCGACCGCGCGGCTCGGACCCAGTTTCGAACTGCGTAACAATCCGCTGATCTGGGCCCAGCTGCTTCACGCGCAACAGAGTAAGCGCATCGTGGTGGGACCACTCGTGCACCTGCCCATATTGGATCGATGGGTACTTCCCCAGTTGCAGTTTTATCCCGCACAAGGCGGCGCTCCGGCATTCTGGGTTGGCGTTGGCATTGAACGCTCAGCTTTCAGTCAGGTTTGGGGCAGCCTGACCAAGCGAGATCGCGAAGCTGACGCCTTGCGTAAGTCGGAGGCTTTCCTTCTTGTTCGTCAAGATGGATATGTGCTGGCGCGCTGGCCCGACATTCCGCCCTCGAAGATCGAGGCGTTTTATGGTCGGCCGCAAACAGGCGTTCTGATGCTGTCGTTACAGGATCACCCGGATGCGCTGGAAATGCCGTTCACCGGAGTCGTGCATTCGGTGTATCAGCAGCGGGCTGGCTATTGGCTCCGCTTTCAGCAGAATCTGCCAGACTTGGCCGTGGCCGTATCGCTACCGTATTCAACTGTGGTCTGGGCCTACTGGACTTCGATGATCCCCACCTTGGCCGCAGTCATCGCGCTGCTGGCCGTGCTGACGCTGACGTACCTTTTGCTTCGTAAGCGGATACAGGCAGAATCTCTCGCCATCGACGACCGGCACCAAACGCTGCTCTCCTACAACGAACATCTACGACAGCTCGCGGAGCGGGACTACCTGACCAAGCTGCCCAACCGCCGCTACCTGATGGCCCAGCTGGGACGCATCAGCGACGCTGCTCACCGTGAACAAGGGCAGCGGTTTGCCGTCGGCATTCTCGACCTCGACGATTTCAAGCGGGTAAACGACACCTACGGACATCAGCAGGGCGACCAATTTCTCAAGATCCTGGCGACCAAGCTGCAGAGCGTGCTGCGCGACGACGACACTCTGGTTCGCCTGGGGGGCGACGAGTTCGCCGTGATCCTGCACAACATCACCCAGGAACGCGATGCCATAGCCGCAGGACAGCGTCTGCTCAACAGTGCCCGCGCGTTGATCGAACTCAACAATCAGAACGCGATCCAGGTCACGGCCAGTCTGGGCCTGTCCATCTGGCCAGACGACGGCACCGAGCCGGATGCCCTGCTACGCCACGCCGATCAGGCTATGTATGCAGCCAAGCAGGCGGGCAAGAACCTGCTTGAGCGCTATCAGCCCGACATGGAGGCGCAGGCCCAGGCCAAACAGAATGCCTACGACCTGCTGGAGCAGGCGCTGAGCCAGCAGTGGCTCAGTCTGCACTATCAACCCATCCTGTGCATCAGTGGGAGTGAGGCCGGACGAATCACCGGCGTGGAAGCACTATTGCGCGTCCGTCATCCGGAGCAAGGCCTACTGGCGGCACAGACTTTCATCAGCGCGCTCGACGCGCCCCATCTTGCACGCCCCATCGGCCGCTGGGTGCTGCAGCAAGCCATGGGACAGGCCCAGTACTGGAATGCGCAGGGACTCAAGCTCGGCATGATGATCAACATCAGTGCGATGCATTTCCTCTCGCCGGACTGGCTCAGCGACCTCAACGAGGCCCTCGCCGCCCATCCAGGTCTGCAACCTGCTCAGGTCAAGATCGAAATCACCGAGTCCGGTGCGCTGCGTGATCTGGACGTCGCTGCTCGGATTATGAAAAGCAGCGCCGACGCCGGGGTACGCATCGCGCTTGATGACTTCGGCCAGGGAGAAACCACACTGCGCTACCTGCAGCGATTGCCTGCACACACCATCAAGATCGACCAGAGCTTTGTCCGCGACATGATCGACGACCCGCATGACTACGCCATCGTCGTCGGTCTACTCGACATGGCTGCCCTCATGGGGCTGATCACCGTTGCCGAGGGCGTTGAAGGTGAGGGCGCCATGCAATTGCTGGCCTCACTGGGCTGCACCCACGCGCAGGGCTATGGCATCGCACGCCCCATGTCCGCAGAGGATTTACCGAACTGGATTGCGCAGTGGAGCCCCCCCTCATTTCCCAAGCCCATCGTGCGCGTCATGCCCAATCTGCCTGAAATACAGCGGCAGCGGTTTTCACGGTTGCGTGCCGCAGCCCAAGGCGACGGCGAATTTCCGCAGCGCGTCCTGCAGGCAGATGCGGAGCGTTACTGTCATCTCGGCCAGTGGCTGAATGGGTCAGGACAGTTCTTTTATGGTGCAGATACACGGTATGCCGACTTCCACCGGCGCCATGCGCTGATTCACGAACTGGCCCGCCATGCTCGCGCTGCCGCCGATGCCGCAGATCATTCACAGGCTCTGCAACTCATTCTCGAAGCGCAAGAAGTCAACGATGAACTTCTGCATGATCTGCAAGCGATGACTGCTGAGCCGCCGAACGGCAAGTCGTGACGTAACAGCTGCCGTTCGTGTCGGCATGGCACGCCCCCCTGCTGAGAGGGATTGAAGCGACTTGTGCCGCTCCCTACACTGGTCTTCCCTTTTATCGATCGCCCGGCCAGTGCAGTGGTTCATGCTTGATGGAACAAATAAAAAGGATGGATTTGGCGTCAGGGCAAGGCGCAAACCACAGCGATACCTGAAGGTATCGCGCGGATTTGCAACGCCGCCCTGGCGGCAAAGCCGCGTTTTTATGTTCCAGATAGCGTGAAACACTGCACTAGTTCGCCCATGTCCCGCCATGCATCGCCTGTCATTGCACCCCCATCGACGCGAGAGGATGCGTGCGCTGATCCTGCTGCAGGCCGTCATGCTGCTGGTGCTGATGATGTCGGCGCCCATGTCGGCACGCGCCTGGGCGGCAGCCCTCTCCGGCGCTAACGCGAGCCCGCTGGTGGTTCTGGTGCCGCAGGATCTCCGGCGCCAGAACCTGCAAAATTCGCTGCAGGTTTACCGCGAAAACGGCAAGCGCCTGGAGCCCAGCGCCGTGGCCGCCTTGCCCGACGCGCGGTTCCGGGCGGTCAACGGCAGCAATCTGGGCATCAGCGAAGACGCCCTTTGGTTGCGGGTGCATCTGTTTCGCAGCGCGCAGTCGCCCGAGCAGCTGGTGCTGCAGTTGGGTCGCCCGGTCTGGCGTGAGGCGCAGGCTTATCTGCTGCCGGCCGATCTGGCGCAGACCAGCGGCGAGCGCCCCGCAGGCATCGGCCAGCTCGACGCCTTGCATTCGCGTTACACCGCCTACGCCTTCCAGCCGCCCGAAGGATCGAGCACGCTGCTGCTTCGCGTGGCGCAGTACGGTGCGCTCACACCCGAATTTCACCTGTGGAACGCAGGGGCGTTCCGCCAATACGCGGTGGACGACGCGCTGCTGCAGGGCTTGTTCTACGGCATGGTGGTGGCGCTGCTGATCTTCAACGCCTTCCTGTTTCTGAGTACACACGACCGGGCCTATTTCGCCTACATCCTCTGGCAATCGGCCACTTTGTTCTACATGCTCGCAATCTCGGGCGTAGGGCAGAACCAACTCTGGCCAGACACGCTCGTCTGGAACAGCATCGGCCTGGTGGGCGGATTGCCGTTGATGTGCGCCGGAGGGCTGTATTTCATCCGCACCTATCTGCTGTTGCCGCGCCATGCGCCGCGTACCGATCTGGCGCTGCAGATCGTGCAATGGCTGGCCATCACCCTCGCTGTGGCGGTGCTGCTGCCCAATAGCGAGTGGCTGCTGGTTCCCGCCCAGCTGATCGCGGCGGCCTCGCTTGTGCTGATTGCGTGGGCCGCGGCGGTGCGCTGGCAGCAGCGGTTCATGCCGGCCATCATCCTGCTGCTCAGCCTGTTTCCCCTGCTGATCGTCGGCTTTGCCAACATCGGGCGCACTCTGGGCTGGCTTCCAGAGACTTTTCTCACCTCCGACGCGCTGCAGTGGGTTTCGGTGTTTCTCGCCCTGGTGCTGACCTATGGCCTGTCGGTGCGCGTGGCGCAATTGCGCGAACGCGCCACGCGCCTGCAGGATCTGCTGCTCAAAGACCCGCTCACCGGCCTGCTCAACCGCAACGGGCTGTTCGACAGCGGCCAGCGCCAGCTCGACCGCACGCAGGACAGCCAGGCATTTGCCGCAGTGCTGTGGCTCGATCTCGACGGCCTCAAGCGCATCAACGATCAGTTCGGCCACGCCGCGGGAGACGCGCTGATCCAGGCCACCTCGGCGCGGCTGCGCGAAGCCTTCGGGCCGGACGCGGTCTGCGCCCGCCTGGGCGGCGATGAGTTCGCCGTCGTGCTGCCCAATCTGCCCTCGCCGCGTCTGGCCGAAGACCTGGCCCGACATGCGCTGGAGCGGCTGCGCTCGCCCTACGCCTTGTCCGGGCGGGAGTTCCGCGCCTCGGGCAGCATCGGCGTGGCGCTGTACCCGTCTCATGCGCAAACGCTGGAGGAACTGCTGCGCCTGGCCGATGTGGCGATGTATCGCGCCAAGGCCCTCGGGCGCGACACCTATGTCGTGTGGGAACCGGACATGGAGGCCGACGTGCAGACTTCGCTGTTCCAGTTCACCCGCCCGGCGCGGTCTTGAAGCGACTCCTGCGCCGACACTCTTGAGAGCGCCCCCAGGGCTGGGCTGTGCCCAGCCCGCCCCCCGTGGGGGTTCAAGGAAACTTGGGGCGGCCCTGCGTTTCCTTGAGAGCCGACGTTTCCCCTGTGCGCAGCAGGGCTGCTGTAGACAAGCCCGGCCGCAACCCGCACACTGAACTCCCCACAAAAAAGCAAGGGAGACAACGATGATTCGACCGATGCGAGAAATGCGGCGAGCCCTCGTCACATGCGGCCTGCTTGCCGTGCTGAGTGCGGCGTGGCCGCTGGCGCAGGCCGCGCAGGCGGTTCCGCCGCAGTTTGTCGGCGCCAATGTCGCGCAGGGCCAGAAGTATTACGACAATCTCAAATGCGCCGCCTGTCATGCCGAACGGATGATGGGCTCGTCCTCGGCGATGTACACCCGCCCCGACCGCAAGGTGCACAACCCGCAGCAACTGATGGCGTTCACCCAGATGTGCGTCACCCAGCTCAATCACGACCTGTTTCCGGAAGATGTGAAAGACATCGCCGCCTACCTGAACCAGACTTACTACAAGTTCAAATAGCGCGAGCAGGCTCTGGCTCAGCCCGCCGGGGCCGAGGCCGCGCCGGGCATGTTTCCAGCAGGCGGCTGGGTGATGAGACCGATGCGGCTCAGGCCCGCGTTTTGCGCGGCGCCCATGACCCGGGCGACATCGCCGTAGGGCACGGCGGCATCTGCGCTGATGTGCACTTCAGTCTTGGGCGACAGTTGCGCGGCGGTGGTGAAGCGCGCCGTGAGCTGCGCCAAGGTGATGGTTTTGTCGGCCAGATAAAGCTGCCCATCCTTGCGCAGCCCGACATTCAGCACCGTCGGCGTCTGTTGCGCAGCGGGGGCATCGACCTTGGGCAGATCGAGCTTGAGACTGCCGGTAAGCAGCGGTGCGGTGATGATGAAAATCACCAGCAGCACCAGCATGACGTCGATCAGCGGCGTCATATTGATGTCGCTCATCGCTTCGCCTTCGTCGCCCTGATCAAAACTGCCGAAGCTCATGGCGCGATGCTCAGACAACCGGACTGGTGGCGAGAAGGCGCTGCAAATCGTGGGCGAAACCTTCAAGCGCGCCCTGCACCCGGCGGGCGCGCTTGCTCAGGGCGTTGTAGGCCAGCACCGCAGGAATGGCCACAGCCAGACCGGCGGCCGTCATGATGAGCGTTTCGCCCACCGGCCCGGCCACCTTGTCCACGCTGATCTGTCCGCTGGCAGCAATGGCGGTGAGCGCGTGATAGATCCCCCACACCGTGCCGAACAGGCCGACGAAGGGCGCCGTGCTGCCCACGCTGGCCAGCAGCACATGACCCGCCTGCAGACGCCGCTGCGCCGCTTGCAAGGTCTCGCGCAGTTCGCGGGTGACGCGGTCTTCATGCGACTGCCAGCGATGTGCGGTATCGGGCCGGGCCAGCCTTGAGGCGGTGTCGGCCATCAGGCTGGACAGGCCATCCGGGTCGGCGCTCTGCGTAGCCGCTGCGGCCTGCAAGGGCGACGCTGCGCCCCAATACGCCGCAATGCCCGCGGGCACGCGACGCGTGGCCCGCCAGAGCAAGGCTGCTTTCCACAGAATGACAAACCAACTCGCCACCGACATCGCCAGCAGCACCAGTGCAACCAAATGGCTGAGCGCGTCACCCTGCTGCCAGAACTGTGCGAGGCCTCCCATGCGCGGCTCAGCCCTTCAAGCCCAGCACGTCCTGCATGTCGTACAGGCCGTGGGATTTGGCGGCGAGAAAGCGCACGGCGCGCAGGCTGCCCTGGGCGTAAGTGGCGCGGCTGCTCGATTTGTGCGTGATTTCGATGCGCTCGCCGGTGCCCGCGAACAGTACGGTGTGGTCGCCCACGATGTCGCCGCCGCGCACGGTGGCGAAGCCGATGGTGGACGGATCGCGCTCGCCGGTGACGCCTTCGCGGCCATAGACGGCGCATTGCTTGAGGTCGCGCCCGAGCGCACCCGCGACGACCTCGCCCATTTTCATCGCGGTGCCCGAAGGCGCGTCCACCTTGTGGCGATGATGGGCTTCGATGATCTCGATGTCATAACCCTGCGCCAGCGCCCGCGCCGCCTGCTCCAGCAGCTTGAACACCACGTTCACGCCGATGCTCATATTGGGCGCCATGACGATGGCGATGCGCTGCGATGCGGCGCGGATGCGCGCGAGCTGCGCCTCGTCAAAGCCCGTGGTGCCGATGACCATGGCCACCCCCGCCGCCTCGCACGCGGCCAGATGCGCCATGGTGCCCTCAGGCCGGGTGAAGTCGATGAAGTAGCGCGCGTGTTGCAGGGCGGCGTACAAATCGGAGCGAATCGCCACGCCGGTGTGCACCCCGGCAAACGCCCCAGCGTCCTGCCCGAGCGCCGGGCTGCCCGGCATGTCGAGCGCGACGCCGATGCTGCAATCCGGCGCGGCCAATACGGCCTCGACGAGAGTGCGGCCCATGCGGCCGCTGGCGCCGGCAATGGCGATGCGGTGCGATTCGGCAGGCGATGTGCTCATGCGCGGAAGACTCTCAAGAAGAGGTCAAGGATTGCCAGCGGAAGAGGAAGCGGCAGCGGGCGCTGCGGAGTTGGCGTCAGCCGCTGCGGGCGGCGCAACCTTTTGCAACTCGGCAATCTCGGCCGACGGTGCGTAAACCGTCAGATTGCCGGGCTGCGAGGCGGCGGCGGTCGGCCGCTTGCTCTGGGCAAACTTCTTGTCCGCAGCGGCGATTTCGGCCTGCAGCTGCGCTTCGGTCAGCGACTTGGGTTTGCTGCCGCCATCGCGCAGGGTGTTGATCTGCGCGACGAACTCCTGCTCGGAAGGCAGCGGATCGCCGTCGGCGCGCAACATGCGCCCGTCCTTGTCGAAATACACGGTGTAGCGACGCACGATGGGGGCGTGATAGCCCTGACGCAGGCTGAACACATATTCCCAGCGGTTCTGATTGAAGACGGTCTTGAGCAGGGGCGTACCCATGATGGCCTGCACCTGATCCTTGGTCATGCCGGGCTTGAGCTCCTCGGCCATTTCACGCGAGACGAAGTTTCCCTGGATCACATCGGCACGGTAGGGTTTGAACATCGACGTGAGATCGTGCCGGGTGGTGGCAGTGCTGCAACCGCCCAGCAAGGTCAGGCCGCACAGCGCTGCAGCGGCAAGTCCGAGCCGCAAATCCGCCAGAGAGAATGACCGCGCAAGGGAATGTTCAGAGGAGTGCAAAACAGAGGAGAACCGCATCGGGACTCTCGCGTGGTCAACGCGGCCGGGGTCGTTTAACATCGGCGCATTCTACTGAATACGGTTCCGTTTCCCATGGCTCAGAGCAATGCACAGGGTTTGCGCAATACCGGCCTGAAAGTCACTCAGCCGCGCCTGCGCATTCTGGAGATTTTTCAAAAGGGCACGCAGCGCCACATGACGGCGGAAGACGTGTACCGCGTGCTGCTCGACGAGCAGCAAGACATCGGTCTGGCCACGGTGTACCGGGTGCTGACCCAGTTCGAGCAGGCCGGCATTTTGCTGCGCAGCAACTTCGAGTCGGGCAAGTCGGTATTCGAGATCAACGAAGGCAAGCACCACGATCATCTGGTGTGCCTGGATTGCGGTCGGGTGGTGGAGTTTTTCGATCCCGAGATCGAGCGGCGGCAGAAAAAAATCGCCACGGAACACGGCTTTGAGTTGCAGGAACATTCGCTCTCGCTCTATGCGAGCTGCGCCAAGAAGGCCACTTGCCCGCACTACAACAAGGCGGATCACACGCCGCTTGCGGCGCCGCGTCCGCCAGAGCACGAATAGCTTTTAAGATCGCTCAGTCATCCCCCTCAGTCATCCCCCTCAGTCATCCCC
>DZDA01000037.1:17549-20795 GCA_022730375.1 Thiomonas intermedia
CTCAGTCATCCCCCTCAGTCATCCCCCTCAGTCATCCCCATCCCGCATGGCTTGGCGCTGGCGTTCCTGAAATTCACTCAGGGTGTCGATGCCCCGAAGTTGCAGAATGGTGTTGCGCACGGCTGACTCGACCAGCACGCCGAGGTTGCGTCCGGCTTCCACCGGAATCATCACCTTTCGAATCGGCACGCCCAGCACATCGTCTTCCAGATTGCCTGCGGGCAAACGGTCGAAGTTGCGGTCGAGCACATCGCGGCGAATCAGGTGGCAGATGAGCTTGAGCCGCATCTTGCGGCGCACCGCAGTCTCGCCAAAAATGGTCTTGATATCGAGCAGACCGATGCCGCGCACTTCCAGCAGGTTCTGCAGCAGCGGCGGGCAGCGACCCTCAATGGTGTTCTGCGCCACGCGGAGCAGGTCCACGCAATCGTCGGCCACCAGGCCGTGCCCACGGGTGATGAGATCCAGCCCCAGCTCGCTCTTGCCCAGGCCGGACTCGCCGGTGATGAGCACGCCCAGGCCGAGAATGTCCATGAACACGCCGTGCTGGGTGACGCGGTTGGCGAAGTGCTTGGACAGAAAGGTGCGCAGCACGTCGATGGTGAAAGCCGCCGTCTCCGCGGTGCGAAACAGCGGCACCTGCGCCGCATTGCACTCGTCGATCAGACAGGGCGGCGGCTCCTTGCCGTCGGCCAGCACCAGCGCCGGCGGCTCCAGGCCAATGATGCGGCGAATGCGCCGCAGCCGGTCTTCCTGGTTGGAGTTGCTGAGGTAATCAACCTCGCGCCAGCCCAGAATCTGTACGCGAAAGGGGTGGATGTAATTCAGATACCCCACCAGATCGGCGCCGGAAGTGGCCCCCTCGACGGCGGCCATGTCGAAGCGACGCTCGGGGTTGCTCTGCCCGGCGATCCATTGCCACATGAGTTGCGCGGCATTGGCCTCGAACAGGCGTTCGGCGGCGAGAGTGGAAGCTTTCAAATCAGGCGGGGAAGATCACGGCGAATGTGTCGGGCCTGCGGCGCGGGTGGCAGTGCCTTGCGGCACCCCTTGAGGCTCATGCTGCGGTTTGCAAAGGCGCCCAGGCGCTGATGCGGTGGTGCAGCACGGCGGCGTCGGCCTCGCTCAGGAGTTGTTCGCGCAGATCGGTATCGGAGAGCATTTCTGCGATGGTCGACAGAAGTTCGAGGTGCTTGGCATTCGCGCTTTCGGGCACCAGCAACACCACCAACAGTGACACCGGCAGATTGTCCGGCGCCTCGAAGGCGATGGGCTGACGCAGGCGAATGACAGCGGCGCTCGGTTGCTTGAGCCCTTTGATGCGCCCATGCGGAATCGCCACGCCCTGACCAAGCCCGGTGGAGCCCAGTCGCTCGCGGGCGAACAGATTGTCGGTAATCAGCGCCCGGTTGAGGCCGAGGCTGTTTTCAAACAGCAGTCCAGCGTATTCAAACGCGCGTTTTTTGCTGCTGACGTCCACGTCGAGTTGCACATGGGTCGGCGGCAAAATCTGGGCAAGACGGTTCATGGGATCACGCTTGGGCCAAAGAGGACAGCGAGTTTAAACGGGTTTTGCGGCAGTTCGTACCCGCCGCGAATCCGGCCCGGGAACTCCGTTGCGGATTCGCGGCAAGGGCCGACATCAGTAAAAAGCGATCAGCTCGCCAAGTGTTTGCCCGCAGTGGCCTGGTGATCGCGCAAGCGGTTCTTGTGCTCCACCACCTGCCGGTCCAGCTTATCGACCAAGGTGTCGATGGCTGCGTAGAGGTCTTCGTGTTGGCTTTCGCAGAAGATCGATTTGCCCTTGACCATCAGATTGCATTCGGCATGTTGGCGCTTTTCCTTTTCTTTGAGTTTTTCCACACTGAGTAGCACGTTCACATTCACCACTTGATCAAAGTGCCGCACCACGCGATCGAGCTTGCTTTCGACGTAATTGCGCAGGGAGGGGGTGACATCCAAATGGTGGCCGCTGATGGTCAGATTCATGGTGAGGCTCCTGATTTCGGAAAGAAAGGAAGCAGCATGGCGAGGCGCCTTGCCGGGACGGTGTGTAGGGTGGTTCAACCTCCTGTGTTGTGCGCTGCGGCGCTGGTCCGGTGCGCGGTTGTGATTGATCTGTCAGATTCAGTGTGCTACCGCCCCCCGCCAAAATCAAGCCCACTCCCGATCTCTTCACTGGGTTTTTGCTGACAGTCGCCAAAACGTGCAAATGTTCACACCTGAATGTCCACACTTTCACGACCCATGCGGGGCGGCGAACAAGTTGCCCCAGACGAAAAAATCGCCCCGGCCTTGCTGCGGGGGCGAACGAAGGGCCAACTATATGAAGGAGCCCACCCCGAAATCCGTCGCTACGCTCGGATCTCCCCTCAAGGGGCAAGAAACTCTGGGGGCGGCCCGGCGAGTTTCTGGAGAGCCCGCTCAGCCGGGCTTGTGAGCCGACACCGGCTTGAAGTCGTAGCGCTCAAAAATTTTCAGCGCCGTGGGAGAGCGCAGGAATTCAGCCCACATAAGACCCGCTTTCGGGTGCGCGGCGCCCTTGACCACTGCGGCGGCGTATATCGCTGTGGTGTTTTGGTCGGCGGGAATGGGCACATTGCTGATGGGGTGACCCGCCTGTTGCTGGAAGATGGCTTCTGACTTCCAGGTCACACCGGCCTGCGCCACGCCCTGCATGAGATAAAGCGGCGTTTGGCGATGGTGGATGTGGGTGAGCGTGGTCTCGCCATTCTTCACCTTGGTGTCATAGACCACCTGCTCCAGCGCATCGCCCCCGGCTTTTTTCAGCGAGGCTTCGATCTGCCGCGCCACGCCTTCCCAGGCGGGATTGGGCATGGACAGGGTGACGCCTGGCTTGCCCAGATCGGCCAGCCCGGTGATGTGCGCCGGATTACCCTTGGGCACCATGATGGTGAGGTCGTTGCTCACATAGGAAATGGCTTTGCCGGTGAGCACGCCGTCGTGAATCCCCGCCGCGATCTTTTTCAGCCCGGCGGCAAACACGTCGGGCTTGACCGTCCAGGTCATATTGCCCACGGTGATCGTGCCGCCAGCCTTCATCTGCTTGAGCAGAATGCCGGGGGGCAGGGTTTCGTAGAACACGCGGCCCTTGAAGTCGGGATGCTCTTTCTCGAAGGCCTGCACCAGCGGCGCCATGGCGAAGTAGTAGTTGCCGGCCACGAAGATCACCAGCTTGGGATGATCGAGATCGCCGTGAAAGTCGGGCAGATCGTTGATTTCGGG
>DZDA01000038.1 GCA_022730375.1 Thiomonas intermedia
ATGCGCCGGTCGGTGACGTCGAAGTAATGCCGCGCATGCGCCACCAGCTGATTGTTCGAGGGGTGATCGACTGTTTCCACCGCAATCACCCGCTCGAACACTTCCGGGTCGTGGCTGTGCAGGTGCTTGATCAGCCACAGCTTGGCCTGCCCCGGCCCGGTAATCAGGATTTCATGCGCGTCGCGCAGAGACTCTGCTACTGAGTGGTAGAAATGTTCATCTTCCTGCGCCTTGCCCGAGCCGATGGTGTTGGCCTTGTGGTGCAGATGTTGATGCGGGTGCGGCGAGTGCACGATGGACTCGCGCACATGTTCCGGATCGACGAAGAACACATGCGCCTCGTTGTGGTCGATCCAGACTGCGGCGTGTTTAGAAGGATTCATGGCAATCGCGGCCTAGGCCGTGCCTCAGACATAAAAAAGCGGGAAAAAAAGCGGTCCGGCCCAGGGCCGGACCGCAAGGCTGAAATCATGGATTCAGTTGCAGCCGCACTGCGCCGACCAATAGACGATGTGGCCCGGCGGCACCATTTCCTGAATGCGCGGCAACACCGATTCGACCACCTCCGGCTCGTCGAAAAACTCCAGTACCAGCGGCAGGTGGACGTTCAGCCGCAGCAGGTCGTCGGCATGCACTTCGCCCTTGCTGCCGAAGCCGGCCACGCCGCGAAACACGGTGACGCCGTGGACTTTGTGCTGTTCGTGCAGCAGCTTGAAGATCGAGCGCATCAGGTCGTGATGATCGGTGTCCTTGTCGCCCTCTTTGATATAGACGCGAACCATGGTGACGGATTTGGCGCTCATGCTGAGACTCCCATATTGCGTGACAGAAAGGCGCCGAACATGGCCGCTGCAACAGACAGCACGACCGAGGCGCCGATGTACAACCCGGCCTTCACCATCTCGCCGTTCTCGATGAGAGAAAGCGATTCCAGCGAGAAGGTCGAGAAGGTGGTGTAGGCGCCAAGACCGCCGGTGAGGATGCCAGTGCGCAGCTCAGGGCTGAGGTTGATGCGTTCCAGGGTTTCGAAAAACAGAAAGCCCATGAGAAAAGAGCCGAGGATGTTGATCGACAGCGTGGCAAACGGAAACGAGCGTCCCAGCACGCCCTGAACGACCAGGGTCTGACCGTAGCGGGCGAAGGCGCCGATGATGGCGAAGAGGGCGATAAAAACGTAAGTCATTCAACACATCCAAAAGGTTGGAAACTACAAGTTGGAGACGAAAGAACTGCCACGCCGTGAGACGCACAGCCCAAGAAGCGCGGGGGAAGCCAAGCTCAGCCTGGACTCCACACCAGCACCAAGCCAAAAATCACCAGCAACAGCACGCCGATATAGGCCAGATAGGCGTTCATCAGCCCGTTCTGCAGGAATCGCAATTTGCGCGCCAGCCATTGCACCGCATGCACGGCCGGGTTGAACAGCAGCGGGCCGAACAGCGGTGCCTGTGAATAATCGAACTGCAATTCTTTCAGGAAATAGGCCTTGCCTTCGAACTGCCGCGCCACGGCATTTTGCGGACGGTAGATGAAGTTGTAGAACACCCGCAGCGCGTTGGAGAACGACAGCGCCGTGGTCGCCCCGGCGTGCGCGGCGTAGTCTTCGCCGCCGCACCACAGCGGCGCACGGCGCACGGCATAGCGGCGCCGTCCCCATACCAGGGCCAGCGGAATGAGGGCGAGCAAGGGCACCACGATCACCAGCATGGCCGGGGAGATGAAGGCGAACCCGGCCGACAGCGGCACCAGCAGCCAGTCGTGGGTCATTTGCTGCGGGGCTTGCGCGGCGGGCCAGGCCGAGGCGGCCATCTGCGGCAGCCAGAACACCAGACTCACCGCGAACGCGGGCACGGCCAGCCCGGTGATGAGCACGGCTCCCCGTTGCAGCGATGTGAGCGTGGTCTGGTGTTTGCGGTGCTGCGCGGCGTGTTCCTCGTTCTGCCCGAGCAGGCCGACGCCGAACAGCTTCACCATGGTCGCCAGCGCGATGGCCGCGGTCAGCGCCATGCCGGCGCCAGCCAGCGCCAGGGCGATGCGCGAACCATCGGTCTTGAGGGTGAAGTCGTGGAACAGGCTTTGGAACAGATACCACTCGCTCACGAAGCCCGCGGTGGGCGGCATGGCCGCCAGACTCATCGCGCCGAACACCGCGCCCAGCCCGAGTGTGAGCGGCGCATGGCGCAGGATGGCGCTCTGCCGCAGATGATGATTGCCCTGCAGCGCGGCGGCGGCATCGGCACTGAGAAACAGCGTGCCCTTGGCCAGGCTGTGGCCCATGAGGTGCAGCATGCCCACCGTCCAGGCCAGGGCCGAGAGGGCGTCTTGCCCCCCCGCGCGGAAGATGAGCGCCGCCCCCAGCGCGGTGACGGCGACCCCAGCGTTTTCGGCGGAGGAGAAGGCGAGCAAGCGCCGCCAGTCGCTCTGCTGGAAGGCATACAGAATCGCCAGAATGGCGGTGAACGTGCCTGCGGCCAGCACCACCACGCCGAAGCCCGCGAGCCAGGGTGGATTGCCCATCCACTGCAGCAGCGCACGGCCGAGGGCGAAGTAGGCCGCATTCATCACCACCCCCGACATCAGCGCGCCGCTGGAGCCGCTGCCGCTGCCGTAGGCGCCGGGGTACCACTCGTAAAACGGCAGCAACCCGAGCTTGGCGCCGAAGCCCGCCAGCCACAGCAGGCCGAGGAAGAAGGCCGAAGCCACGCCCCACTGCGTCCATTGAAGCGCGTAGGTGCCGAAGGCCAGGCTTTGGCCCAGCATGAGCACGGCCAGCAGCAGCGCCACGCCGCCCACTTCGAGCAGCGCGAGCATGAACAGGTTGTCGCGCCCGGCCTGCACGCTGCGATGGTCGGCCAGCAGCATGAGCGCGCCGCCGAAGCCCATCACTTCCCATGCGATGAGAAAGCTCGCGCCGTCCTGCAAGCCATACACCCCGAGCGCTCCCAGCAGCGACAGCGCCGCACCGGCGGCCCAGCCGCGGGCGTGCCCCGTGCCGCCAAGCAGGCTGGCAAAAAAGGCGGGCAGCAGCGCGGGCAGCATCAGCCAGAGCGCGGCGGCATCGGGCTGAAACACCACTGGCGAGTTGCCCAGCAGCAGCAAGGTCTGGCTGGCGCCGCCGTCTGGCAGACCCCAGAGCGCGCCCAGCGCCGCCAGCACGCAGCCCGCCGCCAGCAGCAGACGGGGCAGGGCGGTGCCGAGGAGCAGATCGGCCAACAGCGCCAGCACCCAGGCCAGCGCGGCCAGGCCGAAAGCGGTCAACGAGACGGAATCAGGCAGATTCATAAACGCCTCCGTGCACCCGCTGCGGACTGCGCCGCAGCAGCAAAAGCAGGGCTTCGATCAACGCCGCCGGGTTGGGCGGGCAGCCGGGCAGCCACACGTCCACCGGCAGAATGCCGTCCAGCCCCTCGTGGCAGGCATAGCCGCCGCCATTGGTACCGCCCCCGGTGGCGCAAGTGCCGACGGCCATGACCCAGCGCGGCTGCGGCATGGCTTCATAGGTGCGCAGCAGGGGCTCGCGCATGGCGGCAGTCACCGGGCCGGTGACCAGCAGCAGGTCGGCAAATCGCGGCGAAGGCGTGAAGAAAATGCCCAGCCGGTGCAGGTTGTAGAAGGGGTTGAGCAGGGCCTGCAGTTCGCTTTCGCAGCCGTTGCACGAGCCGGCGTCCACATGGCGGATATGCAGACTTTTACCGAAGCCTTTCATCGCCTGCGCGAGTTCGGCTTCTTTCGCGGCGTCGGGGTTCGTGGCGGCGGCTTGGCTGGGGTTGAGCAGATCGGCCCGGTCGCGCACGGCAAACGCCCAGTCATGGCTGACGCTGAACGCGCCTTCCGGGCAGACCTCGGTGCAGAGCTGGCAGCCGACGCAGCGGGCGTAGTCGAGCTGAACCGCGCCCGCTTCACTGCGCGTGATGGCCGAGGCCGGGCAGGCCGCCACGCAATCGCTGCAGCCGCTTTGCTCGCTGGAACAGCGCACGGCATCGAAGCGCGGCAGGCCGAGCACGCCCTCCTGCCCGTCGGGGCCGGGGCGCTCGGGCCAGTGGGTGGTGGCGCGGCCTTTTTGAAGGCCAAACCAAGTCCATACAGGCATGGCGGCTCTCCTCTTTCAGCGGTCAGCGCCTGCGATGGACAGGCCGAAGCTGGCTTCGTTGATGGCGTAATCCATCATGTTGCTGTCCTCCACAGTGAATGGAAACACCCGCCAGTTCGAGAACGACGGCTCTTTGATTTTCACGCGCTGCAGCCGGGTGCGGTCTTCGCTGAGGTGCACGGCATAGAGCAGCCCGCCGCGCGTGGCCTCCACCCAGCCCAGCCCTTCGCCCTGCGGATCGGCGTCTTCCATCACGTCCAAGCGGAGCACCTCGCCCGGCTTGGTGCGGCCGATGGTCTGGCGAATGATGGCCAGCGATTCGCGGATTTCTTCCATGCGCACCAGTGATCGCGCGTGGGCGTCGCCGCCTTGCTGCACGGGCACCGAGAAGCGCACTTTCTCGTAGTTGGCGTAGGGATGATCGCGGCGCAGATCGCGGTCCAGGTTGCTGGCGCGCTCGACCGGGCCGGTGGCGCCCTGGTCGAAGGCCACTTGTCGGTGCAGGACGCCGGTGGTCATCAGCCGGTCGAGATGGCTGCGGGTGTTTTCCAGTCGCTGCAGATAGCGGTCGATCTCGTCGTTGACGCTGTCGAGCGCCTTGTCCAGACCGGAAATGTCGACATCTCGCCGCAGGCCGCCGGGGGTGATGAGCCCGCGCAGAAAGCGGCTGCCGGTGAGTTTGCCGTTGATCTGCTTCACTCGCTCTTCCAGCAGATGGCCTTCGGCCTCGCCGACCTTGAGCGTGGTGGTCTTGGACAGATGGCCGAGATAGTGCAGATGGTTGTAAAGCCGCTCCAACTCGGCCAGGATGACGCGCAGATAGCGTGCGCGCGGCGGCGCGCGCCAGCCCATTGCGCCCTCCACGGCTTGGGCGTAAGCCATCGCATGGGCTGCCGAGTCGATGCCGCTGACGCGCTCGGCCAGCACCGCGCCCGCAGCCAGCGTGGCGCCCTCAAAGCGTCCTTCCATCGCCCGGTGCTTGTAGAACAGCCGCGGGTGATAGTGCAGGATGCCTTCGCCGATGTAGAAAAACAGAAACTGCGCCGACTCCACAATGTCGGCCCGCACCGGCCCGAAAGGCAGGCGCTGGATGTCCGGCCCCTGCACCTGCGGCACGATGGGCGGCAGCGGCGAATAGTCTCTTGCCGGGGCCGCGGGGTCGAAGCCAGACGCCAGGGGCGCCGGATCGCGCGGCTCGCCCTCGTGCAAGACCAGCGGGTTCGGCTCGGGATGACCTTCGAAGCGCAGGCCGTACAAGTCCATCATCTCGCGCTCGTACCAGCCCAGCAGCGGCAGTTTGTTGGCCAGCGAGGGCAGGGTGCGGTGTTCCGGCCGCACCCGCCAGACCTTGTAGGGCTGGTTCGCGCCCTGGCTGAGAACGTAGATCACCTCCATGCCTCCCTCGGCGCAACTACAGGCGTAGGCCATCTGCATGCGGCCGTGGGCGCTGGGCGTGTCGCCCAGTTCGGTGAGCAGGCTGTCGGCCGCCGTCAGCAATTCGGCGGGGCTCAGGCGGGTGGTGTCGCAAAAACGCATGTCAGTTCCGCCCGGCCGTTCCGAAGGAGCTGACACCCCCCTCGGGGGGAAGCGAGCGCAGCGAGTCAGGGTGCAGTTTCATCTCACACCCCTCCCAGTTGCGTGGCGATGCTGGCCAGATGATTCCAGATTGGCGGCAGCCACCACAGGCCGAGCAGCAGGATGGCGGCCAGCGCCACCGCCATCGGCGCCACATGCACGAATTTCAATTTCAGATGCGGCGCATGGTCGGGGCGCGGGCCGAAGAACATGGCGCGGAAGTGGTTGAGAAAGCCGATGAAAATGACGATGAGCAGCACCGCCATCAGCCAGACCGCCCAGGGATTGGCGCTTTGCATGCCGCCGCGCAGGATGGTGAGTTCCGACAGAAACAGCCCGAACGGCGGCGCCCCGGTGATGGCCACCGCTCCGGCCAGCCAGATCGCGCCGCTGCGCGGAAAG
This sequence comes from Thiomonas intermedia, assembly GCA_022730375.1. Lineage (GTDB taxonomy): Bacteria > Pseudomonadota > Gammaproteobacteria > Burkholderiales > Burkholderiaceae_C > Thiomonas > Thiomonas intermedia_C. The sequence continues at coordinate 6,068 of DZDA01000038.1, forward strand.
AAGCGCAGCACGCGGCGAATCTTGGCGATCTCCTTGCTCTCAAAAGCGTGCATCATGTTGCCCGCGCCGAAGAACACCAGTGATTTGGTCAGCGAGTGATTGAGCATGTGATAGAGCGCACCGATCACGCCCAGCGGCCCGCCGAAGCCGAAGCCCAGGGCGATCACGCCCATGTGCTCCACGCTCGAATACGCCGCCAGCCGTTTGATGATGGTCTGCCGGCTGATGAACAGCGCCGCCACCAGCAGGCTGAAGGCGCCCAGCACCACCAGTGCGGTGCGCGCTGCGGCCTCGATGGACGTGCCCTGCAGAATGTGCAGATAGCGCACGATGCCCAGCATGGCGCAGTTGAGCAGCGCGCCCGAGAGCATGGCGGAAACGGGCGCCGGGCCTTCGCTGTGCGCATCCGGCAGCCAGGTGTGCATGGGGGCCAGGCCCACCTTGGTGCCAAAACCCACCAGCACCAGCAAGAAAGAAAGCATCAGCAGCAAGGGCTCGGCCTTGGGGGCAATGGCGGCGAGATTGGCCCAGGTCATGTCGTACACCGGGCCGAGGATGAAGGTGCCGGCCCAGTAAAACAGCACCGTGCCCAGCAGCGCCAAACCCAGTCCGGCGGAGACGATGACGATGTACTTCCACGCAGCCTCGATGCTTTCGGGCGCGCGTTGAAAGCCCACCAGAAACGCGCTGACGATGGTTGTGAGGTCGATGGCGATCCAGTACAGGCCCGGATTGTTCTGCGCCGGGGCGAAGAACATGGTCAGTGCGAACGCGGCAAACAGCGAATAGAAGCGGTGCAGCCGCGCCTCTTCGCCGTGCATCCAGCGCATATAGCCGATGGCGTACACGCTGGACAGCAGATAGACGATGGCCAGGCAGAACATCACCCACACGCCGAAGGTGTCGAGCAGCAGGTAATGGTTGAGCGCGGTGATGGGCTGACTCGGCGTGGCGATGAGCAACACGACGACCAGCACGAAATCGATCACGGCCGCGGCGAGGTTGAGCGCTTCGGCCACCCGGCTGTTGCGCGACACCCAGCTTCCCGCCATCGCCAGCGCGGTGACGATCCAGATGGCATATAACGCGTTCCAGATCATCGCCTCACCCCACCAGCCTTGTGAGGTCGCGGCTGCTGGTCGAGCCCACTTCCTTGTGCAGATAGCGGATCAGCATGCCGAAGGTCGAGACGACGATCAGCAAGTCGAACAGAATCACCATTTCCAGCAGCAGGGGCATGCCCGGCACCAGAATCTGCGAGCCGAGAAAGATGCCGTTCTCGATCACCAGCAGCCCGAGGATGGAACTCACCGCCTCCGCCCGCAGCACCAGCATGAGAAAGCCGATGAGCTTGAGCGAGAACATGGCGGTGAGCGCCAGCACCGCAATGTTGTCCACCAGATTCATGCGCACGCCCAGCTTGTGCGCAAGCGCATAGGAAAACAGCACCAGAAAGCCGCCCAGCACAATGCTCGATGCTGGTTGCAGCAGCGGCGTGAATTCGCGGTTCTGCCCCAGGCCGTTGACGATGCGCACCAGCAGATAGGGCAGCAGCGTGCCGCGAAACAGCGCGGTGAGCGCGGCGATGAAGATCAACTCCGGGTAATGCCCGCTGATGCCAATGGCTGCCGACAGCGCCGCAATCACCCATGACTCCGCGGCGAACGCCAGGATGTGGTTCTTGATCCAGTGCGAGCCCAGCATGACGAAAGCCAGAATGAGGGCGATGATGGTCAGCAGGCTGAAGAGTGAAGCCTGCACGCCGCCGAGGTGGAAGATCAGCATGGTTGGCCCCTCACACCTGCCGCGCCACGATGGCGAGTATCGCCATCAGGAAAGACAGCGCCAGCGGCTCCTGATAGCGGTAGAAGCGCAGGCGCGACTGCGCGGTATCGACAAACACCATGATCAGCCCGACCGCCGCCCATTTGCCCAGCAGCGCGAGGGTGGCGCCCAGAATGCCCAGCGCCGTGCCTTTGATGGACAAGCCCCAGGGAATGGTGAGCACGTTGAGAAAGATGGTGTAGAGAATGGCCTGCTTCATCCACGAGGCCCACTTCAGCAGCGCCAGAAGCGGGCCGGAGTATTCAAGGATGCGGGCCTCGCCGATCATGTAGATCTCGTAGTGGATGCTCGAATGGATGGGCAGGCGCTCGGTTTCCACCGTCAGCAAAATGAAGAAGGCCGCAACCAGGAATAAGTGCGCCGGGCTCCAGAACACCGCCGGGCTGGCCACCAGCAGATGGTTGACGACGAAGGGCAGCATGGCCTGCGCCAGCAGGGTGATGCCGACGAACACCATGATCAGCGTGGGCTCGGCCAGGATGGAGAGCATGGCCTCGCGGCTCGACCCCAGTCCGCCGTAGGGATGGCCGCTGTCCAGCCCGGCGAGCATGATGGCGAAACCGCCCAGGGTGAGAATGAGGCCGCCGCCGAGAATGTCGCCCATGTCGGAGAGCGGCAGCGGATAGTTGGTCAGCACCGGGATGAGGATCGGCACCGTGAGCATGGCCGAGAACGCCACGATGGGCGCGGCCCAGAAAATCCACGACGCCGTCTGCGGCACCACGATCTCTTTGCGGAACCACTTGAACAGATCGCGGTAAGGCTGGAAGACGCTGGGGCCGCGGCCGCGCTGCACCTTCTCTTCCATCGTGACGATGAAACCGTGCAGCAAAGGCGAGAGCAACACAATGGCCAGTACCTGGCACACTTGCTGCAAGATGACGTCACCGCGCATGGCTCCTCCCTGTCATGACACGCAAGCAGCACAAGCCGCTGGCAGCAGGTAGGAGTCATTAGCGATGGGGCTGGCCCCGCGCGGTTATTGGCGAACTCCATCGCCGTAGTTGTTGTGTGCAGTCTAGGAGTTGGCCGCATGCCGGGTCAAGCTGACACCGGTATCAAAACGCAAGCATGGCAACCAGAATTGACCGCCACCCGATCACTGCATGATGCGGTCACAACTGCGCCGGTGGCAATGTTCGTGCGCAAGGACTACAACAGAGGAAAACCACGCAGGAGACGCGCTATGAATCACGTCGGCAATGCCACCCATCCATTGGCCGAGCCCGCCGAGGGCATGCGGATCGAAACCGATTCCTTCGGCCCCATCGAAGTTTCCGAAGCGCATCTGTGGGGTGCGCAAACCCAGCGCTCGCTGCAGCATTTCGCCATTTCCACCGAGCAGATGCCGCGCGAGTTCATTCGGGCGCTGGCCCTGGTCAAGCGCGCCTGCGCGGCGGCCAATGTCGATCTCGGCAAGCTCGATCTGCGCACCGCGCAGGCCATCATCGAGTCGGCGGATGAAGTGATTGCCGGGCGTTATCCCGGCGAGTTTCCGCTGGCGGTCTGGCAGACCGGCTCGGGCACCCAGACCAATATGAATATGAACGAGGTGCTCGCCAACCGCGCCTCGGTGCTGCTGGGCGGTGGCGTGGGGGTGGCGCGCAGCGTGCATCCCAACGATCAAGTCAACATGGGGCAGTCGTCGAATGACATTTTCCCCACGGCCATGCATGTGGCCGCGGCTGCGCAGACCGTGCAATATCTGCTGCCCGCACTCATCGCCCTGCGCACCACCCTGCAGACCAAGGCGGAATCTTTCGCCGACATTGTGAAAATCGGCCGCACTCATTTGCAGGACGCCACGCCCCTGACCCTCGGACAAGAGTTTTCGGGCTACGTCGCTCAACTCGATCTGGCGCGACGCGCCGTCGATGCCGCGCTGGGGCCGGTCTATGCACTGGCCGTGGGCGGTACCGCGGTGGGCACCGGGCTCAACACCCATGCGTCGTTCGGCGTGCGCGTGGCCACCGAGTTGGCGCGGCAGACCGGGCTGCCGTTCACCAGCGCCGAGAACAAGTTTGCCGCGCTGGCGGGCCACGAGGCGCTGGTGTTCCTGCACGGCGCGCTCAAAACGCTCGCGACGGCCCTGATGAAGATCGCCAATGACGTGCGCTGGCTGGCTTCCGGTCCGCGCAGCGGGTTGGGCGAGATTCGCATTCCCGAGAACGAGCCGGGCAGTTCCATCATGCCGGGGAAGGTCAACCCCACGCAGTGCGAGGCGCTCACCATGGTGTGCGCGCAGGTGTTCGGCAACGATGTGGCGATCAATATCGGCGGGGCCTCCGGCAACTTCGAGCTCAATGTGTTCAAGCCACTGATCGCGCACAACGTGCTGCAAAGCCTGCGGCTGCTTGCCGATGCGATGAACAGCTTCGATCATCATCTGGCGCGCGGTATCGAGGCCGACCGGGCGCGCATCACCGAGTTGATGCAGCGTTCGCTGATGCTCGTTACCGCGCTGGCGCCGCACATCGGCTACGACCAGGCGGCGGCCATTGCCAAGTCGGCCCACCACAGCGGCAGCACCCTGCGCGAAGCGGCGCTGGCCTCGGGGCTGGTGAGTGCGGAAGACTACGACCGCTGGGTGCGGCCGCAGGATATGGTGGGGGCGCGGGAGTGAGTCGCTTCAGTGCGCCTGGAGCATCAAGGATTGCAAGCCACGATAGGCTGGGTTCGCCATCCAGCGCGGCGTAGCCTGCGCCACCCGCATCCGGGGCCACCGCGCGAGCAGGTGTCGCAACACCACTTCAGCTTCCACCCGCGTGAGTGCGGCACCCAAGCAGGCATGCGCGCCAGAGCCGAAGGCCAGCGCGCCCGGGTCGGGCCGCAGGATGTCGAGTTGTTCGGGCCGGGCGTGGCGCGCCGGGTCGCGGTTGGCAGAGCCGATCAGCAGCAAGACCAGATCACCGCGCGCCAGGTGCTGTCCGTGCAATGTCAGCGCGGTAGCCACCCGCCGCCCGCTGTATTGCACCGGGCTGTCGTAACGCAGCAGTTCGCGCACCGCGCCAGAGGCACGGTCGGGATCGTCCAGCAAGCATTGCCATTGCTCGGGATGCGTGAGTAAGGCGTATAGGCCGTTTCCCAACAGATTGCGGGTGGTTTCATGCCCGGCAAACAGCAGCATGGCGCATTGCGCCAGAAGTTCCGCATCATCCTTGAGCGCCCCCCGCTCGCGCGCCTGGCGCAGCACCGTCATCAGGGCGTCGGGGTGGGCGTCGTGCGACCGATGCAAATGCTGCTGAAAATAGTCGGTCAAGGCCAGTACGCTGGCCTGGGCGCGTAGCGCCAGTGTTTGTGTGGGTTGTGGAGCGCCGATGAAGGCGGCCAGATCATCCGACCAGCGCATGAGTTCGGCACTCTCGCTCGGGTCGATGCCCAGCAGCAGCGCAATGACCCGCACCGGCAGCGGGCGCGCAAGCTGCGCTATGACATCGAATGGTTCTGCCGGGTCGATGGCGTCGAGCAGGGTGTCCGCGATCTGCTCAATCCGCGGCCGCAGGCGCGCTACGGCCTCGGGGCGAAACGCGGCCTGCATCAGCCCGCGTACGCGGCCGTGCTCAGGTGCGTCGAGAAACAGCAGGGCGCGGGAAAACAGGCGCTGAAATCGGGTGAGCTCCCCGCGCTCGGCCTCCAAGTCGTTGAGCCAGCCGCCGGTGCGCTGGGCGGAGTAGCGCGGATCGCGCAGTACAGCCTCAATATCGGCATGCCGGGTCAACAGCCAGGCGCCGCCGAAAAACTCCTCGCTCCAGTGCAGCGGCCCGGTCTCGCGCAGCGCGCGGTAGGTAGGGTAGGGGTCGGAGAGAAACGCGGCATCGACCAGCGGCCGCTCCAGCGGCGCCATCATCGTTCGAAAACCTGCCGCAGAGCCGCCGGGTCGAGGTGGGAGAGAATGGTCTGCGGGCTGGGGTCGAGCAGGCGGGGAACCCAGCCGAGACCGACTGCGCCGTGCCGCGCCATCAGTAAGTCGCGTAGGGTGGCGAGGTTGTCGTCCACCCAGGGCATGTCCGGATCGACGGTATTGCCTACCCAGCCGGCCAGCCGTAGGCCGCGCGCCCGCACGCTTTCGGCCGTGAGCAGAGCATGGTTGATGCAACCTAGACGCAGGCCGACGACGAGTACCACAGGCAGGCCGAGCGCCTGCGCCAGATCGGCCGTGTCCTTGTCTGCACCCAGGGGCACGACGAATCCGCCCACGCCTTCGACGATCAGGGCATCGGACCGCCGCGCCAGTTGCCGTGCGGCGCGCAGCAGGCTGTCGAAGTCGATGACCCGGCCTTCCATCGCAGCGGCGAGATGCGGTGCACAGGCGGCCTTGAACTGGCAGGGGCCAATTTCGGCATCGTTGAGCGGCACCGACCCCGCCTGGCGCAGCGCCTGCACGTCGGCATTGATCCACCGGTTGTCCGCCAGCTCCAGACCGGCGGCAACCGGCTTGAATCCGGCGCTGCGCCAGCCCTGGCTGACGCACCAGTGCAGCAGCGCCGCGCTGATGCGGGTCTTGCCCACTTCGGTATCGGTGCCGGTGACGAAGCATCCGTGAAGCACGATCGGCTGGGTCATGTAGGGTCTCGTGCAATGCCGTGCAATGCGGCAAGCAGATGGCGGATGTCGTCGGCAGTGTGTGCGGCACTGAGGGTGATGCGCAGGCGGGACGTGCCTACCGGCACGGTGGGCGGCCGGATGGCGGGAATCCACAGACCCTGCGCGTCCAGCGCGTTGGACAAGGCCAGCGACTGTGCGTTGTCACCGATTATGAGGGCCTGGATGGGCGTGTCTGACGCGCCCAGGCGCCAGCCCAGGTCCGGGTGCTGGTCGATCAAGGTGTGCAGACCACTGCGCAACAGGCCAATGTGCTCTTGCAGCACGGCACGGCGCCGCGCGCCCTCTTCGCTGGCGATGAGATGCAGGCTGGTCAGCAGGGCATGGGCAATTGCAGGCGGTGCGGCGGTGGTGAACACCGCGCTGCGCGCCGTCTGCATCAGCCAGTCGATGATCACGGGGTGTGCCGCGACGAAGGCGCCGGCAATGCCCGCCGCCTTGCCCAGCGTGCCCATCAGAATAAAGCGCTCGCTGCACAGTTCCGCATGCGCCAGGCTGCCCTGGCCCTGGGGGCCGAGCACGCCGAAGCCATGTGCATCATCGAGGATCAGCCACGCGTCGTATCGCTCGGCAAGCGCCAGCAGGGCGGGCAGATCGGCCCGGTCGCCATCCATGCTGAACACCGTGTCGGTGACGATCAGACGCAGCGGGGTGGAGCAGGCCTGCAGTTGCCGTTCCAGCGCAGCGAGGTCGCCGTGGGGATAGCGCTGCACCTGCGCTTTGGCCAGCATGGCGCCATCGATCAGCGAGGCGTGATTGAGCTTGTCGGAAAAAATGGTGGCCTGCGCGTCCCCAAGCGCGGTGAGCAGTGCCAGATTGGCCATATAGCCGGTGCTGAAGATCAGGGCGCGGGCTTGCGGAATTGCGGGACTCATCCACTCTGCCAGCAGATTTTCCAGCGCATCGTGTGCCTGCGAATGTCCGCTGACCAGGTGCGAGGCCCCGCTTCCCGCGCCGTAGAGGCGCGCGCCTTCGGCAATCGCCTCGATCAGCGCCGGATGATTGGCCAGACCGAGATAGTCGTTACTGCAGAAACCGAGCAAATTCCGCGGCTGCGCGCCCACCGCGTGCGGCCCGCCATTGACTTGCTGCCGCGGCGTGCAGGCGGTCATGGCCGTGCGCCTCTGGCGTTGCAGCCCCTTTGCCGTACGCTCAAGCAATTGCTGGTTCAGATGGTCGATGAGCACCGGGATTTGCCTGTTGAAGCACATCGTCCAGGGTCGCGTGGACCTGCGCGGCCAGCCAGCTGGACAGGGAGGCATTCAGGACATAGGGCGGCATGAGATAGACCGTGCGGCCAATGGGACGGATGAGCAGTTCGCGCGCCCGGCCCGCAAGATGAAACCGCTCGGCAAAGCGCGAACCGGCAAACGTCTCGTGCACGTCGAACGCCCAGATCATGCCGATATGGCGAACATGCGCCAAGCGCGGGTCGTCGCGCAGCGGGGCCAGGGCTTCTGTCAATGTCGGCGCTTGCTGCTGGTTGGACTGCAGCACGGCGTGGTCGCGGAAACGGTCGAGGACCGCGAGCGCCGCCCGGCAGGCCAGCGCGTTGCCGCTGTAGGAGTGGGAATGCAAAAATCCGCGCGCTACGTCGTCGTCAAGAAAGGCGGTGTAGATCGCGTCGCGGCACAACACCACGGACAGGGGCAGATAGCCGCCGCTGATGCCCTTGGACAGACACAGCAGATCGGGCCAGATCGGCGACTGTTCTGCAAGGGTGGCCTGCTCGAAGGCGAAAAACGTCCCCGTACGACCATAGCCCACGGCAATCTCGTCGGCAATGAGCAGCACCGCATATGCATCGCACAGGGCGCGTGCTTCTCGCAGGTAGATCGGGTCGTAGAACGCCATGCCGGTGGCGGCCTGCACCAGGGGCTCCAGAATGAGCGCGGCGATATGGTTGGCACGCGCCTCGAACAGGGCGCGCAGATCGGCCACAGCCCGGCGCGCTACGTCTGCGGAGGTTTCGCCCGGTTGAGTTTGCCGTGCGTCGGGCGACATGACCTGATGCGCGCGCATCAGCAGCGGGTCGTAGGCGTCACGGAACAGAGCCACATCCGTGACCGCCAGCGCCCCCAGGGTTTCACCGTGGTAGCTCTGGCGCAGACAGACGAATTCGCTCTTGTCCATCCGCCCGCTGTTGCGCCAGTAATGCACGCTCATCTTGAGTGCGATTTCCACCGCTGAAGCGCCGTCGCTGCCGAAAAAACAATGCCCCAGAACCTGACCTGTCAGGCCGGACAGGCGCTCGGCCAGTTCAATGGCCGGGGGGTGGGTGCAGCCGGCCAGCATGACATGTGGCAGACGGTCCAGTTGATCTTTGAGCGCCGCGTTGATGCCTGCGTCGGCGTGACCAAACAGATTGACCCACCAGGAACTGCTGGTGTCGAAATAGCGGCGTCCAGTCTCATCGAACAACCATGGACCTTCGCCGCGCACCATTGCCAGAGGCGGAACATGCGCTGCACGCTGCATCTGCGTGCATGGGTTCCAGACGGCCTGCAGACTGCGTTGGGTCAGGGTTTGGGACATGGACAGCGTCGCTGGTTGCCGCGGTTGCCGCCGTTGTCCTGCATCCCTCGCTCCGGGCGGGAGTGGGCCGCAGCGCGTCCGCAAAGGCGCGCATCTTACAACGCTTCAGTCCTGCTTTCAGGCCGCGGTTCGATCCTCGCTTCTGCGCAACCGGACTGGGGCGCCCGCCTGCTCAGATCCCGAGAAAGTGCCGCGCGTAGCGCCGGTTGACCTGGCTTAGCCGCAGCAGTACCGGGAAGTCGGCCACGCCGAAGTCCGGGTCCCAGGCCGGCGCGCCGCACACTTTTGCGCCGACACGTAGATAACCCTTCAGCAGAGGCGGCGGCTCCACCGCGAGGTCTTGCCGCAGGTGCTGCACCGGCAGGGCGAGACGCGGGTGCACCCGGTCTTCGATGGCGGCCAGATGGCTTTTCTGCAGTTGGGCCCAGAGGCTGGCGGCGGTATGTCCGCCGCAATGCATCGACATGCTGGCGCAGCCGATCAGGGCATCGAGCCCGTGACGCTGCATATAGGTGGCGATGCCGCCCCACAGCGCCATGATGACGGTGCCGCTGCGATAGTCGCGGTGCACACACGAGCGACCGATTTCGAGCAGGCGGGGCTTGAGGTGATACAGGCGGGTGAGATCGAATTCGGTTTCGGTGTAGAGCGTGCCGACGCGCTTGGCCTGATGCGGGGGCAGGGCGCGGTAGGTGCCGATCAATCGGCCGTCGCCGTCGCGTACCAGCAGGTGGTCGCAGTAGGCGTCGAACAGATCGATGTCGAGGCCGGGCTCGGGCGTTTTGATCTGCGCGCCCATTTCTTCAACGAAGACCTTGTAGCGCAGGCGCTGGGCCTCGCGCACTTCATCGCCATGACGCGCCCAAGCGACGCTGAGATTCTGCGAGGCTAGCGCGGGGTTGGTGCTCAGGTCTGCCGGGTTGTGCTCAGTGCGCCTCTCCAGCGGACGCGCGTGTTCGTCGTCGAACATTGTCTTTCCTCCATATCTTGTGAGAGAAAGATAAGTACGCGCCGTGACAGTTCAGTGAAAGTCTCGTGAATTTGGTGTGACAGTGCAAGCAAGCTGACGAGTTGTGAACAGGGGCTCAATCGCCGAGCAAATCCGCGCTGACGCAGGCGCGCAGACTGCGCTGGATGCCGACTTCGCGGCTGCGTTCCACCGCCCAGAGCAGGCCGCTTTTGCGCAATGAGAACTGCTGATCACAGCCGGTGATCCAGTAAAGCCCGGCGCGGCCGAGGGTGGGTTGATGGCCCACGAGCACCAGTGCACCGCCTTCGCGCGGAAATTCGGAAACCACCGAGAGCAGTTCTTCCATCGACGATTCCGGGCGCAGGCGCGGGTCGATCACCGGATAGTCGTTGAGATGCTGCGCAGTCTGGCGCGCACGCTGGCCGGGGCTGGAAATCACCGTCCAGGGTTTGGGCAGCTGCGACTTGATCCACCCGGCGACCTGGGCCGCGTCACGCCGGCCTTGCTTGGTGAGGTTGCGGCGCAGATCGACCTCGTCGCCCTGCGATGAGCCCACGGCGTCTTCGGCCTCGGCGTGTCTCCAGAAAATAACGTGGAAATTCGGCATGTTAGGCAGGGAAGTGAGTGTCATTTCAATCCTTGAAGGATACATGGCAAAAATGTCACCTCACTGTAAACCACACTGAAACACTCAGTATGCGTTACATCACAAAGCCAAAATAGGGGCGTGCGGGGCCGCGACAAATCAATGTTGCATCACGGCGAGAAAGACCGGAATGGACAAGGCGCCGAGTACGGTGGACAGGCTGACCAGGCCGGCCACGTAGGGGCCGTCACCGCCCATGCGGGCTGCCAGCACATAGGCGCTCGACGCGGTGGGCATAGCAGCGAACAGCACCAGCACCAAGGCCTGCAGCGGCGGCAGCTGAAACGCCCACACCAGGGCCATCGCAGACAGGGGCAGCAGCAGGTGCCGGATGCTCAAAAACCACAGGCCCACCGGCAATTCCCGGTGCAGGCCGCGCCATTGCAGACCTGCGCCCACGGTCATCAGCCCCAGCGCGATGGAGGCATGGCCAAGCCGATCCAGCGCGGGCACGATGGGCTCGGGCAGCGACAGGCCGAGGCTGTGCACCGTCAGCCCGGCGACGGTGGCGATGAGCAGGGGGTTGCGCAGCAGTTCGCGCCAGACATTGCTTTGCGCATGTCGCGCCAGGGCCCACACCGCCGCGACATTGCACAGCGGCACCCCCACGGCGATGAGCACCGCGACCAAAGACACCGCGGGCGGGCCGCCCACCCGATCGGCGACGGCCAGGGCAATGTAGGAATTGAAGCGAAAGGCGGTCTGCACGCCGCTGGCCACGCAACGACGGTCGGCCTTGCGCGACCAGAAGGCCAGATACGACAGGCCGATGCCGATGAGCAGCATGGCCGCCCCGGCGATGGCGAGATCACGCGTGTCGCCCAGACTGGCATGGCCGCGGCTGGTGGTGGAAAACAGCAGCGCCGGAAACAGCACGAAATACACCAGCCGCTCCACTCCATCCCACACGCTGCGGTTGAGCGCGGTGAAGCGCACGAGCAGCAGCCCCAGCACGATCAATGTGAAGTCTGGCAGGAGGAGCAGGGCGTCGTGCAGCATGGGGTGAGATCAGAAGCAGCACGGGTGCGACGCCCACGAAGGCGGGCGCCGCACTGACCCTCAAAGCCGCGAGTCGCGCCCTTCGCTGGGGCCGGAGAATTCGTCTGCGGCTTCGGTGGGGCGGCGCTGCACCAGCACCTTGTCGATGCGCTTGCCGTCCATATCGACGATTTCGAAATTCCAGTCGCCCCAATGCACGATGTCGCCAGTGGCCGGCAGACGCGCGAGCAGCAGCATGAGCATGCCCGAGAGCGTGTTGTAGCGCTGCTTTTCCTCATCGGGCAGATGCGCCAGGTGCAGGCGGGTCTTGAGGTCGTCCACGGTGATGAGGCCGTCCATCAGCCACGAGCCGTCTTCGCGCTGCATCGCCCAGGGTTCTTCGGACGGATGCGACTTGAACTCGCCCGCAATGGCTTCCATCAAGTCTTGCACGGTGACGATGCCCATGGTCTGGCCGTATTCGTCGATCACCATGGCGGTGTGCTCGGCGCTCTGGCGGAAGGTCTGCAGCAGTTCCAGCCCGGTCAGGCTTTCGGGCACGAAGGTCGCGGATGTGGCCGCCTTGCTCAGATCGTCGATGCCTTCGCGACGGATGAAGCGGCCCAGCAAATCCTTGGTCGAGACGATGCCGACCACTTCCTCCAGCCCGCGCTTGACCAGCGGAAAGCGCGAATGCGTGGACTGCGCGATCTTGTTCAGGTTTTCGCCCAGCGGCTGATCGACGTCGAGATATTCGATCTCGTTGCGCGGCGTCATCAGCGAGGCGATCTGCCGGTCGTCGAGGCGGAACACATTGCGCACCATCTCGTGTTCCTGCTCCTCGATCACCCCGGCGTCCGAGCCTTCTTCGAGCACCTCGTTGATCTCGGCCTCGGTCATCTGCGGCATGGTGTCGTGCCGCACGCGCAGCAGGGTGAGCAGCAGGTCGGTCGAGATCGACAGCAACCTGACGAAGGGCGAGGCCGCACGGGCGATCCAGGTCATGGGCCGCGCCATCACCATGGCGATACGCTCGGGCGCCAGTTGCCCCAGCCGCTTGGGCACCAGTTCGCCAATGACGATGGAGGCGAAGGTGATGAGCAGCACCACGATGGCCGTGGCCGTCGCTCCGGCAAACTTGGGCAGCAGGCCCAGCGAGATCAGCCAGTTGGCTACCGGCTCGGAAAACGCCGCCTCGCCCAAAATACCGTTGAGCACGCTGATGGAGGTGATGCCGATCTGCACCGTGGACAGCAGCCGCGTGGGCTGCTCGGCCAGTTGCAGCGCGGTGCGGGCGTTGTCGTTGCCGGCTTCGGCCAGTGCTGTAAGGCGGGCGCGGCGCGCGGTGACCAGCGCGATCTCTGACATGGCGAACAAGCCATTGAGCAGGATCAGGCCGAACAGAATCAGCACTTCCATGACGGACGCTCCAGGGGGGATGAAAGACAGTAAAGGGCACGCGTCCGCGCGTCAGCCGACAGATGAACCGGCGCAGCGCAGAGCAGGGGAAGAAAAGCAGACGTGCCGATGCGCCGCAGCGGCGCATGGAACTGGACGGTTGTTGCGAACCCGGCGATGCGGCCGGTCAACAAAGGTTCAGGGTCAGGATCCAAGGAGGGAGTGTCGGAACGCGCTGGGCAATCGGCCTATGCTTTGCACTGCCCTTCACGGCGCGAAAACGCCAGTGCAGGTCGGCAAAAACTAGATCGAAATACCGCGGAGCCCATTCCATGTCGAGTCAAGAGCAGCCCCGATTAGACCAAAATCCCCCGAGCGCATCACAAATGCAACATTTGGCGACCCGCTTGCAACACCATCCCTACCAGCCGCCAGAGGGCTTTAGCGCCGTGGAGCCCGGCGTGCACCATGCTTCCACCGTGCTGTTCGCCAATGTAGCCGCGATGCGCGCACGCGACTGGCGCAGCAAGGCCGGCTACACCTACGGCCTGCACGGCACGCCCACCACCTTCTTGCTGGAAGAGCGGCTCGCCAGTCTGGACGGCGCACGCCACTGCCTGCTCTGCCCCTCGGGCCTGTCGGCCATTACCCTGATCGACCAGGCGCTGCTCGTCCAGGGCGACCATATTTTGCTGCCCGCCAACGCCTACGGCCCCGGGCGCGAATTTGCCGAGCGCCTGCTGGCCGGCTGGGGCATCACCCACAGCCTCTACGGCCCCTTGGCCACAGCCGAACAACTCGACGCCCTCATCACCCCCGCCACCCGGCTGATCTGGCTGGAAGCGCCCGGCTCCGTCACCATGGAAATGCCCGATCTGCGTGGCCTGGCAGCTGCGGCAAAAGCCCGCGGCGTGCGCACCGCCATCGACGCCACCTGGGCTGCGGGCATCGCGCTGCAACCCTTCGACCTGGGCATCGACATCGTCATGCAAGCCCTCACCAAATACCAGAGCGGCGGCGCCGATGTGCTGATGGGCAGCGTCAGCACCCGCGATGACACCCTGCACGAGGCGCTGCTTTTCGCCCATATGCGCCTCGGCCTGGGCGTCTGCGGCGACGACGCCGCCAAAGTGCTGCGCGGCCTGCACAGCCTGCCGCTGCGTTACCACGCCCACGACGCTGCGGCCCGCCGTATCGCCACCTGGCTGCAAGCCCAACCGCAAGTGGCGCAAGTGCTGCATCCCGCTTTGCCGGGCAGCCCGGGACACGCCTTCTGGGCGCGCGATTGCAGTGCGGCGGCGGGGCTGTTCAGCGTCGTGTTTCGCGACGAGATCGAAGCGGCGCAAGTTGACGCCTTCGTCGAAGCCCTGCACCTTTTCAAGATCGGCTATTCCTGGGGCGGCCCGGTCAGTCTGGCCGTGCCCTACGACGTGCAGGCCATGCGCCCGGCGGGACGCTGGCCGCACAAGGGTGGCCTGGTTCGCTTGGCCATCGGCCTGGAGGACGCTGGCGATTTGATTGCCGACTTGAAACAGGCGATGCAGCGGCTTCTCATTTAGGGCTGCGGCTTTTACACGCTATTTCCGCACCCGCACCGAGATCTGGGCGGAGGCAATGCGAGGCGCATG
>DZDA01000039.1 GCA_022730375.1 Thiomonas intermedia
CTCTCAGGGATTGCCGCCCAGCGAAGGCAGGATGGCCCCCGGCTGCAGAGACGGCGGGGGCGCTACGGGCTGGGCCACCGCTGCCGGGTGCGTGCCCGGCCCCTGACCGCGCACACTGACGGTGGAAGTGCCCACCGGCACGCCGCCGGGCCCGACCAGCATGCCGCCGCTGCCGGTGCTGATGCTGCCTTCGGCCAGCGGCGCCGAAGAGGGCGCAGACAGCGGCATCTGGGGGTCGATGGCCAGCGGCGGGAAATTCTGCAGAAAGTAGCCGCTCACCGCGCCCGGGCTATTGGAGGCAAAGCCGGTGGCCGGGTTGACCTGCGACATGATCACCCCCGACGGCACCGGCCAGGGCACATCGGGCTTGCCCTGCAGTGCGGCCCGCATGTAGTCCATCCAGATCGGCAGCGCGGCCTTGGCGCCCTGCTCGCCGCGGTAGAGGTCGCGCTGGTTGTTGTAGCCCATCCAGGTGATGGCGACCAGATCGGGGTTGAAGCCGTCGAACCAGGCATCATGGAAATTCTGCGAGGTGCCGGTCTTGCCCGCCAGATCGATGCGGCCCAGCGACAGCGCCGCCGCACCCGTGCCGTGCTGGATGACGGCCTGCATCATCTGCGTGGTGAGGAAGGCATTGGCCGCGCTGATGATGCGCGGCGCGTTCTGGCCCGCGATTTCCGGCTTGTGGACATAGACCTCGGCGCCATGGGCATCGACGATGCGCTTGATGAGATAAGGCTCGACCAGCGAGCCGTGATTGGCGAACACCGCGTAGGCCGTGGCCATCTGCAGGGGCGTGAAGCTGCCGGCGCCCAGCACCATGGTGGGATAGGGCGGAATCTGGTCGAGCGGCAGGCCGAAGCGCGAGGCAAACTGGCGTGCGTAGGGAATGCCCACGGCCAGCAGCACCTTGACGGCGCAGACGTTGTCGGAATGCGCCAGCGCCAGCGACGCCGAAATCGCACCGAGCCGCTCGTTGTCGTAGTTGTGCGGCGTCCACGGCGGCTGGCCCGGCCCCGGGTTGAGGGTGATGGGCGAATCGTTGATGACGGTCGTGGGCGCCAGGCCCTCGTCAACCGCGGCGGAATAGATGAAGGGCTTGAAGCTCGAACCGGGCTGGCGGAAGGCCTGATTCACATGGTCGAACTTCTCGTGGTTGTAGTCGAAGCCGCCTACCCAGGCGCGCACCGCGCCGTCTTTCGGATCGACCGACACCAGCGCCGACTGCACATCGGGCATCTGCGCGATGCGCCAGCCCTTGGCCAGCTTCTGCAGCCAGACCACGGCGCCACGATCGATGCGCTGTTTGTCGGCGGCTTTGGGTGACAGGCCCGCAGCGGCGAAGCGCAGGGCATCACCGCTGAGTTCTACCGTGTTGCCCGTTTCGAGCACGGTCTCGACCAGCTTGGGGCTGGCGTGCAGCACCACGGCCGGATGCAGGCTGCCGGCCGCGTCATAAGGCTTGAGCGCCTTGACCGCCACGCCGAGCGCGTCGGCATCGTGCGCGGGCAGATCGATGCGCGCCTGCGGCCCGCGCCAGCCGTGGCGCTGGTCGTAGGCCAGCACCCCGGCGCGTACCGCCTCCACCCCCGCCTTCTGGTCACGGTCATGCAGGGTGGTGTAGACCTTGTAGCCGTCGGTGTAGGCCGATTCGCCGAACCGCGCCACCATGATCTCGCGCACCTGCTCGGCGGCGTAATCGGCGTCCACCTTGTAGCGCAGCAGGCCTTGCCCGGCCACGATGTTGAGAGGCGCCTGCATGGCGTCGTCATACTCCGCCTGGGTGATGTCGCCCAGCACCTTCATGCGGCCGAGCACGTAATGCTGGCGAATGAGCGCGGCCTTGATATTGGTCTGCGGGTTGAAGGCCGAAGGCGCCTTGGGCAAGCCCGCGAGCACGGCCACCTGCGCCAGCGTGAGCTGGTCGAGCGGCTTGCCGTAATACACCTGCGCCGCAGCCGCCACGCCGTAGGCGCGCTGGCCAAGATAGACCTGATTCAGATAGCGCTCGAGAATCTGATTCTTGCTCAGCTCATGCTCGATCTTGTAGGCCATCAGCGCTTCGGTGAACTTGCGCAGCGGCGTTTTTTGCGGGCTGAGATAGAAGTCGCGCGCCACCTGCATGGTGATGGTGGATGCGCCCTGCACGGCGGCGCCGTGCATCAGGTCGGCCAGGGCAGCGCGAAACACGCCCGTCCAGTCCACCGCGCCGTGCTCGTAAAACTGCGAGTCTTCGGCGGCAAGAAAGGCCTCGCGCACCTGTAGTGGAATCTGCTCAAACGGCACCACGGTGCGGCGCTGCACGCCAAACTCGCCGATCAGCGTGCCCTCGGCCGAATACACCCGCAGCGGCAGATCCGGGCGGTAGTCGGTCAGTTCGCTCAGCGCAGGCAAACGCGGATAGAGCATGACCACGGCAAACACCAGCGCCAACAGCCCGGCCACGCCCAGCAGCACGGCGCCGAGCAAAAATTTGAGCCAGAGAGGGCGGGAACGCACAGCGCGCTTGGGGCGCTTGTCGCGGCCTGCAGGCGGCTTGGGAGAACCCGCAGGGGCGGAGTCAGCAGAGGTACTCATAGTCGCGGGGCATGATAGCCGCCGCATTCGCTAATACACCCGCCATCCTGTGAGCAGTTGTGACCCGACGTAACGATCTGCGCGGCGCGCCCTCATTGCGCCGGGGGATAGGTCGGGGGATAGGCCGGCTGCGGCTGATAGCTCGGTTGTTGAGGCGCCGGCTGGTAAGACGGCTGCGCGGGATAGGCCGGGGGCGGGGGCGGCGCCACATAGCGCGGCGCGGCATAACCCGGCACCTGCGCTCCCCTTGAGTACATGCACTGCTGATACGCAATGTTGTAAGCGCGCTGCGCGCTGCCCTGCGTGTCGCCATAAGACCCCGCACCGCCCGCGCTGCCCGCGAGCAGGCCGATGCCCGCGCCCACGCCGGCCCCCTGGCTGTTGCCGCCGATCAGCGCCCCTGCCGCAGCCCCGATGCCAGTGGCAAGGGCTGCCGAGGTCACGCCGGAATTGCTCGCGCCGCCTTGGTAGGGCGCGGCCTGCTGCTGCGCAAACTGGCGGCAGCTCGCATCAATCGCCTGAAACTGCTCAAAAGGCATACCCGGCGCCGGCATGACCGCAATCGTGGGCCCGAGCGGCGCGGTGGCACAGCCCCCCAGCACGAGCGCGCCCACAGCGGCAGGAAGAAGAAAAAAGGGACGGGAAAACCGAAGGTTTCGATAAATTCGCATGATGCTTCCTCGATAGATCGTTATAAAAAGTGGAAAGCGTGAATCACTTGGCTGGCGGCGGCGGAGGCGGCGAGGCAGGCACCGGCGTCCACCCGCCCGGACAGACCGAGACATAGGGGTAGTAACCCGCCGGGTTCTGGCAGTAATACCAGAACGACTGCGGCGCCGGGCCGGGCGGCAACGACTGCACCACGACAGGCTGCCGCTCCACCACCACCGGAGGGCTCCAGGTGGACCAGCCGCCATAGCCCGGATATGGCTCATACCAACCGGGCTCATACCAACCGCCGCCCCAGCCAGATCCCCACCCCGGCCCCCAGCCTGGGCCCCAGGTCGAGCCGTAGTAAACCGGCACGCCAATACCGATACTCCAAAGCACGCGCGCCTGAGCCAGGCCGGGCACGAGCAAGGCCCCGACCGCCGCGGCGGCCAACAAAACCATCTTGATTCGGGATAAGGGATGCATATCAACTCTTTTCTGATTGGAACCCGGCCGCCTGACCAGGTTCCGCCACACGCCCACCACAAGCTTTGCACTTTAACGAGCATCAGCCCAGAATGGGGGACACCCCAGGGGTGCGAGGAATGCAAATTTTTAATTCGGATTGATTGCAGACCGTTTCTGGTCAACAGCTTGGCATGTGCGCGCGTTACAGTTGCGACGCAGCGCGACCTGATGGCCCGCATTCGGGGGCTGTGACGCGTATTCCTGAAGGCTTTGTTGGTGATCTAATGCGTAAATTCCTGTTTGTTTTCGCGGTCTTGCTGGCACAGACCGGTTTGGCGCAAGCCAAGGACGATGTGGTGGTGGTGCTCGATTCGGGCGACGCCCGCATCACCCTGATCAACCAGGACACCCGCCAGCCCATCGGCAGCTTTGCCACCGGCAAGGAGCCGCATCACCTGATGGCCACGCCGAACAATCAAGACCTGATCGTCGCCAATGCGGTGAGCGGCGACCTCATGTTGCTCAACCCGCAGACGGGCAAGCCCATCGGCAGCGTGCCCAATATTCCTGACCCCTACCAGATCGGTTTTTCGCCCGATCACCGCTGGTTCGTGGTGAACTGCCTGCGGCTGAACCGGGTGGACATTTACAGCTACGACCAGGGCAAGTTCCTGCTCGCCAAGCGCATTCCGCTCAAGTCGCTGCCCAGCCACATGGCCTTCACCGCCGACAGCAAGACGGTGTATGTCAGCCTGCAGGAAACCAATTCGGTGGCCGCCATCGACCTGCCCACGCAAACCGTGATGTGGACGCTGAAAGTGGGCGAAACCCCGGCCGGGCTGTGGCTGACGCCGGGCGACAAAACCCTGCTGGTGGCGCTGACCGGCAGCGATGCGGTGGTGGCTGTCGATCCGCGCACCCGCACGGTGTTCAAGCGCATCGTCACCGGCAAGGCGGCGCACAACTTCCGCTCCATGGCCGACGGGCGGCATGTGCTGGTGAGCAACCGGGTGTCGAACACCATCAGCATTCTCGACATGGACACCCTCACCAAGGTGGGCGACATCACCGGCCTGCGCCCGGGGCCAGACGATATGGAGCTGTCCGCCGACCGCCGCTGGCTGTGGGTGACCTTCCGCTTCGCCCGCTCGGTGGGCGTGATCGACATGGATACGCGCAAGCTGGTGGACGTGATTCCGGTGGGCAAGTCGCCGCACGGCATCTACTTCTACAACCGCGCGCCGTTCTACGACAACCTGCCGCCGCTCTCCACGCTGGCGCGCCAGCAGGCTGCGTCACTGCACCTGAAGCCGACCACGACCATCGCCGCCACGCGCTGACCTCCTGCACCCTCCGCCATGCTTAATCCGCTTGACTGGATCAGCCACGCCACCAGCCTGCTCATCGGCGAGGCGCAGACCTGGGTGTTCGTCACCCTGGTGCAACCGGTGCTCTACCACTTTCACCTCATGGTGGATGACGATTTCGCCTATGACGGGGTACTGTGGTTTCTTGCCGGGCTGCTGCAGATCGGCGTGGTCTACGCCGTGTTGCGTCCGCTCGAAGCGCTGCGGCCGCTTGAAATCTGGCCCAACCGCCGCGCGGTGCGGGTGGATGTGCTCTACACCTTCATCAACCGCCTGGGGCTGATCAATCTGGTGCTGTTTTTCACCCTGCAACCCGCGTTTGACAGCCTGCAGGAATGGTTCCGCCTGCGCGGCGTGGACAACCTCAACCTCGACGCGCTGTGGCCCGGCATCACCGACCGGCCGCTGATCAGCTTTCTGATCTACCTGATCGTGCTCGATTTCGCCGGTTACTGGTATCACCGCGCCCAGCATCAGATTCAGTGGTGGTGGGAGCTGCATGCGGTGCACCACAGCCAGCGTCAGCTCAGCCTCTGGTCGGACGACCGCAACCATGTGCTCGATGATGTGCTGATGGCGGCGTTTTTCGCCGCATTGGCCCTGATCATCGGGGTGCCGCCCTCGCAGTTCGTCGCCCTGTCGCTGGTGTCGGGGGCGCTGCAAAGCCTGCAGCATGCCAACACCCGGCTGTCTTTCGGCTGGCTGGGCGAACGGCTGCTGGTGAGCCCGCGCTTTCACCGCCTGCACCACGCGGTGGGCTACGGCCACGAACTCGGCCACCAGAACAATGCGCGGCTATATGGCTGCAATTTCGGCGTGCTGCTGCCGTGGTGGGACGTACTGTTCCGCTCGGCCGACTTCACCACCCCGCTACAACCCACCGGCGTGCGCGCCCAGCTGGCCGCGCCAGACGGCCAGGGCATCGATTACGGCGAAGGCTTCTGGGCGCAGCAGTGGCTTGGTCTGCGGCGCATGGGGCAGCGGCTGTTTGCGCGAGTGGCCACCACAGACCTCGCAGACCGTCAGCCCGGGTGACAGTGGGCCTGACCGGGGCCGATGCAGGCATCGGTCTCGATCTGCACGGTGGCGTGTTCGATGTCGAGCGCGTCGTGCAGCCGCGCATGTACGGCGCGCAGCGTGACCTGCGGATCGGCGGCCGTGTCGAGCCTCACATGCAGCGTGACCACCGGCTCGGCCCCGTCGAGCGACCAGACATGCACATGGTGCGCGCCCTCGACCCCGGTCACGTCTGAGAGCGCCTCGCGCACCTGCGCCGCCGTGAGTCCGGGCGGCGCGCCTTCGAGCAGCACATGGGCGCTATCGCGGGTGAGGCGCCAGCCTGATCGCAGAATGAGCACCGACACCAGCAGCGACAGCAGCGGATCGGCTATCGTCCAGCCAAACACCAGAATCAACCCCGCCGCCAGAATGGCCGCTGCCGAACCCAGCAGATCGGACAGCACATGCAGCCGGGCCCCGCGCTCGTTGAGCGACTCACCCCCGGTGAGGGCGAACAGCGCGGCGAGATTGGCCACGGCGCCCAGCACGGCGATGACCAGCATCCAGCCGCCCTCTACCGCCTCGGGCTGCCACAGCCGATACAAAGCCTCGGCCACGAGGCCTGCAGTCAGCACCAACAGCGCCAGCCCGTTGACGAAGGCCGCCAGCGTCTGCCATCGGCCATTGCCGTAGGTCATGACCGCTTTGGGCGGGCGCGCGCTCAGGCGAATGGCGATGAGTGCGAACAGCAGGGCGGCACTGTCGGCCGCCATGTGCACCGCGTCCGACAGGAGGGCGAGCGAATTGACCCACCAGCCCCCCACCGCTTCGACCGCGGTGAACGCCAGCAACACCGCCAGCGCCCACGCCAGCCGCTGCGCACTCGCGCCCCGGGCATGGTCGTGGCCTGAGTGTGCATGCGGGTGCGCGTGAGAGTGAGCATGATCGTGACCATGCCCATCGTGCGCGGAATCGCCAGCAGGGTGCTCGTGCATCACCATTCAGACGCCCCAGACCACCGGGGTATCGGCCTGCTGGCAGCGCTTGAGCATCTGGATGAACGGCCAGGCGCGCTGCTTCAGCCCGATCGGCTGGGCGGCGGAAACCACCTGCCCGTCAGCCGTCGCAGACTCCACGGCCGCACTACGCGCCTGCTCTTCCTCATTCACGGCGGCTTCGAGCGCAGCGATGGCTGCGGGCATTTCGGCCGGCTCGATGATGCCCTGCGGCTCGGCCGATTTACCGATGATGGACAAAATGCGCTGAGCCGGGCCGACGTTCATGAACAAATCGCTATCGGCCTTCGATTGAAACTTGTAGATCATGGGAATGTGCTCCATTCAGCGAGACGCCGACGCGCCGTCTCTACGCCGCATTGTGCCCGCCCGAAGCGGGCGCTGTCATGCGGAGGTTCCGCAGCGTCTTGGGTCAAGCATCCTGAAAGCCCCCAGTGCCGGGCTGCGACGTTTTGCCGCGCAACTTTGCCGCGTGTTGACAACACCCGGCCCTAGGGAATTCCCTGACCTTGCGCCAAATCAACAAAATGAGATACTTCGACGCCTATTCTTGCGCAGCGTTGCTCGTGGCATGGGCTGGAGTGTTGATCTCTCGACCAAGGCCGCGAAAGACCCACGGATCAACACAACAGGAGCGCCAAAATGATCGACACCCTCGTCGTGGACTTATCACGGTGGCAGTTTGCCGCCACCGTGCTATACCACTTCCTTTTCGTCCCCCTCACCCTGGGCATCAGCTTCATGATCGCCGCCATGGAGACGGTTTACGTCACCACCGGCAAAACGATCTACCGCGACATGACCCAGTTCTGGGGCAAGCTGTTTCTCATCAACTTCGCCCTGGGCGTGGCCACCGGCCTGACCATGGAGTTCGAGTTCGGCACCAACTGGTCGTTCTATTCCAGTTTCGTCGGTGACATCTTCGGCGCTCCGCTGGCCATCGAAGGTCTGATGGCCTTCTTCATGGAATCGACCTTCATCGGCATGATGATCTTCGGCTGGAAGCGCCTGTCCAAGGGCCAGCACTTGCTGGTGACGTATCTGGTGGCGATCGGCTCCAATCTCTCTGCCCTCTGGATTCTGGTGGCCAACGGCTTCATGCAAGACCCGCAGGGCGCTGCGTTCAACCCGGTGACCATGCGCATGGAACTCACCAATTTTGGCGCGCTGATTTTCAATCCGGACGCGCAGGCCAAGTTCGTGCACACCAGCATCGCCGGTTACGTCACCGCCGCTGTGTTCGTTGCCGGGGTGAGCGCCTGGTACATGGTGCGCAATCGCCATATGGATCTCGCTCGTCGTTCCTTCCGCATGGCCGCCCTGTTCGGCGTGCTGTCCACTGCGGGGGTCATCACCCTGGGGGACGCGCTAGGTTTCGTCGGCGCGCATGCCCAGCCCTCCAAGCTCGCCGCCATGGAAGCCATGTGGCATACCGAGGAGGCGCCTGCTCCGTTCAATGTGGTGGCCTGGCCGTCGCAGAGCGAGCAGAAGAACGTCTGGTCCATCCAGGTGCCGTATGTGCTCACACCGCTGCTGACTCACACCCTCACCAAGGTCCTGCCCGGCATCGATCAGATCGAGGCTGAGGCGGCTGTGCGCATCAAGAACGGCATTCCGGCGGTGGAAGCGCTCAAGCTGCTGAGCAAGAACCCCAACGATGCCGCCGCCATGGCGCAGTTCAAGGCGCACGAGAAAGACCTGGGCTACGGTTTCCTGGTGACCCGCTACGCACCTGACCAAGACGTCTCCAAGGCCACCGAGGCAGATATCGCCAAGGCCGCCAAGGACACCATCCCTGAAGTCTCGGTGATTTTCTGGACCTTCCGCCTCATGGTCGGCATGGGCCTGCTGATGCTGGCTTACTTCGTCTACGCCGCCATGCTCACCATCAGCGGAAAACTTGAGCACCCGAAGAACCGCTGGTTCCTCAAGTTCGCCCCGTGGATGATTCCCGTACCCTTCCTCGCCTGCGAATTGGGCTGGATTGTTGCGGAAGTGGGCCGTCAACCCTGGGCCGTGTTCGGCATGCTGCCCACCTGGATGTCTGCATCCAGCCACAGCGTGGGCTACATGATCTTCTCGCTGGTGGGCTTTGTGTCGCTCTACTCCATCTTCATCGCCGTCGAGATGTATCTGATGGTCAAGGCCATCAAGCAAGGGCCGGAAGAGCATGGCACGCCGTCGACTCCCGCCAGTCACAAACCGCAACCCTCGTTTGGCGGTGGTTTCGCCCCCAACCCGGCCGCTCCCATGCGCGCCC
Organism: Thiomonas intermedia; assembly: GCA_022730375.1. Classification (GTDB taxonomy): domain Bacteria; phylum Pseudomonadota; class Gammaproteobacteria; order Burkholderiales; family Burkholderiaceae_C; genus Thiomonas; species Thiomonas intermedia_C. Next base: position 9,339 of record DZDA01000039.1, read on the forward strand.
ATAAGGAGTAAATAGTCATGGACTTGTATCTCATCCTTCAAGTCTTGTGGTGGGTCCTGCTCGGCGTGCTGTTCGTCGGGCTGGGTACCATGGTCGGCATGGACATGGGCGTAGGTACGTTGCTGCGCTTCATCGGCAAGACCGATACCGAGCGCCGCACCATGCTCAACGCCATCGGCCCCCACTGGGACGGCAATCAGGTGTGGTTCATCCTCGGCGGCGGCGCGATTTTCGCGGCCTACCCGCTGATCTACGCCACTTCGTTCTCCGGTCTGTATGTGGTCATTCTGCTGCTGCTGTGGAGCATGATCGTGCGCCCGCTGGGATTTGAATACCGCGGCAAGATCGCCTCGCCGGGCTGGCGCAATGCCTGGGACTGGACGCTGCTGCTCAGCGGCGCGTTGCCGATGATCATCTTCGGCGCCGCCATGGGCAATATGTTGATGGGCGTGCCTTTCCACTTCGAGTGGAACCTGCGCTCCATCTACACCGGCAGCTTCATTTTCCTGTTCAACCCGTTCTCGGTGCTGTCCGGTCTGCTGTCGCTCTCTTTGTCGGTCTACATGGGCGCCGTGATGATGATGGGCCGCGCGCCCGACCCGGTTGCGGGCCGCGCCCGCACTGCAGCGGGCTATGCCGCGCTCGCCGCCATTGTGCTCTTCGCTGTTCTCGGCGTCTGGGTCAGCATGGTCAACGGCTACAAGATCGTGAGCTTCCCCGGAGCCGGCGTGCCGCAAACTCCGCTGCAGCAAACGGTCGAACTGGTGCCCGGTGGCTGGCTGTCCAACTACAAGAGCTATCCCATCCTCTGGGCCGTCCCCCTGCTCGGCTTTGCCGGTCTGTTCCTCGGCTGGATGAGCGTGCGCGGCAACAAGCACACGCTGGCCTGGTGGCTGGGCGCGGTCTCGTGGATCGGGGTCATCGGCACCATTGGCGTTGCCATGTTCCCCTTCCTCATGCCGTCGAGTTCCAACCCCTCGCAAAGCCTGACCCTCTGGAATTCCATCTCCAGTGAAACCACGCTGCTGTGGATGACCGGCTGGACCGTGGTGTTCGTGCCCATCATCTTCTGGTACACCGGCTGGGCGTTCTACGTCATGCGCGGCAAGGTCGATCCGAAGGAAGTCGAAGCCGACCCCCACGCCTATTGAGCAAGGATCTCATCATGAAAAACTTCCTTTATTTCGTGCTCTTCATGACTATCGCGCTGATTGCGATCGTCATCGGGGTGATCATCGGCGACTACGCCTCCTGGTACTTCGCCTGGATCGTGGGCACCGCGATGATCGTGCTGGTTTCTGCCGCCTCCGGTGCGTTCTTTGACGCCCAGGAAGATGAGCGCCGCAACGGCGGCGCCCCACGCGGCGGCCACTGAGTCACGCCGCACCGAAGGCTCTCGCATCGCTGCAGAGCCTTGCTCCAGGGCCAGGGCAACCTGGCCCTTTTCAATGGATGACAGCAATGAAAAAACTGCTCTCTCTCGCGCTGTTTCTGATCATTGGGGCCGTTGTGATCGGCATCGGCATCCTCGTGGGCAGCAACGCCTCGTGGTACTTCGCCTGGATTTTCGGCACCGCTTTCTTCGTGCTGCTGCTGGCAGGCGCCGTTATGTGGTTCGAGCGTATGGACGAACCTACCACGGCAGAGCCGCGCCAGCCGAACTGACCGAACCCAGCGAACTGCCCACACCCTTACCGCCGCAACGCCGCCGCTTCACGGGCCAGGGCGGTGATGGCGGCCCAGTCGTGCGCGGCCAAGGCCGCTTCGGGCGCCAGCCAGGAGCCGCCCACGCAGCCTACATTGGGCAGCGCCAGAAAGGCCGCGGCGTTGCCCGGATGAATGCCCCCGGTCGGGCAGAACAGCAATTGCGGCAGCGGCCCGTGCAACGACTTGAGCAGCGCCTGACCGCCCACGGCTTCGGCCGGAAACAGTTTCATCGCGGTGAAACCCGCGTCCAGCGCCGTCATGGCTTCGCTGGCGGTGGCCACGCCGGGGACGAAGGGCAAGCTGCTTAGGCGGGTGGCCGCCAGCAGCGCGGGCGTCAGCCCGGGGCTGATGCCGAACAGAGCGCCCGCATCTTGCGCGCGCTGCCAGTCGGTCGGACTCAGCACGGTGCCCGCGCCCACCAGCGCACCGGGTACGCGGTCGCGAATCTGACGGATGGCGTCCAGCGCCGCCGGGGTGCGCAGCGTCACCTCCAGGGTGCGGATGCCGCCGGCCACCAGCGCCGTGGCCAGATCGACGGCCTGTCCGGCGTCGCGGATCACCAGCACGGGCATCACCGGCCCAGCGCGCAGCAGTTCTTCGGCGGTCATCGCGTGGCTCCTGCTGCGACGGGCACAGCGGACAGGGCGGGCTCAGGTTTGGCCCAGTCGGGATGCTGAAAGCTGGTCGCCCCCTGCTCGGCGCCGTCCACATGGTGGCGGAAGGCGGCGAACAGCTCGCGGCCCACGCCGTATTGCCGTCGGCTGAGGTCGATGCTCTGCGCCTCGCGCGCGGCCCAGACTTCGGGCGGCACTTCGGCGTTGACTTCTCCGGTGTGGGCGTTCAGGGTGATGAGATCGCCTTCGCGCACTTTGGCGATCGCCCCCCCATGCGCCGCCTCGGGCGTGACGTGAATGGCCGAGGGCACTTTGCCGGAAGCACCCGACATGCGCCCGTCGGTCACCAGCGCCACCTTGAAACCGCGCTCCTGCAACACGCCCAGCGTGGGCATGAGCTTGTGCAGCTCGGGCATGCCGTTGGCCGCCGGACCCTGAAAGCGGATGACGGCGACAAAGTCGCGCTCAAGCTCGCCGCGCTTGAAGGCGGCGAGCACGTCGTCCTGGTCGTCAAAGATGAGGGCCGGTGCGGTGATCACGCGGTATTCGGGTTTGACCGCCGAAACTTTGATGACGGCGCGCCCCAGATTGCCCGTCATGAGTTTGAGGCCGCCGTCTGGGGCGAACGGGTCGGAGACGGGCCGCAGAATGTCGCGGTCGAGCGTATCGTCGTTCACCGGGCGCCAGACGAGCTGGCCGCCATCGAAGCCTGGCTCCTGCGCGTAGCGCGCCAGCCCGGGCCCGGCCACGGTCTGCACATCGGGGTGCAGCAGCCCTGCGGCGAGCAGTTCGCGGATGACAAAGCCCATGCCTCCGGCCGCATGGAACTGATTGACGTCGGCCCGGCCATTGGGGTAGAGCTTGGTGAGTGTGGGCACGGCCTTGGAGAGATCGTCGAAATCGGTCCAGTTGATGTCGATGCCCGCCGCGCGGGCGATGGCCACGAGGTGGATGGTGTGGTTGGTCGAGCCGCCGGTGCACAGCAGGCCAACGAGGCCGTTGACGATCACGCGCTCATCGACCAGTTCGCCGATCGGGGTGTACTCCGGGCCTTCGGCAGAAATCGCCACGGCGCGGGTGGCAGCCGCGCGGGTGAGCGCTTCGCGCAGCGGCGTGCCAGGGTTGACGAAGGCTGAGCCGGGCAGGTGCAGGCCCATGATCTCCATGAGCATCTGGTTGGAATTGGCGGTGCCATAGAACGTGCAGGTGCCCGCGCCGTGATACGACTGCATCTCGGCTTCGAGCAGTTCGGCGCGGCCGATCTTGCCTTCGGCATACAGCGCGCGGATGCGGGCCTTCTCGTCGTTGCCCATGCCGCTGGTCATGGGGCCGCCGGGCACGAATATGCCGGGCAGATGGCCGAAAGCCAGAGCGCCAATCAGCAGGCCGGGCACGATCTTGTCGCACACCCCGAGGTAGAGCCCGGCGTCGAACATCTGGTGGCTCAAGGCGACTGCCGTGGCCATGGCGATGACATCGCGCGAAAACAGCGACAGCTCCATGCCGGCCTGCCCCTGGGTCACGCCGTCGCACATCGCGGGCACGCCCCCGGCGAACTGCGCCGTGGCGCCCGCCGCCAGCGCGGCTTCCTTGATCCACGCCGGAAACGCGCTCAGCGGCTGGTGCGCCGAGAGCATGTCGTTGTACGCGGAAACGATGGCCAGATTGGGCCGAGACTGCGGGGTGATTTCCTTGAGCATCAGCTTGGCCGGCGCCGGGGCGGCCGCCATCGCGTGCGCCAGGTTGGTGCAGGAGAGGTGCCCGCGCTCGACCTTGCTGCCCCGCGCTGCGCGCACGCGCGCCAGATAAGCCTCGCGCTGCACCGCGCTGCGCGCCTCGATGCGCTGCGTCACGGCCACTAATACGGGATGCAAAGCGGGATGCAAAGAAGACATGGCAACTCCAAACTGTCATTTAGCGATAGGCCGCGATACCTGTGCGGGCAACTCATTACGCAAGCAATACCGGGACCAGCGATACTCCAGACCAAAGGTCATCAAGGGGGCTCAAACCCGCCTCATGAGGCAACATACTATGCCTACCCTACTGGCAAGGCTGCTCAGATTACACCCCCAAGATGACCTCGAATCTCCCCCTTTCTGCCACTCGCCTGGTTGGCGACATCGGCGGCACCAATGCCCGCTTCGCCCTGCAGACCGCGCAAGGGCTGAGCGAAATTCGCGTGCTGCCCACGGCGGATTACGCCCGCTTTGCCGATGCCCTGCTCGACTATCTCGCCGCCGCGGGCGCTACAACCGTGCGCCACGTCGCCATCGGCATCGCCAACCCGGTGTATGGCGACCAGATCCGCATGACCAACCATCACTGGGCCTTTTCCATCGCCCAGACCCGCGCCGAGCTGGGGCTGGAGACCTTTCTGGTGCTCAATGACTTTGCCGTGCTCGCGCGCGCGCTGCCCGAGTTGCCCGCGGCCGAGCTCGTTCAGGTGGGCGGCGGCAGCGGCGTGCCCGGCGCGCCGCTGGCGCTGCTGGGCGCGGGCACCGGTCTGGGCGTCTCGGGCCTGATTCCCGACGGACAAGAGGGTTGGACGCCGCTTGCGGGCGAAGGCGGGCATGTGAGTTTTGCTCCCTTTGACGAGCGTGAGGTGGCTATCTGGCGTCTGGCGCACGCGCGTTTCGGACATGTTTCGGCCGAGCGTCTGCTGAGCGGCGCCGGCATGGCGTTTTTGCACCAGGCGCTCGGACAGATCGCCGGGCAGACGCCGTCTGAACGCAGCGCCGCCGAGATCACCCGCCTGGCCCTGGACGGCAGCGACGCGCTATGCCACGACACGGTGACGCTGTTCTGCACCCTGCTGGGCACGGTGGCGGCCGATCTGGCCATCACCCTGGGGGCGCGCGGCGGGGTGTATATCGGCGGCGGCATCGTGCCGCGGCTGGGCGACTTCTTTCGGCATTCCCCGTTCCGCCAGCGCTTCGAAGACAAAGGGCGCACCTCGCCGTATCTGCGCGACATCCCGGTCTGGGTCATCCACAGCCCCTGGCCTGCTCTGCTCGGCGCAGCCGCGGCGCTTGATCAGTTTCTGCAGTCGCACTGACTGTTCTTGACCCCCGGGAAACAGCGTGGCACCTACCGGGGCGTGCCGGCGAAGGCAAGAGGGGCGGCGGGCGGCTGGGCTTCGGCGTCGAAGCGTTCAAACCCGGTGTAGCACAGGAAGTGGCGACCCGCTGCGCGGCCGAACAGGGTCATGCCCAGCGTTTCGGCCAGTTGGTGGCCCATGGCGGTCACCCCGTTGCGCGACACGATGATGGGCACGCCCATCCGGGCCGACTTGATCACCATTTCGCTGGTGAGCCGTCCAGTGGTGTAGAACAGCTTGTCGCCCCCCGGCACGCCGTGCACCGCCATCCACCCGGCGACGGTGTCGATGGCGTTGTGACGGCCGACGTCTTCGACAAAGCATTGCAGCGCGTCGCCGTGAAACAGCGCGCAGCCGTGCACCGATCCGGCCTGGCGGTGCACGCTGTCGCGCAGCTTCATTTGTTCGAGCAGGCTGATCAGCGTGGCGTGGCTCAGGCGCGCGGCCTGCGCGTCGGGCAGGCGGGTCTGGCCCAGTTGCGCCATCGCGTCGCCAAAGACCGTACCCTGCCCGCAACCGGTGGTGACGACGCGGCGCTCAATGCGGTCTTCGAGGTCGCTAATGCCGTGGCGGGTGCGCACCGCCGCGGCTTCGACCGCCCAGTCCACATCGATGCCGTCGATCTCGCCCGCCTGCTCGACCAAGCCTTGATTGAGCAGGTAGCCGAGCACCAGCAGTTCGGGATTCGCGCCCAGGGTCATCAGCGTGACCAGCTCGCGTTTGTCGAGGTAGATCGTCAGCGGACGTTCGGTCGGGATGTCGATCTGCCGATGCTCGCCATGCTGATCGAGTATCCAGATCGGCCGCACGACCTCGCAGCGCGCCCGGCTGAGGCGGGGCGCGTCGGGCCGACGCGGCAGCGCCACGGCCTCGAAGGCTGTTGGCGCGGCGGTCTCCAAAGCGGGCTGATCGCCCATATTTGATCACCTATATGGCCTATGTTGCTTGCTCCGAAATCTCGGCCCCGCTGCGGGCGAAACCCGCAACCGGCGCCAGCGTGCCGCCTGCGCTCACGGCCACCGCGCAGTACTTGAACTCGGGAATCTTGCCGAACGGATCGAGCGCCGGATTGGTCAGCAGATTGGCCGCCGCCTCGTAATAGGCGAAGGGAATGAACACGGCGCCATCGGGCGTGCCGTCGTCGCGCCGCGCGGTGAGCACCACGGAGCCGCGGCGCGAACGCACGGTGATGGGCTCGCCCGGCTGCACGCCGAGCTTGCGCAGCTCGGCCGAATTCATCGAGGCGGTGGGCATCGGCTCGATGGCGCCCAGCACCGCCGAACGCCGCGTCATGCTGCCGGTGTGCCAGTGTTCGAGCTGGCGGCCGGTGATGAGCACCTGCGGAAACTCCGCATCGGGCCGCTCGGACGCCGGAATGATATCGGCGGGCACCAGCTTGACGCGGCCGTCCGCAGTCGGAAAACGGTCAGCGAACACAATGGGCTGCCCCGGGTCTTGCGGCGTGAGGCAGGGATAGGTCACGCTGCCCTCGCGCTCCAGCCGCTCCCAGGTAATGCCGCCGATGGCCGCCGCCATGGTCTGGCGCATTTCTTCATACACCGCGGCCACACCCTGCTCCGGGCCGGGGTAGTGCCAGTTCAGCCCCATGCGCGCGGCCATCTGCTGGATGATCCACAGATCGGGCCGCGCATCGCCCGGCGGGTTGAGCGCGCGCCGCCCCAGTTGCACCATGCGGTCGGTGTTGGTGACGGTGCCGGTCTTCTCGGGCCAGGCGCTCGCGGGCAGCACCACATCGGCCAGCCAGGCCGTCTCGGTCATGAAAATGTCTTGAACCACCAGATGTTCCAGCGCGCACAGCGCCTGCCGCGCATGGTTCAGATCGGGGTCGCTCATCGCCGGGTTTTCGCCCTCGACATACATGCCGCGAATCTTGTGCGGGTCGCTGTCGGGCGCCAGGCATTTGTGCATGATCTCGACTACGGTGTAGCCGGGCTTGTCATCGAGCCGCGTCTGCCAGAACGCTTCGAACCACGCATGCGCCTGCGGATTGCTGACCAGCTGGTAGTTCGGGTACATCATGGGAATGAGGCCGGCGTCGCTGGCGCCCTGCACATTGTTCTGCCCGCGCAGGGGGTGCAGCCCGCTACCGGGCTTGCCGATCTGTCCGGTCACGCTGGTTAGCGCGATGAGGCAGCGCGCGTTGTCGGTGCCGTGCACATGCTGGCTGATGCCCATGCCCCACATAATCATCGAGGCCTTGCTGGTGGCGAAGGCGCGGGCCACTTCGCGGATGGTCTCGGCCGGTATGCCGCAGATCGGCGCCATGGCCTCGGCGCTGTAGCCCTGGATGTTCTCTTTGAGCGCCTCGAAGTTGCTGGCGCGCTGCGTCACGAACTCCTGATCGACCAAGCCTTCTTCGATGACGGTATGGATCATGGCGTTGAGCAGGGCCACGTCGGTATCGGGGCGGAACTGCAGCGTGCGCCAGGCATGGCGGCCAATGTCGGTCACGCGCGGATCGGCCAGCACGATCTTGGTGCCGCGCTGGGCGGCGTTTTTCATCCAGGTGGCCGCCACCGGGTGATTGGCCGTGGGGTTGGAGCCGATCACCAGAATGAGCTCGGCATGCTCCACATCGTTAACCTGGTTGCTCACCGCGCCCGAGCCCACCCCTTCGAGCAGCGCGGCCACGCTGGACGCATGGCACAGCCGGGTGCAGTGATCGACGTTGTTGCTGCCGAAGCCGGTGCGCACCAGCTTCTGGAACAGATAGGCCTCTTCGTTGCTGCCCTTGGCCGAGCCGAAACCGGCCAGCGCCTTGTCACCGTGGCGGGTGCGCAGGTCTTTGAGCTTGCCGGCGGCGAAGTCGAGCGCTTCTTCCCAGGTGGCCTCGCGGAAGGCGTCGCGCCAGTCGCCCTGGCGTGACAGCAGAGCCGGGTCTTTGGGCACGCCGGGCTTGCGGATCAACGGTCGGGTCAGGCGTTGCGGGTGGTGCGCGTAGTCAAAACCAAAGCGGCCTTTGACGCACAGACGGCCGTGGTTGGCCGGGCCGTCACGGCCATCGACGCTGACGATGATCTCATCTTTCACGTTGTAGGTGATCTGGCAGCCCACGCCGCAGAACGGGCAGACCGAATCGACCTGGCGATCAACCGTCTGCGCGCCGATGTGGGTCTTGGGCATGAGCGCACCCGTGGGGCAGGCCTGCACGCACTCGCCGCAGGCCACGCAGGTGCTGTCGCCCATGGGGTCGTGCAGGTCGAACACGATTTCGCTGTGATGGCCGCGAAAGGCGTAGCCGATAACGTCGTTGACCTGCTCTTCGCGGCAGGCGCGCACGCAGCGCTTGCACTGAATGCAGGCATCGAGGTTGACCGCCATCGCCGGGTGCGACACGTCGGGCGCGGGCTGGCGGCGGCGGGTTGCCGCCAGCGCCGGTCGTACCTGCACGCTTTGGCGCGTGGCCCAGTCGCTGAGTTCGCCGTGCGGGCGGGTGGCGTCGTCGCCCATCCATTTGTAGCCCTTCTCGGGCAGGTCCGACAGCAACATTTCGAGCACCATGTTCTGGCTCTTCACCGCGCGCGGGCTGTCGGCGTGCACCTTCATGCCGGGGGCCGCGGTGCGGCAGCAGCTTGGCGCCAGCACGCGTTCGCCGTCGATCTCGACCATGCAGGCGCGGCAGTTGCCATCGGGCCGGTAGCCGGGTTTGTGGCACAGCCGGGGAATCGCCACACCGTGGCGATCAGCCAGTTCCAGCAGGGTTTCGCCTTCGAGCGCCTGCACCGGGCGGCCATTGAGTTCAAGCTCAATCACTTTCGTGTTCATTCAAGAGACCTCGTGAGCAAAATAGGTCTGCACGCAGCGCACCGGGTTGGGCGCCGCCTGTCCGAGGCCGCAGATGGAGGCGTCGGCCATGACCTGATTCAGGTCTTCGAGCGTGGCGTGATCCCATTGCGGAGCCTGCATCAGTTGCGCGGCCTTGCCGGTGCCGACTCGGCAGGGCGTGCACTGGCCGCAGCTTTCGTGCTCGAAAAAACGCATGACGTTGAGCGCGGCGTCGCGGGCGCGGTCTTGGTCGCTGAGCACGATGATGGCTGCAGAACCAATGAAGCAGCCATGCGGCTGCAGGGTGTCGAAGTCGAGCGGCACATCGGCCAGCCGCGCCGGCAGAATGCCCCCGGAAGCGCCGCCTGGCAGGTAGGCATAGAGCTTGTGGCCGTCGAGCATGCCGCCGCAATACATGTCGACCAGTTCCTTCAAGGTGATACCCGCAGGGGCGAGTTTCACCCCGGGCGATTTCACCCGGCCGCTGACGCTGAACGAGCGCAGCCCCTTGCGGCCATTCAGCCCAAAGCTGCTGAACCAGGCCGCGCCACGCTCGACGATATCGCGCACCCAGTACAGGGTCTCGAAGTTGTGTTCGAGTGTGGGGCGGCCGAACAGGCCGATTTCGGCGATGTAGGGCGGACGCATACGCGGTTCGCCGCGCTTGCCTTCGATGCTCTCGATCATCGCCGACTCTTCGCCGCAGATATACGCCCCCGCGCCGCGCCGCAGCTCGATGTACGGCAGCGCGCAGGGCGGGTCGGCCTGCAGCTGGGCAATCTCACGCTCCAGAATGGCGCGGCCGCCGTGATACTCGTCGCGCAGGTAGAGGTAGCAGGTGGAAATGCCCACCACCTGCGCGGCGATCAGCACGCCCTCGAGAAAGCGGTGCGGGTCGCGCTCAAGATAAGTGCGATCCTTGAAGGTCCCCGGCTCGCCCTCGTCGATATTCACCGCCATCAGCCGGGGCGCGGGGTAGTTGCGCACGATGCCCCATTTGCGACCCGCCGGAAAACCTGCGCCGCCCAGGCCGCGCAGGCCCGAGTCGCTCAAGGCTTTGATCACGTCTTCCGCTGAACGCTGGCCACTGGCCACGGCCGCCGCCAGCGCATAACCGCCCCGTGCGCGGTAAGCGTCGTAGCCGACATAGGCTGGGGTCACCTCGCCCGCCCCGGTGGTGACCGCCTGTGGGCCCTCTGCGGCCAGGTCGAAGTCTGCGTCGTCGGCGGGCAGCGGATGCTGCAGGCGTCGGTTTGCCACGCTCTCGCGCACCACGTCTGGCGTGGCATGGGCCACCGGCCATTGCCCCACCACCGCAACCGGCGCCTGCTCGCAGCGGCCCACGCAAGGCGTGGGCATCACGCGCACCTCGGCACCGAGCAACTGCGGCAGACGCTGCAGCAAGTCGTTCGCCCCGGCCAGCGAACACGACAGGCTGTCGCACACGCGCACCGTGATGGCCGCAGGCTGGGCATCGTCGCGCAGCACTTCGAAGTGGTGATAGAAAGTTGCTACCTCGTACACCTCGGCCATCGGCAGATTCATCAACCGGGCCAGCGCCACCAAATGGCGCTCGTGCAGCCCGCGCCACTGGTCATTGATGCGGTGCAGATGCTCGATCAGCAGATCGCGCCGGTGCGGCCCGGCGCCGATGAGTTGCTGCACCTCGGCCAGCGCCTGCGGGTCGGGCTGGCGCCCCTTGAGCTTGCCCCGACGCCGGGCACGCCCGCGCATTTCATCGGCCGAAGCCAGAACCACGGCAGAGGTGTCGGAAGGTTGGGAGGAATCGGTCATGATGTTTCAGCGGAACATCGATGCTCCGCAAGCTGGAATTGTTTTGGCAACGCCGCCGGGCTCGCGCTGCTGCGCGCATCCCTGTCACCACATCCCTGTCACTTTAGCCGCTGCGTGTTGCACGCGCCAGAACGCTGAATTTGGCTCAGACGTCGCGAGCACAACGAATAAAAAACCCAGCGCCGCTCAAGCGCCGGGCCATTGACCACCTTTATCGAACTGGAAGTTCCATAGGTTTCT
>DZDA01000005.1 GCA_022730375.1 Thiomonas intermedia
TGCAAGCCGTGAGGTGGACAAGGAAACTTGGGGCGGCCCGGCGTTTCCTTGAGAGGAGCGCTCAAAGCAAAACGCCCGCAAGGACTATGGTCGTTGCGGGCGTTTTTGCTGCAGCGGGCTGTTTAGCGAGGCACGCGCATCACCTTGAGCATATTGGTGCCGCCCGCCGTGCCAATCGGCTCGCCGCAGGTGATGGCGTAGCTGTCGCCAGAGGCCACGGCGTTTTTCTCGATCAGCCGGGCTTCGGCCTGGTTGAGCAGGGCGTCGCGGTCGGTGGTGCTGAAGCTCAGCAGCATCGGGCGCACATTGCGATACAGCGCCATGCGGCGCACCGAGGTTTCGCTGCGCGACAGCGCATAAATCGGCACATTGACACGGTGGCGGCTCATCCACAGCGCGGTGGAACCTGATTCGGTCAGCGCCACAATCGCCTTGCAGCCGAGGTGGTGCGCGGTGAACAGCGCGGCCATGGCGATCGACTGGTCGATGCGGGTGAACTGCTTGTTGACGAAGTCGTGTTCGAGCTTGACCTCCTCGACGGTTTCCGCCGCCTCGCAGATGCTGGCCATCGCCTCGACCGTCTCCACCGGGTACTTGCCCGCCGCCGTTTCCGCCGAGAGCATGACCGCATCGGTGCCGTCGAGCACCGCGTTGGCGACATCGGACACTTCGGCGCGGGTGGGTACGGCGTTGACGATCATCGACTCCATCATCTGGGTGGCGGTGATCACCACACGATCCATTTCGCGCGCCATGCGGATCATGCGCTTTTGCAGCGCGGGCACTGCGGGATTGCCGACTTCCACCGCGAGGTCGCCACGCGCCACCATGATGCCGTCGGAGGCGCGCAGAATTTCCGCCAGCGCCGGAATCGCCTCGACCCGCTCGATCTTGGCGATGAGCGCGGGCTTGTGGTGGTAGGGCTCGGCGGCGACGTTGGCGAGTTGCCGCGCCAGCTCCATGTCGGTGGCATTTTTGGGAAAGGACACGGCCAGATAGTCGGCCTGGAAGGACATCGCGGTGCGAATGTCCTCCATGTCCTTGGCGGTGAGGGCGGGGGCCGACAGGCCGCCGCCCTGCTTGTTGATGCCCTTGTTGTTCGACAGTTCGCCGCCGATGGTGACGACGGTGTGGATTTCTTCTCCGCTCACATTCTCGACGGTGAGCACGATGAGGCCGTCGTTGAGCAGCAGACGGTCGCCCGCGTGCACGTCGCGCGGCAGGTCTTTGTAGTCCAAGCCGCAGCGGGTTTCATCGCCGATTTCGCAGGTGGCGTCAAGAACGAATTTCTGCCCGGGTTCCAGCATGACCTTGCCGTCCTTGAAGCGGCCGACCCGAATTTTCGGGCCTTGCAGATCGGCCATGATGGCAACGGACTTGCCCAGGCGGGTGGCCGTTTCGCGGATGAGTTGGGCGCGGTCGATATGGTCTTGCGCCTTGCCATGAGAAAAGTTGAGCCGAACGACATCGACCCCGGCCGCGAGCATGCGTTCGAGGATGTCTGGCGAGGAACTGGCGGGGCCGATGGTGGCAACGATTTTGGTGGCGCGGGACATGGTTAGCGGGATATGGGGGATGGGCAAAAGAAGGCGATCAGTGAAAATGTGGAATCCCTCACAGGAAACCGGGGTGTAGTGTAGAGCGTGCTCTTGACGATTTCGCGCCAGCCGTCAGAATCTCGTCAGCCCGGTTGACCCGGCGCACTCCGAAAAATCCCGACACGTCACTTGTCTTCCTCTATGAGCGACCCTTTTCAGCCCGAGCCCAATCCGGCCATGAGCCCCAGGGCGGAGCTTTGGCCCGGACTGGCCGCCGTGCCGGAAGTCAGAAGCCTGCTGGAAGCGGTCGATCTGCCCATAGGTCGTTGGGACGCCGACGGACGGCTGACTTTTTTCAATCCGCCCTATCTGAGCTGGGCACGGCGAAAGCCTGACCAACTGCGCGGCAGAACGCTCAAAGAGCTTTACGGCGATGAGGCCTGGACTGCGGCGCAGCCTGCGTTCGAGCGGGGATTCGCGGGCCAGCAGGCCGATTACCTGCGCCTGCTGCGTCACCTTGATCCGCCGCGCTGGGCGCGGATCCAGGTGTTCCCCGAGCGGGGAGCGGGCGGGCGTATCGAAGCCATCTACACCATTGCGCACGATGTGCACGACGACGTCACTGCTGCGATGGCGCTCAAGCGCTCGAACTGGCTGCTCGAACAGGCGCTGGACAATCTGCCCTGGGGCGTGATCGAGAGCAACGCCGAACTCATCGTCACGCGGTGGACGCGTTCGGCCGAGGCCATTCTGGGCTACTCCGAGGCCGAACGTCTGGGCACGCATCGCCTGGCCATGGGGGTGCCCGAGGAGGAGCGTGCGCGCACTCTGGCGGTCTATGAGCGTTTGCTGCTCGGAGAGATCGACAGCTGGGTGGAACAGGCGCAATACATTCGCAAGGACCGGCGGCGGATCTGGGTGGAATGGACGCTGTCGGCGCTGCGCGACGAGGAAGGGCGCGTGGTTTCGCTGTTGACCTTCGTGCGCGACATCACCCACCAGATTGACACCCACGCCCGGCTGCTGCACCGCGCCGAACGCGACGCGCTGACGGGGGTGCTCACCCGCCGCGCCATCATGGAGCGGCTCGATACCGCGCTGGCGCGACGCACCCGCGACGACATGCTCGCCCTGTGCTTCATCGATCTCGACGGCTTCAAGCAGATTAACGACCGCCTCGGCCATGTGCGCGGCGACCGTCTGCTGGTGCAGGTGGCGCACGCCATGCAGGACGTGCTGCGGCGCGACGACGCCATAGGGCGCATCGGCGGCGATGAGTTTGTGGTGCTCAGCGCCGTGGCCGATCTGTCGGCAGCGCAGTCGCTCGCGGCCAAGCTCGTTGAGGTCTGCGCGGCGGCGGGCTACGACCTGCTCTCAGGCATGCGGGTTACGGCCAGTATCGGTGTGGCGGCCGCGCCCACGCACGCGCGCAGCAGCTTCGAGTTGCTGCAACGCGCCGATGACGCCATGTATGTGGCAAAACAGCAGGGTAAAAATCGCTGGAACCTGTGTCACCGACACATCGATGGAGCCGACTTCGCAACGCATCGCCCGTAATACGGCGCGGAAGCAAGCCTTACCCGCCGCTATTTTCAAGCCCAGGTGTGGCTGATCCAGCTCAAGGCCCAATAGGCCACCATGCCGCTGAGTATGGTGCCCAGAATGCCCCGGCGTGCGAAAAAATAGCCCGCAGCAATCACGGCGGCGCCCAGTTTCACCCAGGGCGGCCCGAGCGGGGTGAGTAGAAACAACTCGGGCGCCACCACGGCGGCCAGCGCTGCCGCGGGGGCGAACCGCAGGGCGATCTTGACGCGCGCGGGCAAGGGCATGGCTTTGCGCGAGAGCAAAAACAGATTGCGGCTCAGAACCGTGACGGCCGTCATGCCGACCACGAGGGCGATCTGCTGGAACAAGGTCATGGCCGCTCGATTCTCAAGGTTTGGTGCCGTCAAGCACAGCGCCCGCGGTGAGCTGGCGGCTGCTCCAGGCTTCCCACGCCATGCCCACGATCAGCGCGCCGACGATGGCTGCCGCCAGATTGAGCCGTAGCGGTAGCCAGAACAGCAGCGCACTCAAGGCCGAGGCGACGATGATCACCCCGGCTATCGTGCGGTCGGCCAGCAGCGAGAGCACGATGCCCAGCAGCGCCAACGTGCCGGCAAACGCCAGCCCCCAACTGCCGGGAATGTGCTGCGCCATCGCAATGCCGAGCAGCGAGGGAATCTGCCAGGCCACCCAGTTGGTCAGCGACACGCCGAGAAAGTATTGCACCTGCTGCGGATCGCGGGTCGGGTGGGGGTGGCGCCGGATCATCAGCACCTGGTTCAGGTCGCCGATCAGGTAGCCGTAGGCCAGACGGCGCCATCGCGGCACTTGCTCGAAGTAAGGGCGCATTTGCGCACTGAAGACGACAAAACGCAGATTGACGCAAAACGCGGTGCCCAGAATCAGCCACAGCGGCGCACCGGCTGCGATCAGCGGCAGAACGGCCAGCTGGGCGCTGCCCGCAAACACGAACAGGCTGATGGCCAGCGCCAGTTGCACGCTGAGGCCCGACTTCACCATGGCGACGCCCGTCACCAATCCCCAGGCGGCGATGCCCAGAGACACGGCACGCATATCGCGCATCCCCTCCCGAAAGGCAGGTTGGGTCAACATCGACTGAACTCGGGCGAGGGAAGGCATGGGAAATCTGTAGAGTGAGTCGCTATTTTGCGCCGCATCAAAAGACCCCGACAAGCGGCGCGATGATCGTTGTGACAAATCATGCACACCTCCCGCGTGCAGCGGGAGGTGCGTTCAGTGATTGACCGGTACGACAACCCGTCGCAGCACGGGGGCTTGCTTCAAAGCTTCGAGCAAGGGCGCGGTTTGCGCTGCAGACAGACCGGCCTGCGCGGCTTGCGCGGGGAACTGTTTGACCAGTCCGGGGGCATACAGCCAGAACGAACTGGCGGTGTAGCGCGCCAGCGCCAGCGCCTGCTGGGCATGGCCGAGGCGGCTGAGCAGCAGGATGCGCCGGATCAGCAGATTGGGGTCCCCGTAGGCATGGCTGACTCGATCGATCTCGGCCTGCTCGCGCAGCAGTTCGGCGTGAGAGTCGGCGGCGCGCACTTGAAGGCCGCTGGCCACGGCAAAGCCGATCAGGGGCCGGAAGAACAGATCGCTGCGCTGCGCCTGCCGGATGGCCGCACCGGCCGCCACGCGATCTGCGGAGTACGCCGTGTTGGTGACGTTGTAGTCGTAGCCCGCCTTGGCGACCAGTGCGACGGCCAGCGCGCCCACGGCGAGTGCCGCAGGGCGGGGTAAGGTTAGAGCGACCGGGGCCGCTTCGCCGCGGCCGAACCCGTCCATCCAGCCTGCCAGAAAGGCAAACACCCAGAGGAAATAGAGATACCACAGGGGATATTCGACCAGGCTGTGCAGACCCAGAAACGCCACGCCCATCCAGGCGGTGAGGGCGATGGGCGAGGCGTCGTCCGGTGCGGCGCGGCCCTGTTGCATCCAGCCCCGGGCCGAGCGCCACAGCCAGGCCAGGGCGACGATCACAATCGGCAGGGCGCCCGCCAGCCCGGTTTCCGCCAGCAGTTGCAGAATGAGATCGTGGGCGTTGTCGATGTTGTCCAGCGGCAGCGGGTGCAGGGCATGATGAATGGCCGCGTGTTGCAGCCCCCAGCCCAGTTGCCCCCAGCCCGCGCCGAACCAGGGCAGATGCTCGAACACCTGCCAGGCGTTGCGCCAGATCAGCGCGCGGGCATTGACGGGTTGATCGAGCTGGCGCGTCACGGCATCGAGAAAGCTGATCCAGCCGAGGTGATCGGCTTCGCGCAACGCCAGCCACCACAGCGCATACAGCACCGGCGCCGCCGCCAGCGCCGCCCAGCGCGGGTCGCGCCAGGCTCCGCGCACCGCGATCAGCACCAGAATGGCGGCGACGACCGCCTGCACCATGCCCGTGCGCGAGCCGCAGACTACCAGCGCCCAGCTCATGCCGATGACGGCGCCCCAGACCACGCTCACGCGCAATCGCGGGGCCCACCAGGCCAGCCCGGCCAGGCCGAGCGCGACGGCGGTGGCGTAATGATTGGGTTGCCGCAGATTGCCGAACACCCGCCCGGTGGAGGGGTAGCTGATGAGGTCGGAGTACAGCGGCGCATGCGCCGCCAGCCAGGAGGCTAGCGACGGCATCTGCCAGAGGGCGAACTGCACCAGTCCGAACAGCACCTGAATCAGTCCTTGCAGCAGCAGTCCGGCCGCGGCCACGTCGAGCCAGGGGCGTTCGTCCATGCCCGCGCCCGGGCGGCTGTGGCGCTGCACGGCGGCGTTGCCCAGTCCGGCGGCCAACGCCGCGCTCAACAACACTGCCACGGTGATGGCGCCCTGGCTGGCGTAGGCGAGCTGCCCGCTGAGTGTCTGCAAGCCGACCACGGCAGCGGCCACGCCAAAGCCGAGCGCCGCCAGGCCGAAGCGTGGCGTCAGGCCGCTCCAGGCGGCGGCGAGAAACACCGCGGCCCAGAGTGCGGCGGCAACCAGTGTGGTGCCCATCTTGGCCACCACGCCTGGATCGAAAGGCCAGATCAGCGGCAGCGACATGGCCAGCCCAAGCAGGCCAAGGGCAAGCGATTGCGATAGCGGGAATCGGTCAGACACGGAGGTCGGGGCAGGGGATGTTGGTGAAGGCGCAGCCATGCGCGGCATTATCCTTGCGCGGAAGATTCGACTGCTCTGGCGCGGCATTCACTGCGGCAGCGTCTTGTCGATCTGCACCTGCTGCGCGTGCGCTTGTTCGAGGGCGCGCAGACGCGCGTTGATGATCGACGCCTCGAAGTAATCCGCCCCCGGCGTGCGCTGCGCAATGTGCAGTTGTTCGATGGCCGCTTCGGTTTTTCCTTGCAGGGCGTAAGCCTCGGCCGTGGCGCGGTGTTGCGCCGCAAAGGCGCCCAGGGCGGCCTCGGCGCGGGCCAGGTCTTGCCACAACACGATGTCTTGCGGATGCGCCACGGTCTGCTGGCGCAGAAACTCTCGCGCCGATTTTTTATTGGGCAGGGCCAACAGGCTGCGCGCCAACAGATGCCGAGCGGCGGTGGAATGCGGAAATTGGCGGTAAAGCGCACGGGCTGCATCGGCTGCCTGCGCGGGTTGGCGCTCCAGCAGCAATTCGGTCTGCAGCAGATCGAGTGGCAGATGCTCGGCGGCCGGGGCGCTGGCGGCCGCAGCTTGCGCCCGCGCGAGCGCCGCTGCGGCGGCGTCAAACCGCCCCAGCCTTTGCAGCAACACGGCCTGGCCGTAGTCGATGGCGGCCTGCTGGGCGGAGAAGGCGGCTTTGTCAGCGCTGAAGCGCTTTTCCTCGCGCTGCATGGCGTCGCGCGTGCTTGGGGTGAGCGCGCGGGCGCGGGCGTGCATGAGACAGAACATCAGATCGTGGTCGGGCGGCAAGGGCTGGTTGCCGCCGCGCGCCTGGGCGTCGGCGATGCGCTCGCTGGTCAGCGGGTGCGTCTGCAGGAAGGCCAGCACATCGGAGTCGTCGAGCCGGGAGAGGTTTTGCAGCCGCAGCAGCATGCTGGCCATGGCCTGCGGCGGATAGCCCGATTCCGCCAGCACCTCTTCGCCGGTGCGGTCGGCGTCGCGCTCGTTGCTGCGCGAAAAGCGCAGGGCGTTGTCGATGGCTGCGGCCTGCCCGCCCATCGCCAGACCTTGCGCGGCCTGATCCTGTCCCGCGCTGGCGGCGGCGATGGCCAGCAGCAGCGAACCGATGCTCAGCAGCCTGTCGCGGCCCATCTGCGCCAGCCGCTGGGCGATGTGGCGCTGGGTGATGTGCGACATTTCATGGGCGAACACGGCCGCCGCTTGATCGTGCGATTGCGCGTCGATGATCAGCCCGGTGTGCACCCCGATCCAGCCGCCGGGCAGGGCAAAGGCGTTGAAGCTGCGGTCGCGCAGCAGAAACACGTGAAAGTGCGCGGGCGCCTCCATCTCGGCGGTGCGCCGGGCAGCGGGCGTGAGGCGGTCGACGATGGCCTGCAGATAGTCGCGCAGCAGGCTGTCGTGCAGGAAGTCGGGCTCCTGCCGCATTTCGCGCATGATGATTTCGCCCAGACGTTTTTCCTGCGCCGAAGACAGGCTGCCCTGCGCGGGGTCGCCCAGGGTCGGCAGGCTGCTGGCGTAGCCGGGGGCGTGGGTGTCAGCGCCTTGCGCCCAGACCGGCGCGCCGGACAGCGCCGCGCCGAGCAGGCAGACGGCGGCTTGCTGGCTGATGTGGCGCAGGCGGCGTAGGCGGAAATGAGGCGAGACGAAGCGCACGGAATCGGTCGGAGAAAAGGGCGTCAGGGGTCTGCAGGTGAAGACTGGCCCTGGCTCGACAGGTTCCCGGAAGTCTTTAGCCCAATGCCGCGAGCGCCGCTTGCAGTTCTTCGGGCTCGAAGCTCGACAGCACGGTCTGCACCAGCGGCGTGAGCTTGTCGGGGTCGGCGCGCAGCACCTCTTGTTTGACCGCGAGAATCTGCGACGGATGCATGGAAAAACTGCGCAGGCCCATGCCCAGCAGCAGGCGGGTCATGGTCGGGTCGCCTGCCATTTCGCCGCACACGCTTACTTCCACCGGCCGGCCCTTCCAGGCGGCCGCGGCGCGGGTCTGGGCGATGATCTGCGCCAGCAGGTTGAGCACTGCGGGATGCAGCGGGTCGTAGAGGTTGGAGACGCTCTCATCCGCGCGGTCGATGGCCAGGGTGTATTGCACGAGATCGTTGGTGCCGACCGATAGAAAGTCGAAATGCCGCAAAAACAGCGGCAGCGCCAACGCGGCGCCTGGCACTTCGATCATCGCGCCCATTTCCACCGGACCGTATGAAACGCCCTTGGCATCGAGTTCGGCGCGGGCCTTGTCGAGTTCGGCAAGGGTCTGGCGGATTTCGCTGGCGTGCGCCACCATGGGGATGAGCACCTTCAGCGGCCCGAGCGCGGCGGCGCGCAGCAAGGCGCGCAACTGCATGCGGAACATCGCCGGGTCGGACAGGCTGTAGCGAATGGCGCGCAGCCCCAGCGCCGGGTTGAGATGGGTGAACTCGCCGTCGCGATAGTCGTCGGCGTCGAGCGGTTTGTCCGAGCCGATATCGATGGTGCGGATGGTGACCGGCTTGCCCAGCATGGCCTGCATCACGCGGCTGTACGCGGCGTACTGCTCGTCTTCGCCGGGCAGATGATCACCACGATTCATGAACAGGAATTCCGTGCGGAACAGGCCCACCCCCATCGCACCGGCATCGAGCGCGGGCGCGCAGTCTTCGGGCTGTTCGATATTGGCGAGCAGTTCCACCGGCTCGGCGTTGAGGGTGCGCGCCGGGGTGAATTTCAGGCGCTTGAGCCGTTCGCGGGCGAGCTGCGATTCTTGCTGGCGCAGGCGGTAGTCTTCGAGGATGACGGGTGAGGGATCGACAATGAGCAGCCCGCTGTCGCCGTCGATGATGACCAGATCGTCCTGGCGGATCAGGTTGCCGGCCGAGCGCGCGCCCACCACTGCGGGAATGTCCAGACTGCGGGCGACGATGGCGGTGTGCGAAGTCTTGCCGCCCACATCGGTGACGAAGCCGCGGAACACCCCGGTCTTGAACTGCAGCATGTCGGCCGGGGCGATGTCGTGGGCGATGAGCACCAGATCGCCGTTGCCGCTGGCCGAGCGGGCCAGCCCCGCGCTGCCGCGCAGGGCGCGTAGCACGCGCTCGACCACCTGCTCGACGTCGGCAATGCGCTCGCGCAGATAGGCGTCGTCCATTTCCTCGAAATTGCGCGAAATGACGTCGAGCTGGGCGGTGAGCGCCCACTCTGCGTTGTAGCGGCGCTGGCGAACCCAGGTGATGGTGTCGAGCGCCATCTGCCGGTCATCGAGCAGCATTTTGTGCACGTCGATGAAGGCCGCCATTTCGGCCGGGGCATCGGCCGGCAGATCAGCCTTGAGGGTGTCGAGTTCGGCGCGCACGGCGCGGCGCGCGGCGCGCAGGCGCTCAATTTCCGCCTCTTCAGTGCCGGGGTCGACGAAGTAATGCGCCACGTCCAGCCGGGCCGAAGCGAGGATGACGGCACGCCCGATGGCCATGCCGCGAGAAACCGGAATACCGAACAGTTGAAGAGCCATGCGGCGATGGTAACGGCGGCGCGGCGGCGCAAAACACCCTGCACTGCGTAATACCAGACGGGCCAGCAAGGAGATGCGCGGCTCATTAAGCTATCCAAAGCACTTTTGCGCCGCAGAGCGCGCGGTGTTTTCCCTGATCAATGCACTTTTCTCTGGAGTTCACCATGCACAAACTTGCACTATCCCTGGCCCTGCTCGGCTTTGCCGCCGCACCGGCATTTGCATCCACCATGCATCACGAGCTCAAGATCGAGCTTGCCGCACAGAACAACTCCGGCGAGACCGGCTACGCCCTGATCAAGCCCATGGGCAAGGGCATCGAAGTCATCGTCCATATCAAGGGCGGCCCCAAGGGCGTGGCGCAGCCAGACCATATCCATCCCGGCACCTGCGCCAACCTCAACCCGGTCCCCAAATACCCTCTGGAAAACGTGGTGGACGGCAAGTCGGTCACCAAGCTGCCGGGGGTGAGCATGGATGATCTGTTCAAGGAGCCCATGGCCATCAACGTGCATGAAAGCGCGCAGGACCTGAAGAAATACGTGGCCTGCGGCGACATCAAGAAATAAGCTGAACCTGCCTCGCGCTACCATTTCAGCCAACACGGGGCGTCGCGAAGGCGCCCCGTTTTCATTGGAGATGTGCAGCGTGATCACCTTTGTCGATGTCGATCTGTCCCGCCCCGAGCATGCCAGCGCGGTGCTGGAACTCATTTCCCGCTACGCCCGCGATCCGATGGGGGGCGGCGAAGACCTCGCGCCCGAGGTCAAGGCCGTGCTGGTGCAGCGCCTGCGCGAGCGTTCTGATTATTTCGGCGCCCTCGCCTTGGACGGCGCCACACCCGCCGCGCTGATCAACTGCTTCGAGGGGTTTTCCACCTTCATGGCCCGGCCGCTGATGAACGTGCATGACGTGTATGTGGAGCCGGCCTACCGCGGCCAGGGACTGTCGCGCCGCCTGCTGCAGCGGGTGGAAGACGTGGCGCGCCTTCGGGGCTGCGGCAAGCTCACCCTGGAAGTGCTCGACGGCAACGCGTCAGCCATTGCCAGTTATCGCCGTTTCGGCTTCGAGACCTACGCCCTGGACCCGGCGCATGGCCGGGCGCAGTTCTGGCAGAAAAAACTTTGATCTTTCAGGCTGCCGCTTGTGCGGCCTGGCTTCGCGTGCGCAGGCCATGCCACACCAGTACGACAGCGGCGAGCACGAACCCGGCTTCATCGGTCATTGGCAGCGCCGTGATCAGCAGTGCGGCGGCGGCAAAGGCCAGCAGACGCTCCAGTACGGTCATGTTGGCGCGTAGATAGCCCACGGCCACCGCGCCCCACAACACAATGGCCAAAATGGCCTTGGCCGTCACATAGGCCACACCCAGCCAGGTCCAGTCGCCTTGCAGCATGAGCTGCGGGTCGTACACCGCCATATACGGCACGACGAAACCCGCCAGCGCGATCTGCGTAGCCTTGAAGCCGATGCGCATGGGCGAGGCCTTGGCTACCGAGGCGGCCGCGAACGCGGCCAGCGCCACTGGCGGCGTGAGGTCGGCCATGATGCCGAAATAGAACACGAACATGTGGCTGACGATGAGCGGCACGCCCAGCTTGAGCAGGGCGGGCGCGGCAATCGAACTGGTGATGATGTAGTTCGGGATGGTGGGAATGCCCATACCCAGCACCAGACAGACCAGCATGGTGAGCAGCAGCGACAGCAGCAGGCTGTGCGCGCCGATGTCCACGATGAACCCTGCAAAGCTCGTGGCCGCGCCGGTGAGGGTGAGCACGCCGACGATCACGCCGACGATGGCGCAGGCGATGCCCACCGGCAGCGCTTGGCGGGCGCCGTCGATCAGGCTGTCGCGCAGCACGCTCAGGGTTTGATGTCCGCCCTTGACCACCAGGTTGATGGCGACCAGCGCCGCAATGACGCCCAGCACCGGCAGGATGCCGAACTGCAGGAACGCCGCCGCGCCCAGACCGCAGGCAAACCAGAACACCATGCGGAACGCCGTGTGCGAGATGCGCGCGGCGATGGCTGCGCCCAGCAGCAGAATGGCAGTGAGCGACAGCCCCATCATGCCAGCGAACATGGGGGTGAAGCCGTGGAACAGCATCCACACCAGCGCAGCCAGCGGCAAGGCCAGGTGCCAGTTTTCCTTCAGCGCCTTCCAGGGGTTGGGAATCTGGTCGGCAGGCAGTCCGAGCAGCTTTTTGCGCCCTGCCTCCAGATGCACCATCCAGAACGCGGTGAGGTAATACAGCGCGGCAGGGATGACGGCCGCCTTGACGATGTCGGCATACGCCACATTGAGCGTTTCGGCCATGATGAAGGCCACCGCGCCCATGACCGGCGGCATGATCTGCCCGCCCATGCTGGCCGTGGCTTCCACCGCCCCGGCGAACACCGGCGAGTAGCCGAAGCGCTTCATCAGCGGAATGGTGAACTGGCCTACCGTGAGCACATTGGCCACGCCGGAGCCGGAGATGGTGCCCATCAATCCGGAAGAGATGACCGCCACCTTGGCAGGGCCGCCGCGCGCCTTGCCCACCAGCCCCAGCGCCAGTGCGTTGAACAGCCGGATCATGCCGGCATGCTCCAGAAACGCGCCGAACAGAATGAACAGAAAGATGTAGGTCGCCGACACCAGGGTGGGAATGCCGTAGATGCCCTCGGTGCCGAGATAGAGCTGGTTGATGATCTGGTCGAGCCCGTAGCCGCGGTGGCTGATGGCGTCGGGCAGGTACTGGCCGAACAGGCCGTAGAGCAGAAAGGCTGCGCACACCAGCGGCAGCGCCAGGCCCAGACTGCGCCGGGCCGCCTCGAACAGCAACACCACCACCGCGGCGCCGACCCAGAGGTCGGCGAGCGTCGGGTCGCCGCTGCGCTGAATCAGGTCGGCTTCGAAAAACCAGTGATACAGCCCGAGCCCGAAGGCGGCAGCGCCCAGCAGCCAGTCGAACCACGGAATGCGGTGCATCCAGCTCCCGCGCTTGAGCGCCGGCACGACCCAGAACACCAGCAACATCAGAAAGCCCACATGCAGCGAGCGCATCACCAGGCTCGACAGCGGATGGAAGGCGGCCACGACGAGCTGATAGGCCGAAAAGGCCAGCGCAGCCGCCATGACGGTGCGCTGCGCGAGCCCGGAAAGACTGCGCTGGTGGCCGCTGTCGGCGTGCGGCTCGGAGGAAGTGTGGATCAGGTCGTCGGCGTTGGCGCTCATGGCTGGAATCCGAGGCGTGTGAAGGCCGCTCGTGGCGGCGCCACACGATGGATGAGACGCCCCATTCAGGCGGGCCGAGGCGAAAATGCCATGCCGGTTTACTTCAGTACACCCGCTTCGCGGTAGTACTTGGCCGCGCCCGGGTGCAGCGGCACGGGCGAATTGAGCGGCGCGTCCTTGAGGCTGATGCCCTTGGCTGCGGAGTGCGCCGCCACTAGTTCGGGCAGGTGGGTGAATAGGGCCTTGGTCATCTGATAGACCAGTTCTTCGCTCAGTCCCTCGCGGGTGACGAGGAAGTTCTGGATGCGCGCCGTCGGCACCGCGGCGGTCTGGCCTTCATAAGTGTTCGCCGGAATGACCCCGCTTTGATACGCCGGATCGCCCACCTTGGCGATGATGTCGGCAGGTACGGGAACGACCACGATTTTTTGCGACGCAGCCAGATCGCGCAACGAAGCTACGCCCAGCCCGGCCGATTGCAGCGTAACGTCGAGCTGACGGTTTTTCATCAGTTCCACCGATTCGCCGAAGGGCAGGTATTCGACCTTGGAAAAGTCTTTGTAGCTCAGCCCGGCAGCCTTGAGCAAGGCGCGGGCGTTGAGTTCGGTGCCGCTCTTGGGCGCACCAACCGAGATGCTCTTGCCTTTCAGATCGGCCAGGGTCTTGATGCCGGAATCTTCGCGCGCCACGATCTGCACATAGTTGGAATAGATCGCCGCTAGGGTGCGCAGCTTTTTCAGCGGGGCTTTGAACCCGGCGTCGGCCTCGCCTTTCCAGGCGTCCGAAAGGGCGTCGCCCAGCGAGAAACCCAGCTCGGCGCGGCCGGCTTCGAGCAGATTGAGGTTTTCCACCGAACCCTTGGTCGCTTGAACCGAACTCTTGGCGGCGGGTATGGCCTTGGTGTAGATCTGTGAGAGCGCAACGCCCAGCGGGTAGTACACCCCGCTGGTGCCGCCGGTGGCGATGGTGAGGTACTCGGCCGCAAACGCAGGGCGCAGGGCCAGGGGGGAGAGCAAAGCGGCGCCGCCAGCGAGCGCAAGGACGCGGCGGCGAGCGGGGGAGGCGGGGTTGCGAGTCATCATCGATCTCCGTGGTTGTGTTGTTACAAACGGAAACGATGCTAATGCCTCTGGGGCCAAATGCAACTGGGCAATGACCTCAGAGAATCTTGGACAGGAACTGCCGCGTGCGCTCGTGCCGCGGCGCGCCGAAAAACTGCTCCGGCGGGGCGGATTCGATGATTCTTCCCTGATCCATCATCACCACGCGGTCGGCCACCTCGCGGGCAAAGCCCATTTCGTGGGTGACGACCACCATGGTCATGCCGTCGCGCGCGAGCGACTTCATGACGTCGAGCACTTCGCCGACCAGTTCGGGGTCGAGCGCGGAGGTGGGCTCGTCGAACAGCATCAGCTTGGGGCTCATGGCCAGCGCGCGGGCAATGGCGATGCGCTGCTGCTGCCCGCCCGAGAGCTGGTTGGGATAGGCGTCGCCCCGATCGGCCAGGCCGACGCGGGCGAGCAGTTGCCGGGCCCGCTCCACCGCCTGCGCCCGGGGCTGCTTGAGCACATGCACAGGCGCTTCGATGATGTTCTGCAGCGCCGTCATGTGGGCAAACAGATTGAAGCGCTGAAACACCATGCCGACTTCAGCGCGGTGGCGGCAGATGTCGCGGTCGTGCAGTTCGTGCAGCCGGTCGCCCACCTGACGGTAGCCGACCAGCTCGCCATCAACCATCAGCCGACCAGAGTCGATTTTTTCCAGGTGGTTGATGCAGCGCAGGAAGGTCGATTTACCCGAGCCGGAAGCGCCCAGCAGGCAGACCACTTCGCCGCGTTGCACGTCGAGCGAAATGCCCTTGAGCACCTCGATGGCGCCGAAGCGCTTGTGCACGCCCTCAGCCTTGACCATGATGTCGCTCACTGGGCAGTCCTCCCACGGGCAAGGCGTGCGCGCAACTGCTGCAAGGGCGTCAGGGGCGCCGTGCGGGTGGCGCTGCGTCCGAAATGGCGTTCGATGTAGAACTGCCCGATGGACAGCAACGTGGTCACGATCAGGTACCAGATGCTCGCCACCAGCAGCAGCGGAATGGTGCGGTAATTCACGGAGTAGATGAGCTGCGCCGAATACAGCAAATCGCTCACGGCGATCACGCTGACCAGCGAGGTGGTTTTGAGCATCGAGATCGCCTCGTTGCCGGTAGGCGGCACGATGACCCGCATGGCCTGCGGCAGCACGATGCGTCGCATGATCTGCAGCCGTGACATGCCCAGAGCGGCCCCGGCCTCGCCCTGGCCTTCGTCCACCGACAGAATGCCCGCGCGCACGATCTCGGCCATGTAAGCGCCTTCGTTGAGGCCCAGCGCCAGAATGGCGGCAACGAAGGGAGTGATCAGGTTGTTGGCATCGAAACTCCAGGAGCCGATGCCGATATTCGGGTAGAGCGCGGTGATGTTGAACCAGAACAGAATCTGCACCAGCACCGGGGTGCCGCGGAACAGCCAGATGTAGAACCAGCTCGCCTTCGAGACCATCGGGTTGTGCGAAAGGCGCATGACTGCCAGCAGCACGCCCAGCGCCACGCCGATGACCATCGAAATCACGGTGAGTTCGAGGGTAAGCAGCAAACCGTGCAGGATGCGCACGGAGAAGAAATATTCACCGACGACCGACCACTCAAAGCGCGGGTTGGTCGTCAATGAGTAGGCCGTGGCTATGAGCAGCACAAGAACGGCGGCAGCGGCCACCCAGCGGCCGGGATGTCTGGCCGGGATGGCTTGAATGTCGTCAGGTCGCATCAGTCAGGCAGGGTAATGGCGTGGCCGACCGGGGTCGGCCACGCGGGGTCAGGCAAACCGCCTGGTTTTACTGCACGGCCGGGTTGATGGCGGGCTCTTTGATGGCGCCCTGGGTGATGCCCCATTTGTGCAGGATCTTGGCGTATTCGCCGCTGGCGATTACCTTTTTCAGTGCGGCCAGCACGGGCTCGGCCAGACCGCTGTTCTTCGGAATGGCAATGCCGTAGGGCGCGGAGTTGTAGGAATCTCCCGTCAGCTTGAACTGACCGCGAGACTCTTCGACGATCCAGGCCGCCACCGGCGAGTCGGCCATGCCCACTTGTGCGCGGCCGCTGGCGATGGCGAGGTTGGCGCCGTTCTGGTCTGGGAACACCGACACGGTGACGGCCTTCTTGCCGGCAGCTACGCATTCCTTGCTCTGCTTGTTGGCGTCATCGGCCTGGGTCGTGCCCTTCTCGACGGCCACGGTCATGCCGCACAGATCGGCCAGGCCATTGACCTTGGCGCCGCCCTTGGCCTTGACGTAGAACGAGGTGCCGGCGGTCATGTAGCTGACGAAGTCCACCACTTCCTCGCGCTTCTTGGTGATGGTGAACGACGACATGCTCATGTCGTACTTGCCCGACTGCAGCGCCGGAATGATGCTGTCGAAACTGGCGTTGACGAAATCCGCCTTGACGCCGAGTTCCTTGGCGATGGCCTTGCCCAGATCGACGTCAGCGCCGACGACGGTCTTGCCGTCCTTGGCGATGAATTCCATCGGCGCATAGGTGGCGTCGGCGGCGATGGTCAGGCGGCCTTGTTCCTTGTATTTCTGCGGCAGGGCGATGGAGGCTGCAGACGCGCTGGCGCAGAAAACCGCGCAAAGCGCCACCGAACCCGTCAACGCGCCCAGACGGCGCGGCGATGCGAGCTTGCGAAGAGTGAACGTCATGATTTTTTCCTTAAGAGGTGTGAACTGCGATGTTTTGATGTTCGCCAGCGATGGCAGGCAGCCCAGGATGCTCTCGAAGCAAAACGAATGGCCCTATCTTGCAGCGACGTTTCGCATCCGGTCACGCATGGTATTAAAAAAACCGGAGCATTCGGTCACCGACGGGAGGTCTGAAGGCAGACACGACTCAAGCAAGTATTGCGCCAGTCTGCTGGAAACGATCACACACTCAGGGTTTGCGTCCGAGCCAGATTTCGAAGCAGGCGCCGCCGCCAGCGCGGGGCAGGCAGCGTGCTTCGCCGCCATGCTGGCGGGCGATGCGGCGCACGAGGGCCAGGCCCAGCCCGGTGCCTTCGCCGCGCCCGGACAGGCGCTCGAAAGGCTCGAAAATGCGCTGCGCATCGGCCGGGGGAATGCCCGGCCCCTGGTCGCAGACGCGGATGATGCCGCCGCCCTGCACTGCGGTCAGGCTGACTTGCGGCGCGGCGCCTGGTGCGTGTCGCTTGGCGTTGTCGAGCAGGTTGCGCACGGCGCGGCGCAGCAGGCGCTCGTCGCCCTGCAGGGTGATCCAGTCGCCGTGCACTTCAACGTCGAAACGTGCGGCTTCTTCGGCCAGAAGGGCGAGCAGGTCCAGTTCTTCGAGCTGGAGGGTTTGTCCGGTCGCGGCATCGAGTCGGCTGGAGAGCAGGATGTCGTCGATCAGCGCATCGAGCTCGGCAAGATCATGTTTGGCGGCACGCGCGGCGACATCGCGCGCAGCGGCGGGCACGGGGGTGGACAGCGTCTCCAGGCTGAGACGCAGCCGCGTGAGCGGGGTGCGCAGTTCGTGCGAGGTGTAGGCCAGCAGCGATTTATGGCTCTGCATCAGCGATTCAATTCGCCCGGCGGCGGTGTTGAAGCTCTGCGCGAGTTGCGCCACTTCGTCGCGGCCTTGCACGGGCACGCGCGCGCTCAGATCACCCTCGCCCAGCGCCTGTACGCCTTGCTGCAGGTTTTCCAGTCGGCGGGTGAGGCGGCGCATCAGGGGCAGGGTCACGGCGCTGACCACCAGCGCGGTGAGCACCGTGCCGGTGAAGGGCGACAGCAGCAAGCGTCGCCAGGGCGAGGGCTGGATGCCTTGCGCCGCCATGAGCGCGCGGAACATGGCACGGCGGATTTCCGCCTCCTGCGGATCGGAAAAAAACAGCCAGTGAAACAGCAGCGCCGACACCACGGCCTGCGCGAGCAGCGCGAGGATGAGCGCAAGCCAGAGGCGCCGCCACAGCTTTGACTTCGCGCCGGACGCGGCCATGTTCAAACGCCGTCCTGCGATTTGGTGAATACATAGCCCGCGCCGCGCAGGGTCAGGATGCGGCGGGGATGACGCGGGTCGTCCTCGATCGCGGCGCGGATGCGGCTGATGTGCACGTCGATGGAGCGATCGAAGGCTTCGAGCGACTCGCCCTTGACCGCGCTCAGCAGGAATTCGCGGGTCAGCACCCGGCCAGGATGGCGGGCGAGCACCTGCAGCAGGTCGAACTGGTACGCGGTCATCGGCCGATCTTCGCCGTCGATGCGCGCCTGCCGCGCGGCGGGATCGATCTCCAGACGGCCGAAACGCAGCACCAGTTCGGCCTGCGGATCGCGCGGCGACAAGCTGCCCGCACGTCGGCGGGTAATGGCGCGCAACCGGGCGAGCAGTTCGCGCGGCTCGAAGGGCTTGGTGAGGTAGTCGTCGGCGCCGATTTCCAGGCCGACCACGCGGTCGAACGGATCGCCGCGTGCCGTCAGCATGAGCACCGGCACATCGCTGTGGGTGCGCAGGCGGCGGCAGATGTCCAGGCCGTCGCCATCGGGCAGCATGAGATCGAGCACCAGAGCGTCAAAATCGGGCGCATCGCCGCGGCGCGGGCTGAGTTCGGTTTCGGCCTGCGCGGCGTTGGCGGCGTGCGTGACCTGCCAGCCGGCGTTGTGCAGAAAGTCGCTGACCTGCTGCGCCAGCCGGAGGTCATCTTCAACCAGCAGAAGCTGGCTGGGAGAGGTGCGGGTTTGCGGGGCCATGGGAAATCCCGTTCAGGAAGTCGCAGTTTCAAAAAACGCAGTTTCAGCAAAACAAGGTTTCATCAAAAACACACAGGCCGCGACAAGCGGCCTGCGTCCATCTGTGACGATGCCTTATTGCATCATGCCCGGGCCGCCCATCGGGTTCATGCCAGGACCCATGCCGGAGCCGTGACGATGTTCCATGCGCTCCATGCGGTGTTCCATCATGGCGTAGAGCTTGGCGCGTTGCTCGGGAGTGAGGATTTGCGCCATTTCGTACTGCGTCTGCGTGCGGTCACGCGAGAGCTGGTTGGCCAGGGCCATCTGTTTGTCGCGCAAGGCCTCGAGTGCGCCGCGATCGATCTGCGGCGCGGCCAGCAGCTTCATGCGCTGCTGCATCAGACCGCGCATTTGCTCCATTTCCGGGCGAGCTTTTTCCCAGGATTGTTTTTGCAGCGCGCGCATTTTTTCACGTTGCTCCGGGTTGACGCCAGCTTTGGAGAGCATGCGCTCCATGCCGCGTTCGCCGTGTTTGCCGGGGCCGCAATGGCCCATTTTTCCCCCCATGCCGCCGTGCTGCATGGGGGCATCGGGCGGCGGGGTTTGCGCGCTGGCCAGCGCGGCGTGGCTGGCCACGGCGACGACCACTGCGGCACTGACCATGCCCAGGGTACGACGCAGCCGCGACATCGGGGCGGACGTGGAAGGAGATGAGGCTTGAGGATTCATGGCAGTCCTTGAGAAGGAAGTGACGATGAATCCATTTTGCGCTGCGGCGATTGCCCGCAAGTCTCGCGGGGGTGAAGATATGTAAAGCTGCGAAATCTTGTGCCGCGCTTACTCGCCTTCGCCAAATTTGTCGTCGAACAGCGCCTGCACCGCGTCGAGTGCGATATCGGCCTGATCGCCTTCGGCATCGATCGTGACGGTGGAGCCGATGCCCGCCGCCAGCATCATCACCCCCATGATGCTCTTGGCGTTGACGCGGCGCGCGCCCTTGGAAATGAAGATGTCGCAGGGGAACTGTCCCGCGAGCTTGGTGAGCTTGGCCGACGCGCGGGCGTGCAAACCGAGCTTATTGCTGACTTGAATGCTGCGTTGCGGCATGAGAAGGGCTGCGGAGGGGCTGTTGTTGTGGGGCGTTTGCGGAAACCTGAATCACGCCCTGAATGGCGCCAGCCGCCGCACGGGCGGCCAGACCGTCGAGCGACTCATCTTGATAGCACACCGACCGCAGCAGCATGGGCAGGTTCACCCCGGCCACGATCTTGAGCTTGAGGTCGCCGGCCAGCTCGGATAGTCGCAGCGCGATATTGCTCGGCGTGGCGCCGAAAACGTCGACCAGCACCAGGGCGCTGCCATCTGCCGCAGCCTGGCGCAGCGCGGGCAAGGCGGCCTGCGCCGTGTCTTCAACAGCGGCGTCGGGCGCCACGTCGAAAGCCAGCAACTTCTGCGGACAACCGGCGTAGACATGGCTGGCGCATTCTTTCAAGGCGCTGGCGAGCGGGGCGTGGGCAACGATGAATAGACCGGGCATACGAACCTTACCGGCGAGTGAACCTGCTTTGCATGATAGGTCGCTGATTTTCAGGGGGATGGGGATAAATTCACAGATCCGGCGAAAGTTTGCGCCGCCTCATCCTTGAAGTCGTCTGTGGGGGCAAACGCGGTGACCTGATAGACGTTAATGCCCTGAGTGAACAGCAAAACCCGCTCTCGCACCGGCTTGCCGTCGGGCGTCTGACCGTCGATGCGAAGGTCAAGACCGTCTGGCAGACCCGGTGTGGCATTTTTGGGAATGTCAGGCGAAGAGAAGGTGACCTTGCCATGCACATTGTCAACCGCGGCCTGATGCAACTGAGCCAGCGCCCGGGCG
Source organism: Thiomonas intermedia (assembly GCA_022730375.1). GTDB lineage: Bacteria > Pseudomonadota > Gammaproteobacteria > Burkholderiales > Burkholderiaceae_C > Thiomonas > Thiomonas intermedia_C. Next base: position 20,514 of record DZDA01000005.1, read on the forward strand.
GCCAGCGCGGGGTTGGGCAGCTGGGCATGGGCGAGCGCGAAGGTCATTTTGTCGGCCACGCAGCCGGTCATACTCATTTTTATTTTCTGGTCAGCCAGCACCACGTCCTGAGCAATCTGCTCCGGTTTGCAGGGATAGGTCAACAGAATGTTGATGTCCTTCGGTCGCACATCACGCCAGTCGAGTGCGGGAGAGCAGGCGCTGAGAAGCGCCGCAGCGGTAAGCAGCAGGGTGGAGAAACGGATCACCGACGCTGCCGCTGGATATCGGGCTGTGGATAACATACCCCCATTATCCCGTGACTTCGGAGTCGAGGTGGCTGTATGTCGAAGGTGAAGGTGTTTTCTCAGAGCGAGCCACGAGAGGGTTTCGTCGCTTTAGGCCAACAGTGGCGACAGTTTCTGCGCCTTGTTTCACTGCTTTTGCTGAGCTTGACGGCAGGCGCGGCCTGGGCGGAAACGCCACTGCCGCTGGTGCAGAACCTGCAGCAAAGCGCAATTCAGGCCGCGGCAAAGGATCAACCCCTCATCGTCATGTTCAGTCTGCCCAATTGCCCGTTCTGCGAAAAGCTGCGGCGCACTCAATATCAGTTCATGGCCAAAGACGGCTATGTGGTGCAGCAGATCGAGATCACCAGCCGCGCCCCGGTCACCGGATTCGATGGCAAGCCGACGACGGGCGTCCAACTGGCTCGGCAGTTCGGCATCCGGCTTGCGCCGACGGTGCTGTTTTTCGGGCCCGGCGGCAAAGAGATCGGCGAGCGCATCACCGGTGCGCCGACGGCCGATTTTTACGGCGCGTTCATTGATCGCGCGCTGAAAGAGAGTGCGCAGGCGCTCAAGGCCAAGTCGGGCGCGGCCTGAGCGGATAGGGCGGATAGGGCGGATAGGGGCTTGTCGCGCATTGGCGACAAATCGCCTCTCGACAAGACGGGAAATCCGATACCCCCACGAGTATTGATATACTCCGCCATGTATATATCGCGTGACCTCGCCGCGCGGGGCGGCTATCCTCGAAGCAGTCTGCCCCGCGTGGGGGCTATACACCTGAGGGTGTAGTCGTTTCGGGGTCGGTTTCACGCATTCCTTGTTTAGATTTCCTCTTTCTGGCGGAGCTGGATGATGACGGATTCCATGCCTCGACGCGTGCGCGTTGGGTTGTTGGCAGGTGCTTGTCTTTACGTTCTCGGGAGTATGGCGTCGGCGCAGGCTGAGACGCTGGATTTCCGTCAGGCGGTGGACGTGGCGCTGAGGCAGAACCCCGATTTGCTCGGCGTACAGGCACAGATGGCGCAGGCGCGTGCCGGCATCAATCAGGCCGAGGGCGCCAAAATGCCCAAGATCACGGTGTCGGCGGGGGTTACCCGGACCAACGATGCGCTGAATGCCTTCGGCATCAAGCTGTCGCAGCGGCAGGCGACGTTCAATGACTTTGGCGCTGGGCAGTTCGACCCGACCAACCCCAATGTGCTGAGCGTGGCCCCCAACTCGCTCAACTATCCGGGCTCGGTCAACAACTTCAACACCCGCATCCAGGCCGAGCTGCCGATTTACACCGGCGGCAAGTTGCAGGGGTATCTGCAACAGGCCCGCTCCATGCTGATGGCGGCACAGGCGGGCGATCAAGCGGCCAAGCAGCAGATCATCTATCACGCGCTGCAGGCGTATGACGGGGTTTATACCGCGCGCGCCTTCAAGGGCGTGGCGGGCAAGGCGCTGGAAGCGTCGCAAAGCCAGGTGAAAACGGTGGACAGCCTGTTCAAGCAGGGGGTGGTGATCAAAAGCGATTTGCTTTCCGCGCAGGTGCGTCAGGAAGACGTGAAGCTGCAACAGGATCAGGCCGCCAATATGGAAGCGCAGGCGATGGACGCGCTGCATGTGGTGCTCGGCGTACCGCTGAACCAGCCCATCACCTTGGGGCCGGAGGTCATGGTGACCCTGCCCGAGGGCGACCCGAATGCGTGGGTCGGACAGGCGATGGAGCGCAATCCGAAAATTCAGGCGCTGCAGCACCAGATTGCCGCGGCTGGCGGCAAGATCGAGGTAGCGCGCGCTGACCGCTATCCGCAGGTCGGCGCCATGGCGCGGTTCGATACCAATGATCCCAACGTCGGCTTCGAATCGCGCAGTTACACCGTGGGCGCGCAGCTCAACTGGACCATTTTTGACGGCGGCGTGACGCAGAACGCGGTCGATCAGGCCGTGGCCAAGCGCATGGAACTGCAGGCCAAGCTGCAGAGCGAACAGAACCAGCTTGGCATGCAGGTTCAGGACAGCTACCGCAAGGCCATCGACGCGTCCAATCAGGTCAAGACCCGCGAGCTGGCGGTCAAGCAATCCGAGGAGGCGGCACGCATTGTCAGCAAACGCTATGCCGATGGCGTGGGCACGTTGGTAGAAGTGCAGGGCGCACAGGCACAGCTCGACAAGGCCCGGGCTGACCTCATCATGGCCAAGCAGCAGGTCAATATGCAGCGCGCCGCGTTGCGGCTGGCGATTGGTGATCTGACGCTCGACGCCACGCAGCCGATCAAGCCGGTGGCGCAAGCCGCGGTGGTGCAGACTGTTGCTGCAGACGCGCCCCCCAAACCCTGAAAGCGCGGCCGACCGGGCGCTTTGCCCGTCTGCCGCGCGCCGTTTCCTGAAGTGCATCCGAATCTGATCTTTCTCTCATGACCGCCATGAACCATTCTGTCCTGCCTTTGCTGCGTCGTGCGCCGCTGGCCCTCGTGCTGTCCACGGCCCTGTTGTCGGCCTGCGGTCATCCCTCTGAGACCGCGCAAACCCCCGCAGCGCCCCGCGTGGTGGCGGCGCAAACGCTCAAGCTCGCTTCGAGCGATCAGAAAAATCTCACCCTGCTGTCGGGCACGGTGATGTCGAGCAATCAGGTGCAGATCGCGTCGCGGTTGATGGGCTATATCCGCACCCTCAATGTCAAAGAAGGGCAGACCGTGAAGGCCGGACAGTTGCTGTTCCAGGTCGATCCCACCGATATTCAGGGTCAGGTGGCGCAGGCTCGCGCTGGGCTGGCGCAGGCGCAGGCCAATCTGGCCAATGCCAAGGGTGATTTCGAGCGCTTTGGCAATCTGTACAAAGAGCAGGCCATCCCCAAGCAGCAGTGGGATCAGATCCAGTTGCGCTATCAGGTGGCGCAGGAGCAGGTGGCCGCCGCGCAGGCCGGTTACAACACCGCTGCAGCGCAGATGCGCTACTCCTCCGTGACCTCGCCGATCACCGGTGTGGTGGTGCAGAAGATGGCCAACCAGGGTGACCTGGCCGCGCCGGGCCGCCCGGTGCTGGTGATCGAAGGGCAGGGCAAGCTGCAGGTGACGACGCAGGCGCCGGGTGATGTGTTCGCCAAGATCAAGGTGGGCGACAAGGTGCAGGTGCTGGCCAACGGCAAATCGCTTCAGGGCACCATCGCCCAGGCTGTGCCGGTGGCTGACCCGATGAGCCACACCCACACGGTGAAGATCGACCTGCCAGCCAACGCCGGGCTGGACAGCGGCAGCTTCGTGCGCGTGGGCTTTGCCGTCGGCAGTTCACCGCAGTTGCGTGTGCCGCAAAGCGCCGTGGTCGATCGCGCCGGGATGACCGGGGTGTTCGTCGTTGACAAGGACGGAATCGCCCACTTCCGGCTGGTGCGTCTGGGTGCGCAGATGGGCGCCGACGTCGAAATTCAGGCCGGGCTGAACGCGGACGACACCATCGTCACCAGTAATCTGCCTGAAGTGGAAAACGGCGTGAAGATCGGCGGAGGCAACCGTGGCTGAACATGCGGCTCCCATAAACAGCGCGGGCAAGCTGGCGCGCGCCTTCATCGAATCGAAGATCACCGCCCTGATCATGGTCGGTCTCACCCTCGCCGGGGTGCTGGCCTTGCTGGTCACGCCGCGCGAATACAACCCGCAGATCGTGGTGCCGGCGGCGAACATCATCGTCGCCAAGCCGGGTGCGGGGCCGCAGGAGATTCAGAATCTGGTGGTCAAACCGCTCGAAGCCATCATGGCCTCGATGTCCGGCGTCGATCACACCTATGGCTATGCGACCAACGACTTCGGCGTGGTCACGGTGCAGTTCAAGGTGGGCGAAGACCAGGAGAAAAGCCTGGTCAAGATGTACAACCAGTTGATGCAGAACCTCGACCGAATTCCGCCCGGGGCCATGCAGCCGGTGATCAAGCCGATCAATGTGGACGACGTGCCCATCCTCACCCTGACGCTGTCGTCGGCGCAGATGAACGGCATGCAGCTGCGTGACGTGGGCGAGAAGGTGCTGGCGCATCTGCGCAATGTGCCCGGGGTGTCGTTCACCGAGGTGGTGGGCGGCGCTCCCCGCGCGGTGAACGTGGCGATTTCGCCGAGCAAGCTGGCGGCCGCCGGCATTCCGCTAGAACAGCTCGACAAGATTCTGCAAGGCAGCAATGCGGCAGCGCCCATCGGCAATCTGGTGGACGGCAACAAGGTCACTCCGGTTCGCATCGACAGCTTCCTCGGCAACGCACAGCAGGTGGGCGACATCCTGATCGGTGCGCCGGGCGGCAAGCCGGTCTATCTGAAGGATGTGGCCAAGGTCACCGAAGGGCCGGAGCAGGTGGACGACCTCTCGCACTTCGCCTGGGGTCTGGCCGCCAAGGGCAAGCCGCATGGTCAGGAGATGAGCGCGGTCACCCTGGCCATCGCCAAGAAATCGGGCACCAATGCGGTGGTCGTGGTGCACGATGTGCTCGCCAAGCTCAGCGAGATCGAGAGCTATGCGCTGCCGCAGGGCGTGCATGTCACCGTGACCCGCGACGACGGCCACAAGGCCAACGAGGCGGTGAACACGCTGGTGGAGCATCTGGGCATTGCCATTGTCAGCGTGTCGCTGCTGCTGTGGTTCTTCCTCGGCTGGCGCGAGGCGGGCATCGTGACGCTTACCGTGCCGCTGACGCTGTTTGCCGTGCTCACGGTCGATCTGATCGTCGGCCAGACCATCAACCGCATCACCCTGTTCGCGCTCATTCTCTCGCTGGGTCTGCTGGTGGATGGCGCCATTGTGGTGATCGAGAACATCCACCGACACCTGCATGGCGGGCCGATCAAGAACTTTAATCGAACGGTGATTCAAGCAACCAACGAGATCGGCAACCCCACCAATATGGCGACGCTGGCGGTGATTCTCGCCTTCGTGCCGATGGCCTTTGTCAGCGGCATGATGGGGCCGTTCATGCGCCCCATCCCCATCAACGTGCCGGTGGCCATGATCGCTTCGCTCATCCTGGCCTATACCGTGGTGCCCTGGGCGGCGCGCGTCTGGCTGAGCAAAAAAGCCATGCGCGAAGCCCTGGCGCACAGCAGCAGCCTGGAAGAAGAAGGCGCGCACAAGCAGGACAAGCTGCACACGGCCTATCTGAAACTGATCGAGCCCATGCTGCGCAGCCGCACCCGGCGCAACCTCATGTTCCTCGCCGTGCTGCTGCTGCTCATCGTGGCCATGCTGATGCCGGCTTGGCAGTTCATCCGGCCCTCGGGAATGAACGGGCCTTTGTCGGCTCTGGGCGTTGAACTCAAGATGCTGCCCAACGACAACACCAACACCTTCCTGGTGCAGGTCGATACCCCGGCGGGTTCCACGCTGGAGCGCACCGATCAGGTGGCGCGCGCGGTGGGCGATGTGCTGGCCGCCAATCCTTATGTGGTCGATTACCAGACCTTTGTTGGACAGGCAGCGCCGATCGACTTCGCCTCGCTGGTGCGCGGCGACATGCTCAAGCGGGGTGACAACTTCGCGCAGATCCGCGTGAACCTCGTAGGCAAAGGCGAGCGCTCGGTCGAGTCTCACGAAATCGTGCAGAAGCTCTATGACCAGTTGGCCCCGGTGCGCGCACGTTTCCCGTCCACCTTCATCAAGCTGTTTGAAACCCCGCCGGGCCCGCCGGTGCGCGCGCAGGTCATGGCCGAGTTGTATGGGCCGAACTACGACACCCTGCGTTCCTCCGCCAAGGACGTGCTGGGCGACTTCGACAAAACCTACGGCCTGATGAACCGGGACGACTCGGTGACGTCCACGACGTCGGAATACCGCATCAAGATCGACCGCCAGAAAGCGGCGATGTCGGGCATCGTGCCGGGGCAGATCATCCAGCTGCTGCACAACTATGTGTCGGGGCTGAAGGTTGGTGCGGTGCATGACAGCAACGCGCTGGAGCCGGTCAACATCATCGTGCGCGTGCCGCGCGCCGATCGCCAAAGCCCGCAGCAACTGCTCGACGTGCCGATCCAGAATGCGCAAGGCAAGGTGATTCCGCTCTCCGCCATCGCCACGGTGGAGAAGGCCACGCTGGCCAAGCCCATCTACACACGCGACCAGCATCCGGTGGTTTATGTCGGTGGCGAGATGATTCATTCGAGCCCGGTCTATGCCACCCTGAGCCTGAACTCCATGCTCGACGGCAAGAAACTGGCCAACGGAACCACCTTCACCACTGGCAACCTCGGCTTCACCGAAACCCCGGCCAGCGACCTCAAGGGTTATCAGTTGCTCTGGGGCGGCGAAATGCGCCTGACGCTCGACGTATTCCGCGATCTGGGCGCTGCCTTCATGGTGGCACTGGTGTTCATCTACCTGCTGCTGGTGGCGTATTACAAGTCCTTCCTGTTGCCGGTCATTGTGATGGGCGCCATTCCGCTGACGCTGATTGGCGTGTTCCCCGGCCACTGGATCACGCATCAGTCGTTCACCGCCACGTCGATGATCGGGGTCATCGCGCTGGCCGGCGTGGTGGTGCGCAACTCGCTGCTGCTGATCGACTTCATCCTCGACTACCGCGCCCGCGGCTACAGCCTGCAGGAGTCGGTGGCGCAGGCCGGCGCGGTGCGTCTGCGACCCATTTTGCTCACCGCCCTGGCCATCATCTTCGGCTCGGCGGTCATGGTGTCCGATCCGGTGTTTGGCGGGCTGGCCGTGTCGCTGATTTTCGGCACCCTGCTGTCCACCATCCTCACCCTGATCGTCATCCCTCTGCTCTACTACGTCTGGCAGATCCGGGTGAAGCCCAAAGTTCCGCCCAAGGCCCCGGCCGCACCGGCTGAACCTGTGCTGACGACTTGAATCTGACTACTCAACGATCACAACCTTGGAGATTTGAAATGACTGTCGAACGCTATATCCGTGTTATCGCAGGCACCTTTGTGCTGCTGTCCGTGCTGCTGGGCGCGCCCGCCAGCCCGATCTTCGTCTCGCAGTGGTTCCTGCTGGTCACCGGCTTCGTGGGCGCCAACCTGCTGCAGTTCGGTTTCACCAATCTGTGCCCGCTAGGCTTTTTCCTGCGCAAGCTGGGCGTGCCCGATTCCAAAGCCAACTGCTGCGGCTGATCGGGCAGGGTGATGGCACGTTCTGCTCATCCCCGCCTCAAGTTCCTCGCGCCCGGCTGGTTTGCCGTGGTCGTGGGCTGGGGCGGCCTCGCTTTGGCCTGGCATCAGGCCACAGCCCTGCTCGGTGAACCCGCGGCCATGATCTCGCAGGCGCTGGGCTGGGCCGCCATTGGCGCGCTGGGCGTGCTCGCGCTGCTCACCGGGCTGAGATTGCAGCGGCATGCCACCGACTGGTTGGCCGATGTGCGCCACCCCGTGCGGCATCCCGTGCTGGCCCTGGCGCCCATGGCGATGCTGGTGACAGCCGGGTTTGCCGTGCAAGTGCTGGGCGCCAACAACGTCTGGATGGCTGGATTCTGGATGCTGGGCGCCTTGGCTCAGTTGGCCGCGACGGTCTGGATCTTTCATCGCCTGCGGCAGAGTGCAGCGACTGACAAAGCGCCGAATTGGGCGGGCATTACCCCAGCGCTCTTTCTGGCCGCGGCGGGCAATGTCGTCGTGCCCTATGCCGGCGTCGACCTCGGTTTTCAGATCTGGTCCGTGGCGCAGTGGACGATTGGTGCGCTCTTTTTTGTCGTGGTGCAGGTGCTGTTCATGGTGCGCGTCACGGCCTTCGGCATGCTGCCGCGCAAGCTCTTGCCCATGCTGTTCATCACAGTAGCACCTCCGGCGGCCGGTGGCCTGGGCCTGGCTCAACTGGGCGCGCCCGTCGAGGCACTGGAAGGAGCGTGGGGCATTGCGCTGTTCTTCGTCATTCTGAGCTTTCTGTCGTTCAAGCCGATGATGCAGGAAGCCTTTGCCATCGGCCACTGGGCGCTGTCCTTCCCCTTGGCCGCGTTTGCCGGCCTCTCGATGCACCTCGCCCTCATGACGCAAAACGGCGCGATGCAGACCTTTGCCATTCTGGCGCTGGCGCTGGCCTCGGTGATCATTGGCTGGTTGAGCCTGGCGACGGCGCGCGGCCTGCGCGATGGCAGTTTGCTCGCACCCGAGCCGGTGGCGCTGATTCATGCGGCCTGAACGGGCTTGGCTGGTGCAGCCGACGGATTCGAGCCGCTCGCCTATGATGGAGAAAATCGGATGAAACGCGGCAGCAAGCCCATACAGATTCCCGGAGCCATCACCATGTCAGTTCTGACCAACGAAGCCTCTCGCACGGACATTCTCAACCGCCTCAAGCGTGCCGAAGGGCAGATGCGCGGCGTGCAGCGCATGATCGAAGAGGGCGAGCCCTGTCTGAAGGTGGCGCAGCAACTCTCGGCGGTGCGCAAGGCGCTCGACAGCACTTTTGTGCGCATGACCGTGTGCTATCTGGAGCAGGAACTCGACGGGCGTCTGGAGCACACCGAGGGCGGCGAGCAGCCCAAGCTCAGCGCCATGCTCGACGAAGTCGAAACCCTGCTGGCCCGGATGAACTGAAAGTTTTCAGTCGTTCCTCGATGCGGCCTCGATGATGCCGCCACCTAGGCAGACCTCGCCGTCATACAGCACCGCAGACTGTCCCGGTGTCACCGCCCATTGCGGTGAGTCGAACTTCAGGGTGAAGCGCTCAGTGCCTTGGCCCTGATAACGGCCAGCGGCGTCCACCTGACGATAGCGAGTCTTCGCACCGTAGCCACAGTCCCCATCAGCGGGCGCCGTGCCCGACACCCAACTGGCCGACAGCGCCTGCAGCGTGTGGCTTAGCAGCAGCGGATGATCGTGGCCCTGCGCCACGATGAGTTGATTGCGTTCCAGATCCTTTGCGGCCACGAACCAGGGCTCGCCGTTGCCGCTCTTGCTTCCCCCCAGGCCGATGCCCTTGCGTTGCCCCAGGGTGTAGAACGCCAGTCCCAGATGCTGGCCTATGGTCTTGCCCTCCGGGGTTTTCATCGCGCCGGGTTGCGTGGGCAGGTAGCGGCTGAGAAAGTCGCGAAACGGACGCTCGCCGATGAAGCAGATGCCGGTGGAGTCTTTTTTGCGGGCGTTGTGCAGGCCTATCGCTTCGGCTACTTTGCGCACTTCAGTCTTGTTCAGCTCGCCCACTGGAAACAGCGTGCGCGCAAGTTGCGCCTGATTGAGTCGGTGCAGAAAGTAGCTCTGGTCTTTCGAGGCGTCCAGCCCGCGCAGCAGCTCGAAGCCGTGGTCGGTCTCACGCACCCGCGCGTAATGTCCGGTGGCGATGCGGTCTGCGCCCAGGCGCATGGCATGGTCGAGAAAGGCCTTGAACTTGATCTCGGCGTTGCACAGCACGTCCGGGTTGGGCGTGCGTCCAGCGGCGTATTCGCGCAGGAAATCGGCAAACACCCGCTCTTTGTATTCCGCCGCGAAATTCACCGCCTCGATATCGATGCCGATGCGGTCGGCCACGCTCGCGGCGTCGAGCCAGTCCTGACGCGTGGAGCAGTATTCACTGTCATCGTCGTCTTCCCAGTTTTTCATGAACAGGCCAACGACCGTGTACCCCTGCTGTTTGAGCAGCCAGGCGGAAACGGAGGAATCGACCCCGCCGGAAAGCCCGACCACGACGGTGCCGCGAGAAGAAGATGTCATGCGCAAATTGTAGAAAAACGGGCTGGGTTCAACCGAACACACTTGGGTCGGTGGCGATCAGTTCCAGGGGGTAGCGCTGCCCCCGTAAGTAATCCTCAACGCAACGCAACACCAGCGGGCTGCGATGACGACTGGCACTGGCGCGCAGGGCGTCGAGGTCCATCCATACCGTGCGCACGATGCCTTCATCCAGTGCGCGCCCGGGGTCTGCTGCGGAGAGTTCGCCGCAGAACGCGAGTCGCAGATAGCTCACATCCTGATGGCCGTTTGCAGTGTGACGCTGGGTGCGCGACAGATACACGCCCACCAAGTCGGTGGGGACGAACACCCGGCCGGTTTCTTCCAGTGCTTCACGTACCGCGCCCTGCAGCGGGCTTTCACCCACTTCCAGATGGCCTGCGGGCTGGTTCAGGCGCAAGCCACCCGCCGTCTGCTCTTCGACGAGCAGAAAACGACCGGCCTGTTCGACGATTGCGGCAACCGTGACGCGAGGACGCGCAGAGGGATCAGATTGCATGGCGGCAAGAATGAAAGAAATTGAAATAGGGCTTGATGCATAGGGCTTGATGCAAAATATTAAAAAAGGCAAAAGAGATTTCCTGATGTACGTAATTTGCGCTGCGGCAATCTTAGGGAAAACGCGGGATAATGCTGCACTTGGATCTATTGCTTAGGCAAGCAGATTTGTTCCGACTGAGTGGGGCTGAAACGACCTCGTGTTCGTGCTGCGTTCAGACCCCGATAAAGCAGACTTCAAAGGAGAGACTCCATGCGTATCGGCATTCCGGCAGAAACTTTGGCCGGCGAAGCCCGTGTTGCAGCAACACCGGAAACAGTCAAAAAATTGATTGCCCAGGGGCACACCGTCGTGATACAGGCCGATGCCGGCCTGCGCGCCGACGCCCCTGACGCAGATTACATCGCCGTTGGCGCCGCCATCGGCGATCGCGCCGAGGCCTTTGCGGCCGAAATGGTGCTCAAGGTCAGGCCTCCCACAGCCGAGGAACTCGGGCTGATGAAGACCGGCACCGTGTTGGTCGGCATGCTCGATCCCTTCAACGCCGAAGGCTTGCAGGCCATGACCGACGCGGGCCTGACGGCGTTTGCGCTCGAAGCGGCGCCGCGTACCTCACGGGCGCAGAGCATGGACGTGTTGTCCAGCCAGGCCAATATCGGCGGTTATAAGGCCGTCATGCTGGCGGCTAATCTTTACCAGCGCTTCATGCCCATGCTGATGACGGCGGCCGGCACGGTGAAGGCCGCGCGCGTGGTGATTCTGGGGGCCGGGGTGGCGGGTTTGCAGGCCATTGCCACGGCAAAACGTCTGGGCGCGGTGATCGAGGCTTCGGACGTGCGCCCTGCGGTCAAAGAGCAGATCGAGTCGCTGGGCGCGAAGTTCATCGACGTGCCCTTCGAAACCGATGAAGAGCGCGATATTGCCCAAGGCGTCGGCGGTTATGCCCGTCCAATGCCCGCCAGTTGGATGCTGCGGCAATCCGCCCTCGTTGCCGAGCGGGTCAAGCAGGCCAATGTGGTCATTTCCACTGCGCTGATACCGGGCCGCCGGGCGCCGGTGCTGATTACCGAGGAAATGGTCAAGTCGATGAAGCCGGGCTCGGTGATTATCGACATGGCCGCGGCGCAGGGCGGCAACTGCCCTTTGACCGAAGCTGGAAAAATTGTGGTCAAGCATGGCGTGACCTTAGTTGGAGAAACCAATCTTCCCGCCCTCGTGGCCGCCGATGCATCGGCTCTGTACGCGCGCAATGTGCTCGATTTTCTGAAACTGGTGTTCGACAAGGAAAAGGGTTTTGTGGTGAATATGGAAGACGACATCGTCGCCGCCTGCCTGATGTGCCGCGATGGACAGTTGCTGCGCAAGACGGCCTGATTTTCCACCCCGTCAATGATTTTCATCCTGAACAAGGACTGAACCATGCATGAAATCTCTCCTCTGGTGATCAATTTCACCATTTTTGTTTTGGCAATCTATGTGGGCTACCACGTGGTATGGAATGTCACCCCGGCTTTGCATACCCCGCTGATGGCGGTGACCAACGCCATATCCGCCATCATCATCGTGGGCGCCATGCTGGCCGCAGCGTTGACCGTGACGCCACTGGGCAAAGTCATGGGAACCCTCGCGGTCGCGCTGGCTGCCGTCAATGTATTCGGCGGCTTTCTCGTGACGCGGCGCATGCTGGCCATGTTCAAAAAGAAAACAGCCGGCAAAAGCTAAATCACACCCCAATAGATATCTGACGTTACCGCTTCGCCAACAGATGTCGCACCGATCTGGTTCGAACCGCGGCAGGTGACGCGCAGCATCAAGGACTCAATTTATGACACTCAGCATGAATCTCGTGACCCTGCTGTATTTGCTCGCAGCGGTCTTTTTCATTCAAGCGCTCAAAGGCTTGTCGCACCCGACGACCAGCCGACGCGGAAATGTGTTCGGCATGGTAGGCATGGCCATCGCGGTACTCACCACCGTGGCCCTGATCATCAAAATCGGTGGTGACGCTGGTGCGCTTGGCCTCAGCTATGTCCTGCTGGGCCTGGTGATCGGCGGCGGTATTGGCGCGGTCATGGCCAATCGCGTTGAAATGACCAAAATGCCTGAACTGGTCGCTTTCATGCACAGCATGATCGGTCTGGCGGCGGTATTCATCGCCGTGGCCGCGGTGGCCGAGCCGCATGCCTTCGGCATTGTTCAGTCGGCGGGCGACCTGCTGCCCAAAGGCAACCGTATCGAGTTGTTCATTGGCACCATCATTGGCGCGGTGACGTTCAGCGGTTCCGTGATCGCCTTTGGAAAATTGTCCGGGCGCTACAAATTCCGGCTTTTTCAGGGTGCCCCGGTGCGATTTCCGGCGCAGCACTGGGTGAATCTGCTGATTGGCTTGGCAGCGGTCGCTTGCGGTATCTGGTTTTTTGTCTCCCTGTCCTGGACGCCTTTCCTGATCATGATGGCCCTGGCCTTTGTGCTGGGGGTTCTGATCATTATTCCGATCGGCGGCGCCGACATGCCGGTAGTGGTGTCGATGCTCAACAGTTATTCCGGATGGGCTGCGGCCGGCATTGGTTTTTCGCTCGAAAACAATATGCTCATCATCGCCGGTTCATTGGTCGGATCTTCCGGTGCGATTCTGAGTTACATCATGTGCAAGGCGATGAACCGCTCGTTCATCAGCGTGATTCTTGGCGGGTTTGGCGCCGAGTCTTCGACGACGACCGCGGCAGTGCAGCAGCGCCCGGTGAAATCCGGCAGCCCGGATGACGCCGCGTTTCTCTTGTCCAATGCCGAAACTGTCATCATTGTGCCCGGTTACGGTTTGGCCGTGGCCCGCGCGCAGCATGCTGTCAAGGAACTGGCGCTGAAACTCACCGAGCACGGAGTGAATGTGAAATATGCGATTCACCCTGTGGCCGGCCGCATGCCGGGCCATATGAATGTGCTGCTCGCCGAGGCCGAGGTGCCCTACGATCAGGTTTTCGAAATGGACGATATCAACCCAGAGTTCGGGCAGGCTGATGTCGCCGTGATTCTTGGCGCCAATGACGTGGTCAATCCTTCGGCGAAGAACGATCCAAAATCACCGATTGCCGGTATGCCGATTCTTGAGGCTTACAAGGCAAAAACGGTGATCGTGAACAAGCGATCGATGGCCGCAGGGTATGCTGGCCTGGATAACGAACTGTTTTACATGGACAAAACCATGATGGTATTCGGTGATGCCAAAAAAATCGTAGAAGATATCACCAAAGCCATCGAATGATGGATTGAAGCATTCCAGTGCTTATGAATGAGCCCGCCTTGTGCGGGCTTTTTTATTTTTTGTTTTGTCGTATGATGAGCCCGTTTTTAACTTTCAACACAGGAGAAGGTGCTCATGGCAACGTATAAAGAATTGCAGTCACAGATTGAAGCCCTCAAACAGCAGGCCGAAACGCAACGCAAGGCAGAGATTGCTGCCGTGGTGAGCGATATTCGCGCCAAAATGGACGAATACGGTATTACCTTGGCCGATCTCGGTTCGCGTCGCGGCGGGGCGTCGTCCAAGGGATCGACGGTCGCGCCGAAATATCGCAACGCGCAGACGGGCGAAACTTGGACCGGCCGGGGAAAAATGCCGCGCTGGCTTCAAAGCGCGGTGGACGGCGGTAAAAGCAAGGAATCTTTCCTGATCTGAATACAGCACGGCGCTTTGCCTGCATGTTGCGAGTGAGACTCGCAACATAAAAAAACCGGGAATGACCCGGTTTTTTTTATGGGTGACGCTCTCAACGATGCATTGCGTTAAGTCATGATATTTACACGCAGTAGTGCGAGTGACGGCAAAAAATCGCGAGCATAGAGCCTGAGCCAGGAAACATGTGCATGAACGACTCTAAAACGCCAATCTGGGCAGCCCGCAGCGGCTGGTGGGGGCGTTTGCAGCCAGCAGAAAAGGCCCGTGTGGCTTCGGAAGTGGGCTACCAGACCGTGCCAGCAGGGCAGGCGCTGCAGCCTCTGGGCGAAACGGCCCAGCATTGGATCGGCTTGATGTCGGGGCTTGCGAAATTTACCGTGACAACGACCAGCGGGAAACCGTTGGTTTATTCCGGCGTGGGGGCTGGCGGTTGGTTCGGCGAAGGAACGCTGATGCGACTGGGGGTGTGGCGCTATCAGGCCCAGGCCATACGCACTTGCGAATTGGCGCTGGTGCCGCGCGAGACTTTTCTATGGTTGCTGGAGCGCAATATTGCCTTCAACCATTATCTCCTGCAGCAACTCAACGACCGCCTCGAACTGATGACCTTGCAGGCGCTGGACGATCAGCAAAGCGGTGCTGAATCGATTGTCGCCCGAACCCTGCGGCATTTGTTTCACCCGCTTGCCGGCGCGAATGGCGGCGCGCTGAAAGTCACCCAGTCAGAAATCGGCCAGCTTTGTCATTTGTCGCGCCAGCGGGTGAATCAGGCCTTTCAACGCCTGGAGGCGGACGGCGTGCTGCATCTGCGGTATGGCGGAGTGGAAATTCTCGATACGGACAAATTGCGGGCTTGGGAGTTTCATAGTTTGAACGCCAAAACGTCGGAAAAATCGCAGCTCAAGCTGCGACCTGCTGCGCTGTCCAGATTGAACGGCGTGGCCGACTATTCCCGCGCGTCTGATTCGACTGGGGAGAGCACGAGCGCCAGCTCGGCCGAACCTCCGGGGTGCGGAACGCGTGGGTAGGGCGGCTTGGGCCACTGCCACTGTGTGGACGGAAATACCGCGCGCATGGCCAGAATGTCGCAGTGATAGGGTGGGCCCTGTATCCACCCTTCCTCTGCGCCGGGTTTTGCGGTTTGCATGAACAGGGCGAAGAGCCGCCCTTGTGGCGCCAGCCACCGATGCAGCCGATTTGCGTAAGCCATCCAATCGTCCGGGTAAAGCGCGCACAGGCAGGTTTGCTCCCAGATGGCGTCAAACGGTTGTGGCGTATCCCATTGCCGCACGTCGGCCTGCAAAACGGTCGCGCTCAAACCCTGTTGCTGCAAGCGCTTGGTCACCAGGGCGACGGCCTGCTCGGCGTAGTCCAGCGCCATGACTTCAAACCCCGCGGCCGCCAAGTGCAAAACCTCGTGGCCTGCGCCGCAGCCCGGCACCAGAATGCGACAAGGTTTGAGCGTACTCTCGCCGATCCAGTGCAGAAGTTGCGGATGCACAGCGCCTCGATCCCATCCAGTCGTGTGGGTGCGAAAGCGTTCGTTCCAGAATTCAGCGGTCGGTCCGGGCATGAGGCAAGTTATCGTTGGAGTGGCTGAAGCGGCGAGCGTTGTGGGGTCAGCGCAGCGGTTTTGTCGGGAAATCCCTAGAATCTACTTTTCGTTCTAACTGATCGTCACTGCCCTTGCCTATGCCCGTTTCCACTGCTGATGCCATTGTCCAGATCGACGCGCTCGATTTTGGGTATGGCGAGCGGCCGATTCTGCGTCACATCGACATGACCGTTCAGCGGGGTCAGGTGGTCGCAGTGATGGGCGCATCGGGCGGGGGGAAGACCACGCTGCTGCGGCTGATCGGCGGGCAGGTCAGGCCCCAGCGGGGTTCGGTGCGGTTCGAGGGACAGGACCTGGCCGGTGCGTCGCAGGATCAGATTTTCGCCATGCGGCGGCGCATGGGCATGTTGTTTCAGTTCGGCGCCCTGTTTACCGATATGAGCGTTTTCGACAACGTGGCTTTTCCGTTGCGTGAGCACACGGATTTGCCGGATTCGATGATTCGCGATCTGGTGCTGATGAAGCTCAACGCCGTCGGGCTGCGCGGAGCGCGCGATCTTTATCCCGCAGAGCTTTCGGGCGGGATGGCGCGGCGGGTGGCGATGGCGCGGGCCATTGCGCTCGATCCGGCGCTGGTGATGTATGACGAGCCGTTTGCCGGGCTCGACCCCATTTCGCTGGGGATTTCGGCGCGGTTGATCCGCAGCCTCAACGACGCGCTGGGCCTGAGCAGCATTGTGGTGTCGCATGATGTCGAGGTGACTTTCGACATCGCCGATTACGTTTATATCCTGGGCAACGGCAGCTTGATCGCGCACGGTACGCCGCAGCAGATGCGCGAGAGCACCGATCCCCTGGTGCATCAGTTCGTGCGCGGAGAGCCCGACGGTCCGGTGCATTTTCATTACCCTGCTGCGGCGATTGGCGATGATTTTTTGCGGCCTGACAGCGTGCGCAAGGAGCGGGCATGACGGTTGCCGACAGACTGGTTTCCATCGGCGCAGGCACGCGGCAACTGCTGTCCAGCTTGGGTTATGCGGCGCGCTTGTTCGCGCGGCTGCTGTGGCTGGTCGGCCGGGTGTTCATGCGTCCCAGCCTGCTGATTCAGCAGATGTATTTTCTCGGCAATCTGTCGCTGGTCATCATTGCGGTGTCAGGCCTGTTCGTCGGCTTCGTGCTGGGGCTGCAGGGCTACTACACCTTGTCGCGCTATGGTTCGTCGAGCGCGCTGGGGGTGCTGGTGGCGCTGTCGCTGGTGCGCGAGCTCGGCCCTGTTGTCACCGCCTTGCTGTTCGCCGGTCGCGCGGGCACCTCGCTCACTGCCGAAATCGGCCTGATGAAAGCGGGCGAGCAGATTGCAGCGATGGAGATGATGGCCGTCGATCCGGTGGTGCGCGTGCTCGCTCCGCGGTTCTGGGCCGGTGTGATCGTCATGCCCCTGCTGGCGGCCGTGTTCAGCGCGGTGGGCATCATGGGCGGCTATGTTGTCGGCGTAGTGATGATCGGCGTGGACGCCGGTCAGTTCTGGTCGCAGATGCAAAGCGGCGTCGATGTGTTCAAGGATGTGGGCAATGGGGTGATCAAGAGCGTGGTGTTCGGCCTGGCCGTCACTTTCGTCGCTCTGTTGCAGGGCTGGCGCAGTCAGCCGACGCCCGAAGGCGTTTCGCGGGCCACCACGCGCACCGTGGTCATTGCTTCGCTGGCGGTGCTGGCACTGGATTTTGTGCTGACCGCCATGATGTTCAGCACCTGAGGGCATGAGGCCCTGGAGTTGTCGCAAATGAATCAACGAAAAATCGATCTGTGGGTGGGCATACTCGTTGTGCTGGGGGCTGCCGCCTTGCTGTTTCTGGCGCTCAAGGCGGGTAACCTGCTGCAGATCAACTGGGGGCCGACCTATATGGTGACGGCCCGGTTCGACAATATCGGCGGCCTCAAGGCGGACGCGCCGGTGAAGAGCGCGGGCGTGGTGGTAGGGCGGGTGACGTCCATCACCTTTGACAATCAGACCTTCCAGGCCGACGTGCACATGGCTATCGATCAGCGTTTCAAATTCCCTGTTGATACCTCGGCCAAGATTCTGACGGCCGGTCTGCTGGGCGATCAATACATTGATTTCAGCCCCGGCGGCAGTGAAAAGAACCTCGCCAACGGCTCGGTGATCCGCAATACCCAGTCGGCCGTGGTGCTCGAAAATCTGATCGGCCAATTCCTCTACAACAAGGCCGCATCGAGCGGGGCGGGGGACGGCAAATGAAACAGGCCGCGCGACTTCTGCCGCTGCTGGCGCTGGCCACCCTGGGCGGCTGTGCCACGCACAACCCGCAAGACCCGCTCGAGCCTTACAACCGGGCGATGTTCACCATCAATGACAAGGTCGACAAGGCCGTGCTCAAACCGGTTGCCACCGGCTATAAAGACATCACACCTACGCCGATTCGCCACGGCGTGACCAATTTCTTCGGCAATTTTGGCGACGTGTGGTCGATGACCAATGATTTTCTGCAGGGCAATGTGCACGATGGCCTGAGCACTTTCATGCGCGTGGGGGTCAACTCGGTGTTTGGCCTGTTCGGCACTCTCGACATCGCCACCGAGATGGGCATTTACAAACACCCCAACGACTTCGGGCTCACTCTGGCGCGCTGGGGCGTGGGTTCCGGGCCGTATGTGGTGCTGCCGTTCTACGGGCCGAGTTCGGTGCGCGATGCCGCTGGCACCGGCGTGTTTCTCGCTTATGGCCCATCGGCGCAGATCAGCCCGCCCAGCGCCAGCTATGGCGCGCTGGCGCTCAATCTGGTGAATACCCGCGCCAATCTGCTCAACGCCTCCAATCTGTTCGACCAGATTGCGCTCGATCCCTACGTCTTCACACGCAGCGCCTATGAGCAGCGCCGCAAATCCCAGGTTGAAGATGTGCGTGACCGGCCCATCATCGATCTGGGCGAGCCCAATCCGCTGGCCAAATACAGCTACGGCGACGCGAACGGCGGCCTGCTGGGCATTGCCTCCCCGACGCCGACTGCCGCGGCCAGCGCGGCGAAATCAGACGCCAAGACAGACGCACCCTCGCACTGAACCGACTGCCGCTGTCATCCTCAGGGGCGGCGGCGCGTTAATCGACACAACACAAGAACTGGAGAACCTCCCATGCTTCGACGCCACTTCATGGCTTTATCCCTGTCTTCCGCGGTCATGCTGGCCGGGGTACCGGTGCTCGCCCAGGCCGCAGACGCGAAGGGTGCAGACACACTTTCGCCGCCGCAACTGATCGAGTCCATGTCCAACGAAATCCTCCGCGATGTGCAGCAAGATCCCAAGCTGCGCAGCGGCAACCCGGAAGTCGTGATGCAGTTTGTCGAGCAGAAAATTCTGCCGATTGTGAACTTCCAGAAAATCACCCAGAGCGCCGTGGGGCGTTACTGGCGCGAAGCCACTCCGGCACAGCGCACCGCGCTGGAGCAGCAGTTCAAACAACTGCTGGTCTATACCTACGCCGGCGCCGTCAAGCAGATCAAGGATCAGAAGGTCAAGATGCTGCCTTACCGTGAACCCGCGAATGCGCAGGATGTGACGGTGCGCACCCGCGTGATCAACAACGGCGAACCGCTGCAACTCGACTACCGCCTGGAGAACACCCCGGCCGGCTGGAAGATCACCGATGTCAACGTCATGGGTATCTGGCTGGTCGATAACTACCGCAGCGTGTTCGCCCAGGAGATCGGGCAAAAAGGCATCGATGGCCTGATCGCTACGCTGAAGGAAAAAAACCAGAACCTCGCCCAGGCCAAGGGCTGATCTGGATTTCACCATGCCGGTTTACGCCCTGCCCGCCGCTCTGACCCTCGATACCGCCTCGGCCGTGCGGCGCCAAGCGCTGGCGGCCTTAGGTGAGGCTTTAGGTGCGCAGTCAACGCCTTGGGTTGTCGATGCGGGCGCCTTGCAGACCTTCGACTCCGCCGCGCTGGCCCTCCTGCTCGAATTGCGCCGCGCCGCCCCTCAGGAAGCCCTCGAGGTGAATGCCATTCCCGCCCGATTGCGTGATCTGGCGCACTCTTACGGGCTTGAGTTTCTGTTCGGCCCCGCAGCTGAGCACCCCTGATTTTTCTCGCCCGCACGGAGCGGCGCATCGCGCCCGCTCCGTGCGGGCGCTGTTCATTGCTCATGTCATCAAATCCTCCTGCTGTTTCTTTTGATCGCGTCGTCAAGCAGTACGGCCAGAACTTGGCCGTCGATGGCGTCGCGCTCGACATCGCCGACGGCGAGTTCTTCGGCCTGCTCGGCCCCAACGGCGCGGGCAAAACCACGCTCATCAGCATGCTGGCCGGCCTCACGCGCCCGACTTCGGGCCATGTGCGGGTGGCCGGCTTTGATGTGCAGCGCGACGCCGCGGCGGCCCGCCGTCTGCTGGGCGTCGTGCCGCAGGAACTGGTGTTCGACCCGTTTTTCACCGTGCGCCAGGTGCTGCGCATTCAATCGGGCTATTTCGGCTTCAGGCAGAACGATCTGTGGATCGACGAATTGCTGCACAACCTCGGGCTCACCGCGCAAGCCGACAAGAACATGCGGGCCTTGTCCGGCGGCATGAAGCGCCGCGTAATGGTGGCGCAGGCGCTGGTGCACCGGCCACAGGTCATCGTGCTCGACGAGCCCACGGCAGGTGTGGACGTCGAGCTGAGGCAATCGCTATGGGAGTTCATCGCCCGGCTCAACGCCGAAGGTCATACCGTGCTGCTCACCACGCACTATCTCGAAGAAGCCGAGGCGCTGTGCAAACGCATCGCGGTGATCAAGGGCGGCAAGGTGGTCGCGCTCGATCGCACCGAGGCACTGCTGCAGCGGTTTGCCTCGTCCGTGCTGTACTTCCGCCTGCTCAAGGGGCGCTTGCCCGAGGGGCTGGGGGCCGAGCAGGGCGGGCGCGTGGCGCTGGCTGTGCGGGGCGCGCAGGATGTGGAGCACAAGCTCGCCGCGCTGCGCCAGGCGGGCTGTGAGGTCGATGAACTGGAGCTGCGCCGCGCCGACCTCGAAGACGTGTTTCTCGAATTGATCGGAGCCGCGCGATGACCGGGCTGCATACCCTGCTGCAGAAGGAACTGCAGCGCTTTCTCAAAGTGGGTTTTCAGACCGTGGCGGCCCCCGTGGTCACGGCGCTGCTCTACCTGTTGATCTTCTCCCACGCCTTCACCGCGCACCTGCAGGTGTTTGGGCATGTGCCGTACACCGCCTTCCTCATCCCCGGCCTGATGATGATGAGCGTGCTGCAGAACGCGTTCGCCAACACCTCGTCTTCGCTCATACAGTCCAAGATCACCGGCAATCTGGTGTTCGTGCTGCTGTCGCCGCTCAAACCCTGGGAGCTGTTCGCAGCCTATGTGGGCGCTTCTGTGCTGCGGGGGCTGATGGTCGGTGCCGGGGTGCTGCTGGTGACGATGTGGTTCGTCCCGCTGACCTTTGTGTATCCGCTGTGGATTCTGGTCTTTGCCATTCTGGGTGCGAGCATGCTGGGTGCGCTTGGCCTGATTGCGGGTATCTGGGCGGAGAAGTTCGATCAGATGGCCGCCTTCCAGAACTTCATCATCACCCCCGCGACGTTTCTGTCGGGCGTGTTCTACTCGGTTCACAGCCTGCCGGGTTACTGGAAACTGGCCTCGCACCTCAACCCGTTTTTCTATCTGATCGACGGCTTCCGCTATGGCTTTTTCGGCTCGGGCGACGTCTCGCCCTGGGTCAGTCTGCTGGCGGCGCTGCTGGGTAACCTGCTTTGCGGCGGCATCGCCCTGGCCATGCTGGTGCGCGGCACCAAACTTCGGAACTGAACCCCATGTCTCTTCCCACCCCCCAAGACCTCCACCGCTACATCGCCGCCGGGCTGGAATGCACCCATCTGCACGTCGAAGGTGATGGCCAGCATTTTTACGCCACCATCGTCAGCACGGCTTTCGAAGGACGCAACCGGGTGCAGCGGCACCAACTGGTTTACGGAGCACTCGGCGAGCGCATGCGCGCGGAAATTCACGCGCTGTCCATGAAAACGCTCACCCCGCAGGAATTCGCGGCATTACCGAACGCCTAGAATCCTGCCTTTTTCGCACGCGACTATGCGTGCTGCCCGGCAGCGCAAGACTGCCGAGCTGAAGGTCATCATGGACAAACTCAGAATCACCGGGCAGCGCACGCTGCAAGGCGTGGTGCAGGCCAGCGGGGCGAAGAACGCCGCGCTGCCGCTGATCGCCGCCGCGCTGCTCACCGCCGAGACGGTGCAGTTGAGCAACGCGCCGCAGCTCATGGATGTGCGCACCCTGGCCAAATTGCTGCGCAGCCTGGGCGCTCAGGTCGAACAGGACGGGGGGCAGATCCGCCTCAGCGCTGCGGCGGTGAATCACTACGAGGCGTCGTATGAACTGGTCAAGACCATGCGCGCCTCGGTGCTGGTGCTCGGCCCCTTGCTGGCGCGATTTGGGCAGGCGCGGGTGAGCCTGCCGGGAGGTTGCGCTATCGGCGCACGCCCGGTCGATCAGCACATCAAGGGGCTGCAGGCGCTGGGGGCGGACATCGCGGTGGAACATGGCTATATCGTGGCCCGCGTGGCGACGCCTTCCGGCCGTTTGCGCGGCGCGCGCATCAGTACCGACATGGTTACGGTGACGGGCACCGAAAACCTGATGATGGCCGCCACGCTGGCCGAGGGCGAGACCCTGATCGACAACGCGGCGCGCGAGCCCGAGATTGTCGATCTCGCGAATTTGTTGCGTGCCATGGGCGCGCAGATCAGCGGCGACGGTACTTCGCAGATCCGCATTCAAGGCGTGGAGGCCTTGCACGGGGCGGAGCACCGCATCATTCCCGACCGCATCGAAGTCGGCACTTTTCTGTGCGCCGCCCTGGCAGCGCACGGCGACGTGACCGTGCAGGGCGCCGAACCGGCACATCAGGACGCCTTGCTCGACAAGCTGCGCGAAGCCGGCGCCCAGATCGACACCGGCGAAGGCTGGATTCGGCTGCGCGCCGATGCGCTGCCTGGCGGCCGTCCGCGCGCCGTCTCGGTGCGCACGACTGAATACCCCGGCTTTGCCACCGACATGCAAGCTCAGTTCATGGCGGTCAACTGCCTGGCAGACGGCGCTGCGCGCATGACGGAAACCATTTTCGAGAATCGCTTCATGCATGTGCAGGAGCTCATGCGGCTGGGCGCGCAGATCGACATTGACGGACACACCTGCGTGGTGCGCGGCGTGCCGCAGCTTTCGGGCGCCACCGTCATGGCGACTGACCTTCGCGCCTCGGCCGGCCTGGTGGTGGCGGCGCTGGCGGCCGAAGGAGAAACCGTGATCGACCGCATCTATCACCTCGACCGCGGCTATGACGCCATGGAGGTCAAGCTGCGCGGCCTGGGCGCGCAGATCGACCGTATCAGCGACCGCATCAGCGGCAAGTAAGGAAACCGACATGCTGACCCTCGCACTGTCCAAGGGACGAATTTTCGAAGACACCCTGCCCATGCTGGCGCGGGCGGGCATCACGGTGTCGGGTGATCCCGAGTCCACGCGCAAACTCATCCTTCCGACCAATCGGCCGGATGTGCGCGTGGTGCTGGTGCGGGCCAGCGATGTGCCGACCTATGTGCGCTACGGCGGTGCCGACATGGGCGTGGCCGGGCTGGACGTGCTGCGCGAATACTTCGCCGGCAGCGGCGCTGACGGCTTGTATCTGCCGGTCGATCTGGGCATTGCCCGCTGCCGCCTGAGTGTGGCGGTGCGGCATGATTTCGACTACGCAGGCCAGGTCAAACAGGGCGCGCGTCTGCGGGTGGCGACCAAATACCTGCACATGGCGCGAGAACACTTCGCCACCAAGGGCGTGCACGTCGATCTGGTCAAGCTCTACGGTTCGATGGAGCTGGCGCCGCTGACCGGGCTGGCCGACGCCATCGTCGATCTGGTGTCCACCGGCGGCACGCTCAAGGCCAATGGCCTGGTCGAGGTGGAACACATCATGGACATTTCCGCGCGTCTCATCGTCAACCAGGCCGCGCTCAAAACCCGCACGGCTTTGCTCAAACCCCTGATCGACCAACTGCGCGAAGCCGCGCAAGCGCCCGAGGAGTCCGCCGCATGAACGCGCCGCTCAGTGTCCCGCTTAGTGCCCCGATCCATGCTTTGCAACTGCGCAGGCTAGACGCCACCGGCCCCGACTTCGAGGCGCAATACCGCGCCCTGTTTGCCCGCATGGCCGATGAAAACGCCGAGATCGATGCCCGCGCGGCCGACATCCTGCGCGATGTGCAACTGCGTGGCGATGCCGCCGTGCTCGACTGCACCCGCAAGTTCGACCGCCTCGACGCGCCCGACATGGCTGCGCTGGAGATCAGCCAGGCCGAGTTGCAGGCCGCGCTTGCCGCCATCACCCCGGAGCAGCGCGACGCGCTCGAGGTCGCCGCTACCCGGGTGCACCGCTACCACGAGCGCCAGTTGCAGCAAGTCGGCCAGAGCTGGGAGTACCGCGACGAAGACGGCACTCTGCTCGGCCAGAAGGTCACGCCACTCGACCGCGTGGGCATCTATGTGCCCGGCGGGAAGGCGGCCTATCCCTCTTCGGTGCTGATGAACGCCATTCCGGCGCATGTGGCGGGTGTGCAAGAGATCATCATGGTCGTGCCCACGCCCGACGGCGAGCGCAACCCGCTGGTGCTGGCCGCAGCGGCCGTGGCCGGCGTTAGCCGGGCCTTCGCCATCGGCGGCGCGCAGGCGGTGGGCGCACTGGCTTACGGCACGGCCACCGTGCCCGCGGTGGACAAGATCGTCGGCCCGGGCAACGCCTATGTGGCCGCGGCCAAGCGCCGGGTGTTCGGCGTCTGCGGCATCGACATGATCGCCGGGCCGTCCGAGATTCTGGTGCTTGCCGACGGCAGCACGCCGCCCGACTGGGTGGCGATGGATCTGTTCAGCCAGGCCGAGCATGACGAACTGGCGCAGAGCATCCTGCTCTGTCCCGATGCGGCCTATATCGACGCCGTGGCCGAGGCCATCCACCGGCTGCTGCCCGACATGCCGCGCAAGAACATCATCACCGTCTCGCTGAACGGCCGCGGCGCGCTCATCCGCGTGCGCGACATGGCGCAGGCTTGCGATCTGGCCAACCGCATCGCGCCGGAACACCTGGAGATTTCCGCGCAGAACCCGCATCAATATGTGCCTGCGCTCAAGCACGCCGGCGCGCTGTTCCTGGGCGCCTACACCTCCGAGTCGCTGGGCGACTACTGCGCCGGGCCCAACCATGTCTTGCCCACTTCGGGCACGGCCCGGTTCTCCTCGCCGCTGGGGGTGTACGACTTCATCAAGCGCTCCAGCATCATCGAAGTCAGCGCCGAGGGCGCGCAGCAACTCGGCCGCATCGCCAGCGTGCTGGCCCACGGCGAGCGCCTGACCGCGCACGCCCGCGCCGCCGAAATGCGGCTGCGCTGAAACGGAAATGCCATGAGCCGATTCTGGAGCGAAGTCGTTCACGGCCTGACCCCTTATGTGCCGGGCGAACAGCCGCGCATCGACGGGCTGATCAAGCTCAACACCAATGAATGCCCCTATCCGCCCAGCGACCAGGTGCTGCAGGCCATCGCGGCGCAGACCACGGGCGATTTGCGCCTCTACCCAGACCCGCAGGCCACAGGGCTCAAGGCAGCGATCGCGCACCATCACGGGCTGAAGGCCGAGCAGGTCTTTGTCGGTAACGGCTCGGACGAAGTGCTGGCGCATGCCTTCATGGCCTTGCTGCGGCACCCGGCGCCGTTGCTGCACCCCGATATTTCGTACAGCTTCTATCCCGTCTACGCCCGCTTGTATGGCATCGAGACCCGCGAGATCGCGCTGCGTGCCGACTTCTCCATCGCGGTCGATGACTATCTGCAGGCCGGGCCGAACGGCGGCATCATTTTCCCCAATCCCAATGCCCCAACCGGCATGGCGCTTCCCCTCTCGGAGGTGGAACGTCTGCTGGCGGGCAATCCCGATTCCGTGGTGGTGGTCGATGAGGCGTATGTCGATTTCGGCGCGCAGACCGCTGCCGCGCTGGTCGATCGCTATCCGCAATTGCTGGTGATTCGCACCCTGTCCAAGGCCTGGGCGCTGGCCGGCTTGCGCGTGGGCTATGCGCTGGGCCACCCCGATCTGATCGATGCACTCAGCCGGGTGAAAGACAGCTTCAATTCCTATCCACTCGACCGTCTGGCGCTCGCCGGCGCCACGGCTGCCATGACTGATGCCGCCTGGCTGGCGCAAACCAGCGCACGCATTCAAGCCAGCCGTGACGCGTTGAGCGAAGGCCTGCGCGCGCGCGGGTTCGAGGTGCTGCCTTCGCAGGCGAATTTCGTGTTCGCGCGCCACCCCGCACATGAGGGCGCACGCCTGGCGGCGCAGTTGCGCGAGCAGCGCATTCTGGTGCGGCAATTCGCGCGCCCGCAGCGCATTGCCGACTTCCTGCGCATCACTATCGGCACCCCGCAGCAGTGCGAAACCTTGCTGAACGCTTACGACGCCATTGCTGATCAGACGGCTGCGTCGCGCTGACGTTACGATTGCGCCTGTCGACCGCCGTTCTCACGCCACCTCCCCATGCGCACTGCCCAGGTTTCCCGCAACACCGCCGAGACGCAAATCACCGTGTCCATCAACCTCGATGGCACCGGCGTCTCCAAACTGTCCACCGGTGTTGGCTTCTTTGATCACATGCTCGACCAGATCGCCCGGCACGGGCTGATCGACCTCGACATCCAGGCCAAGGGCGATCTGCATATCGACGCGCATCACACGGTCGAAGATGTGGGCATCACGCTGGGCCAGGCGCTGGCGCGGGCCATCGGCGACAAGAAGGGCATCCGCCGTTACGGCCATGCCTATGTGCCGCTCGATGAAGCCCTGAGCCGCGTGGTCATCGATTTTTCAGGCCGCCCCGGTCTGGAATGGCATGTGCCGTTCACCCGCGCCATGATTGGCGAATTCGACGTCGATCTGGCCCACGAATTCTTTCAGGGGTTGGTCAATCATGCCGCCATCACCGTGCATGTCGACAATCTGCGCGGCGACAACGCGCATCACCAGTGCGAAACCGTGTTCAAGGCTTTCGGCCGCGCCCTGCGGGCGGCCGCCGAACGCGATCCCCGCATGGGCGAAGTGATTCCCTCGACCAAAGGTTCGCTGTAAATTGGCCGCTGTAAATGGGCATTACAGGCCCGCTCTTGTCTTTCTGTCTTTCGCGCTGCTTTCTGAAGTCAAACCGCCTCCTTTCCTGAATCGATGAAACGCGTTGCCGTTGTGGACTATGGCATGGGCAATCTGCGCTCGGTGTCGCAAGCTGTGGCGCATGTCGCCGCAGGCTCCGAGTTTGACGTGGTCGTGACCTCCGACCCCGCCGTGGTGCGCGCAGCCGACCGCGTGGTGCTGCCCGGCCAAGGCGCCATGCCCGACTGCATGCGCGAGTTGCGCGAGTCCGGCCTGCAGGAGGCCGTGCTGCAAGCCGCCGCCAGCAAGCCGCTGTTCGGCGTCTGCGTGGGCATGCAGATGCTGCTCGATCACAGCACCGAAGGTCATGTCGATGGTCTCGGCCTGATTCCCGGCCAGGTGCAGCGCTTCGAGCTCGACGGCCAGTTGCAGCCCGATGGCAGCCGCTACAAAGTGCCGCATATGGGCTGGAACGCGGTGTGGCAGGGCCGCGATGCGCGTGGGGCGCTGCATCCGCTATGGGCGCATGTGCCTGATGGCGCGGCGTTCTACTTCGTGCACAGCTTTTACGCAGCGCCGCAAGACGGCAGCCACAGCGCGGGCGAGACCGAGTATGGCGTGCGGTTTGCCAGCGCGGTGGCGCGCGACAACCTTTTCGCCACCCAGTTTCACCCCGAAAAAAGTGCCGACGCCGGGCTGATGCTGTATCGCAATTTTCTACACTGGTCGCCCTGAGAGGGTGTGAACAAATCCGCCATGACCGCTCCTCGCGCCCAAACACCCCCGCTCGGTGTTGCAAATGCTCGCCGTGCCGACGGGCACGGCTGTGCTTTGCGCCTTGACCGGGGGCGTTTGGACGCGCTGCTCGGCCACGCCGGATTCATTCACACCCTCTGGGCGCGATCGGTGAAGCCGAGTTCCCAGTGTTGTTTCCTGTTCTGACTTCTCAGTTCTGATCTCTTTTCCACTGCCCTGACATCATGCTGCTCATTCCGGCAATCGACCTCAAGGACGGCCAGTGCGTTCGCCTCGAACAAGGTGAAATGCAAGGCGCCACGGTGTTCTCCAAAGATCCCGCCGCCATGGCCCGGCACTGGATCGACCAGGGCGCTGAACGCCTGCATCTGGTCGATCTCAACGGCGCCTTCGCCGGCAAGCCGCGCAATGCCGAGGCCATTGCCGCGATTCTCGACGAGGTGGGCGATGAGATTCCGGTGCAGCTCGGCGGAGGCATCCGCGATCTCGACACCATCGAGGCCTATCTCGACCAGGGCCTGAGCTTTGTCATCATCGGCACGGCCGCGGTGAAAAACCCCGGCTTCCTGCGCGATGCCTGCAGCGCCTTCGGCGGCCACATCATCGTCGGCCTCGACGCCCGCGACGGCAAAGTCGCCACCGATGGCTGGAGCAAACTCACCGGCCACGAAGTCGCCGATCTGGCACGCAAGTTTCAGGACTACGGCATCGAAGGCGTGATCTACACCGATATCGGCCGCGACGGCATGCTCACCGGCATCAACATCGAGGCCACGGTGCGACTGGCCGAAGTGCTCGACGTGCCGGTCATCGCCTCCGGCGGTCTGTCGGGCATGGACGACATCGAAAAGCTCTGCGCGGTGGAAAGCAGCGGCGTCGAAGGCGTGATCTGCGGCCGCTCCATCTACACCGGCGCGCTCGATTTCGCCGCCGCCCAACGCTACGTCACCAGCCGCTGACGCGGCCCTTAGCGGCACTAAGCGCTCCCATCATGTTGTTCAAACGCATCATCCCCTGTCTCGACGTGAACGGCGGCCGCGTGGTCAAAGGCGTCAATTTCGTCGGACTGCGCGATGCCGGCGATCCGGTGGAAATCGCCGCCCGCTACAACGCCCAGGGCGCGGACGAACTCACCTTTCTCGACATCACCGCCACCAGCGACGCCCGCGATCTGCTGCTGCACCAGATCGAGGCGGTCGCGTCGCAGGTCTTCATTCCGCTCACCGTGGGCGGCGGCGTGCGCACCGTGGACGACGTGCGCCGATTGCTTAATGCCGGGGCCGACAAGGTCAGCTTCAACTCCGCCGCAGTGGCCAACCCGCAAGTCATCGCCGATGCCTCGGCCAAATATGGCGCGCAATGCATCGTCGTGGCCATCGACGCCAAGCGCCGTGCCGACGGCGAGGGCTGGGAGGTCTATACCCACGGCGGCCGCAAGGCGACCGGGCTCGACGCCGTGCAGTGGGCGGTGGACATGGTGCGCGCTGGGGCCGGCGAAATCCTGCTCACCAGCATGGACCGCGACGGCACCAAGATCGGCTTCGATCTGGCGCTCACCCGCGCCGTGTCAGACTCGGTGAGCGTGCCCGTGATCGCCTCGGGCGGCGTGGGCAATCTCGATCATCTGGCCGCGGGGTTTCTCGAAGGTCACGCCGACGCCGTGCTCGCCGCCAGCATCTTCCACTATGGCGAATACACGGTGGGACAGGCCAAGCAACATCTGGCCGGGCGTGGCATAGCCATGCGGCCCGATTTGTCGCTGTGAGCGTCTTGCGCAAACTGTTGGGCCAGGGCGGGGGGAACGCCTAAAATCTATTCCATGAACTGGCTCGATCAAGTCAAATGGGATGCCCGCGGGCTCGTGCCCGCCATCGCGCAAGATGCGCACACCGGGCGCGTGCTCATGTTCGCCTGGATGAACCGCGAAGCGCTGGAACTGACGCACCAACGCGGCGAAGCGGTGTATTGGTCGCGCTCGCGGCGCCGGCTGTGGCACAAAGGCGAAGAATCAGGCCATGTGCAGACCGTGCGCGACATCCGCCTCGATTGCGACGGCGACGTAGTGCTGCTGCAGGTGGAGCAGGCGGGCGGCATCGCCTGCCACACCGGGCGGGAGTCCTGTTTTTTCAACAGCCTCGATCATGGTCACTGGAAGGCGGCGGATCCGGTACTGAAAGACCCAGCACACATCTATGACGGTGCGTCTTCGCATGGGCAGGTTGATGAGGCCGGGGCCGCCGATTCCAGCGCGGGGCTGGAGCGCATCTACGCCACCATCGTCAGCCGTAAAGGGGCCGATCCAAGCGCGTCTTATGTGGCGCGGCTGTTTCACAAGGGCGAAGACGCCATTCTGAAAAAAATCGGCGAAGAGGCCACCGAACTCGTCATGGCGGCCAAGGATGGCGAGGCGGAGAAAATTCTGTATGAGACCGCTGACCTGTGGTTCCACAGTCTGATCGCCCTTGCCCAGCATGGCCTCACACCGCAACAAGTGCTTGCCGAACTGGAGCGCCGCGAAGGCAGGTCTGGTCTGGCCGAGTTTGCCGCACGCGCGGCTAAACCCTGAGCACGTCGCCATGAACGATCCAAAAATCATCATCGATCAACCCGGCCCTCAAGACGTCGAGGGGCTCAAAACGATTGCGCTGGTCGTCTATGTGCTGCAGGCGTTGAGTTTTTTCTGGGGCATCACCGCCGTTGTCGGCGTGATCATCGACTATGTGAAGCTCGATGACGCCCGCGGCACCTGGGTGGAAAATCATCTGCGCTGGCAGATTCGCACCTTCTGGTGGGCGCTATTCTGGTCGGTACTCGGTTTCGCCCTGATCTGGGTTTTCGGCCTGGGGTTTCTGGTGCTGGCCGTGGTGTATTTCTGGACCATCTACCGCGTAGTCAAAGGCTGGCTCAAACTCACCGAGCGCAAGCAGGTGCGTCCTTCTCTCTAAATCTTTTTCCTCGCTGTTGCCGTGCGCCATGACTGATTCCCAATGCATTTTCTGCAAAATCGCCGCAGGTGAACTGCCCGCAAAAGTGCTGTACCAGGACGAGGATGTGGTCGCATTTCACGACATTCACCCGGCCGCGCCCGTCCATTTCCTGATCATTCCCCGACTGCATCTATCGTCTTTATTCAATGTGGGTACTGAGCACAATGCTTTACTCGGTAAAATGTTGCAGCTTGTACCCCGACTGGCGCGTGAGCAGGGTTGTGATGATGGGTTCCGTACCGTCATCAACACCGGCCAGAACGGAGGGCAGGAAGTGTTTCACCTGCACTTGCACGTTATGGGCGGCCCCCGTCCGTGGAAAAAACAGGCCCCTTAAATTTTTGCGGCGAAGGAGTAAATCATGGGCTCATTTAGCATTTGGCACTGGCTGATCGTGCTGGTGATTGTGATGATGGTGTTCGGCACCAAGAAGTTGAAGAACATGGGTTCCGACCTCGGTTCTGCAGTGAAAGGCTTCAAGGACGGCGTGCGCGATGCCAGCGCAGATGACAAGCCCGCCGAGGCCGACAAGCAGCTTGCCGCTGAAGCCAGCGCCAAGAAGGAAGCCATCGACGTGCAGGCCAAAGAGAAGTCGTCTTCCTGAAGACGGCCCTCACCGTGAGCCGGCAGCGATGCCGGTTTTTTGTCTTGTCCCGATTTTGTCCGCCTCTCTTTTCTTGTGCGGCCCCCCTGCTGCGCCATTGCTCCCACTGACCGCCCATGTTTGACATCGGAATGTCCGAAATCGGCTTGATCGGCGTGGTTGCGCTCGTCGTTCTAGGGCCCGAAAAATTGCCGCGTGTGGCTCGCACAGCGGGCAATCTGCTGGGCCGCGCGCAGCGCTACTTGGCTGACGTGAAAGCCGAGGTCAATCGCCAAATCGATCTTGAAGAACTGCGCAACGTGAAATCGTCCCTTGAGACTGCGGCGCAGGATATGAAAAAGTCGGTGAGCGACAACGTGGCCGAGGTCAGGGGCAGTTTTGACGATGCCTGGAAGGAAGCCACGGCGGGTCTGAGTGGCGAGTCCGAGCCTTCGATGGCCGATGGTTTTTCGTCCCCCAGTCTGCCCAGCCCCGACTATCCGACCAAGAAACGCAAAAAACTCTCGGGCAATACGGTTCCGCAGTGGTACCGGCGGCAGGCTCGTGTGCGCACCCAGGCCTTGTCGGGAGCGGCGCGAATGGCGCGTTATCGCGTCAAGCGCTGATCGCCGTGCTGATGCGGCGCCCCTTCTGCATATTCCATCCTCTCTTTGCAAACGAGTGCATCGCCCGTGTCTGACCCCAAGAAAACAGTGACACCGGACAGCCCCGAGGCCGAGCAGCCGTTCATCACGCATCTGGTCGAACTGCGCAACCGGCTCGTCCGCGCCATTGCGGCCATCGGCGTGGTGTTCATCGTGCTGTCAATCTACCCCGGCCCTTCGGGGCTGTTCGATCTGCTGTCCCAACCGCTCATCGCGCATCTGCCCAAGGGCTCGACGATGATCGCCATTGGCGTGATCTCGCCATTTGTGGTGCCCATCAAGGTCACGCTGCTGGTGGCGTTTATGATCGCCTTGCCTGCAGTGCTCTATCAGGTTTGGGCCTTTGTTGCGCCGGGCCTTTACACGCATGAAAAGCGGCTGGTCATGCCGCTGATCATCAGCAGTACGCTGTTGTTTTACATGGGGGTGGCGTTTTGCTACTTCTTCGTATTCGGGCGATTGTTCACCTTCATTCAGGGTTTTGCCCCGAAAGTGATCACCGCCGCCCCGGACATTGAGGCGTACTTGAGTTTCATGCTGACCATGTTCATGGCTTTCGGCACAGCGTTCGAGGTGCCGGTGGTGCTCATGGTGCTGGTGCGCTTCGGGCTGGTGACGGTTGAGCAGCTCAAATCGTGGCGCAGCTATTTCATCGTGGTGGCGTTCATTGTGGCGGCCATCGTCACGCCGCCGGATGTGGTGTCGCAGACTTCGCTGGCGCTGTCGATGATTCTGCTGTTCGAGGTCGGCATTCTCGCGGCAAAGTATCTGGTCAAGTATTCGGCGCCGCCTTCCGACGAAGAAAAAGACGTGCAGTCGCCAGCAGCCTGAGCGCTACGCATAACGCCATTTCCGCTCAGGGCAGCTCGCCTTCGCCGTCTTCAGCGGGCGGCGTCTGGCTGATGTTCTGCGGTCGGGTGCCGATGCGGACCTGCAGTGTGGTGGTCTTGCCGCTGCGCAGCACCTGAATCGCGGCTTCGCTTCCAGGTTTGAGCGCGGCCACGGCGTTGAGTAGTTGGCCGGTATTGACCACCGGCTTGCCCGCCACATCGAGCACCACATCACCGGGGCGCACGCCCGCCTCGTCAGCCGGACCTTTGCGCAGCACGCCGATGATCACCACGCCTTCCGGATGCGGCAGATTCAGAGTGCGTGCGAGCTGATCGGTCACGTCCTGAGGTTCCACGCCGATCCAGCCGCGCACCACCTGCCCGGTGCTGATGAGCTGCTGCATGACATTGCGCGCCGTTGAGACCGGCACGGCAAAGCCGATGCCCAGCGAGCCGCCGCTGCGCGAGAAGATGGCGGTGTTGATGCCGATGAGGTTGCCGTTGGCATCCACCAACGCGCCGCCGGAGTTGCCGGGGTTGATGGCGGCGTCGGTCTGGATGAAGTTCTCGAAGGTATTGATGCCTAGCTGGGTGCGGCCCAGGGCGCTGATGATGCCCTGCGTGACGGTCTGGCCCACGCCGAACGGATAGCCGATGGCCAGCACCACATCGCCCACATGAGCGTTGGCATCGCTGCCGAAAGTGATGACCGGCAGCTTGCTCAGCCCGATGCGAAGCACCGCGAGATCGGTATCGGGATCGCGCCCGACCAGGGTGGCCCGGGCTTCGCGTCCATCGGACAGCTTGACTTCAATCTGGTCCGCGCCTTCGATGACGTGGTTGTTGGTGAGGATGTAGCCGTCCGGGCTGACGATCACGCCCGAACCGAGGCCGACAGTCGGCTGGCGGCTGCCCTGAAACTGTCGCAGCCAAGGGTCACGGCCCGGCAGACGGCGCGGAGCCTTCGAGGTGGTGATGGATACGACGGCCGGCATGGCCTTGAGTGCCGCGGCGCTATAGCTTCCCGCGGCGGGCAGAGCGGTAGGTGCGGCCGGGGCGTCCTGAATGGTGACGACGGCCGGCGCGTTCGCCTGCGTGGAAATCGGGGCGCCGAAACGCACCCATTCCGGCTTGAGGGTGGAGACGACGAACAGCGCGGCGAGCGCAATCGTCACAGTCTGGGAAAATAGCAGCCAGAGGCGTCGCATACAGAGACCGAGTGAGGAGATGTCTCCTCACATGGCGGCGCGTCATCACGCTTCAAGGCCACCATGCGCAGAGACCATTTGCAGGGCGAAATCGACACTTATCTCGATTGCGCGCGTTTTACCGATTATTGCCCGAACGGCCTACAGGTCGAGGGGAGAGACGAGATTGCGCGCATTGTCACCGGCGTCACGGCCAGCCTGGCGCTGATCGAGCGCGCCATCGCGCTGCGGGCCGATGCGCTGCTGGTGCATCATGGCTATTTCTGGCGCGGAGAAGATCCATGCATCATCCGCCAGAAGCGCAAGCGCTTGGGGCTGCTGCTCGCTGCCGATCTCAACCTGTTCGCCTATCACCTGCCGCTCGACGCGCACTGCGAGGTCGGCAACAACGTCATGCTGGCGCGGCGTCTGGGCTGGTCGGTGCAGGGCCGCTTCGGCAAACAGCAACTGGGCTGTCTGGGCAGCGCGCCGCAAGCGACCATCGGCCAACTCGAGCAGGCCGTTGCGCGCGATCTGGGTCGCACGCCCCTGGTGGTGGGCGAGGCCGATGCGCCTGTAGGGACATTGGCCTGGTGCACTGGCGGCGCGCAGGACTGGATCGAAGACGCCTGGGCTGCGGGGGCGCGCACCTTTGTCAGCGGCGAGATTTCCGAACCCACGGCGCATTTCGCGCGTGAAATGGGCATTACTTATCTGGCTTGCGGCCACCATGCCACAGAGCGCGACGGCATTCGTGCGCTCGGCGACCATCTGGCCGCACATTACGGACTCGACCATGTCTTCATCGACCTCGACAACCCCGCCTGAATCGTCACCCAGCCGCCCGATCGCCCTGACCCTGGGCGACCCCTGCGGCATCGGTACCGAAACCCTCGTGCGGGCCTTTGCGCAAGGCGAGGCGAACGGGTGCGTGGTCTACGGCGACGCGGCCTGGCTGGCCCGCACGGCGCGCGCCCTACGGTTTTCACCCGACAGCAGCCGTCCTGCCATCGTGGAACTCGACGAGCTGGCAGAGTGGAAGGAGGTTCCGTGTGGGGCCATTCCCGTGCTGCCCATCGTCGCGCTGCCTGCCGATCTCGTCATCGGGCAGGTGGACGCCCGCGCTGGTGCGGCGGCCTACGCGTGCATCGAAGCCGCGGCCCAAGACGCCCTCGCGGGTCGGGTGGCCGCCGTGGTGACGGCGCCCATCCACAAAGCGGCGCTGCATGCCGCGGGCGTGAACTTTCCCGGGCATACCGAAATCCTGCAGCACATTGCCGGCGGCGCACCCGTGCGCATGATGCTGGCCAACGAGCAACTCAAGACCGTGCTGGTGACTGTGCACATGGCCTTGCGGCAAGCCATCGATGCGGTGACGACCGAATCGGTTTTGCAGACCTTGCGCATCGCCCATCAGGCTGCCCGTGGCTGGGGGCTGGAGCAGCCGCGCATCGCCGTTGCCGGGCTGAACCCGCATGCGGGCGAGTCAGGTCTGTTCGGCGACGAGGAAGAGCGGATCATCGCCCCGGCGGTCGCTCAGGCGCGTCGCGAGGACATTGCCGCCAGCGGGCCTTACCCGCCTGATACCGTGTTCATGCGCGCGCGTCACGCACCGCCCGAGCATCCGGGCGCCTTCGACATCGTGGTGGCGATGTATCACGATCAGGGACTGATTCCGGTGAAGTATCTCGGCGTGGAGCAGGGCGTGAACGTCACGCTGGGGCTGCCCTTCGTGCGGACCAGCCCCGATCACGGTACGGCGTTCGACATCGTCGGCCGCGATCTGGCCGACCCCTCCAGCCTGATTGCAGCCATTCGCATGGCCCGCGATCTTGCTGTGCCGCACTGAGAAGTCCGTGCAAAGGCACGGCCCGGCGGTAGGTGCGAGTGTTTTACAGCCCCAGGCCGAGCAGCAGGCTGCGCAGTTCTCGCAGGACCAGATCGACATTCGGGTGCTCGGCGGCGAAGCGGGTGGCCAGGGTTTGCGCCTGTTCCGCGAGATCGTCGTTCTGCGCGGGAGCCGATTCGGTCTGCTTGCGATCGAGTGCGGCCTGAATGTCGCGATCCAGGGTCTGCAGCAGGTTCTTGAGCTCGGGGTCGAGGGTGGGTTGCGATTGCAGCACGGTGTGCAGGCGCTGCAGGGTGTCGCGGATTTGTGTATCAGACATGATGTAGGTGATTGCAGGGGTACGAGGGCATTGTGCCCAGACGCGGCAGGCGCGGCAAGCACAGCGGTCAAATCATGGCCAGAGGCTGTTTGCGACCCGGCGGGGCAAAGGCGGCGTCTAGCGCTTGCAGATCGCTGGCCGAGAGTTGCAACTGGGCGGCGGCCAGATTGTCTTGCAAGTGCGCGGTACGCACGGCCTTGGGGATGGCGATGACCTCGGGCTGGCGCAGCACCCAGGCCAGCGCCACCTGAGCCGCGCTGACACCCATCCGCTGACCGACTGTCTGCAGCGCGGGGTGGCCGCCGAGCGCGCCTTGATCAATAGGGCTGTAGGCCATGAGCGGCAGCCGGTGGCGCGTCTGCCAGGGCAGCAGATCGAACTCCACGCCGCGCGCGCCCAGGCTGTAATAGACCTGATTGGCGGCGCAGGCCGATCCGCCTGGCAGCGCAAACAGCTCTTCCAGATCGGATACATCGAAATTGCTCACGCCCCAGTGACGGATCAAGCCGCGGCTCTGGAGCTGGGCAAACCCGGCCAGCGTTTCAGCCAGCGCGTACTCGCCGCGCCAATGCAGCAGGTACAGATCGATGCGGTCGAGCTTCAAGCGTTGCAGGCTGCGTTCGCAG
>DZDA01000040.1:0-18134 GCA_022730375.1 Thiomonas intermedia
TCTGGTCGGGGTGAGAGGATTCGAACCTCCGGCCTCTACGTCCCGAACGTAGCGCTCTACCAGGCTAAGCTACACCCCGATCTCTAGTGGTGCGCGCGGTTTGCTTCATCTCGTCGCTCAGGCATTGTTGC
Source organism: Thiomonas intermedia (assembly GCA_022730375.1). Lineage (GTDB taxonomy): Bacteria > Pseudomonadota > Gammaproteobacteria > Burkholderiales > Burkholderiaceae_C > Thiomonas > Thiomonas intermedia_C. The sequence goes on from DZDA01000040.1 coordinate 132, forward strand.
CCGCGCTGTTGTCCGAGAAATCAGACTGTGCGCCCTAAAGAGTAAACGCATAAGTCTAGCAGAGCCTGCCGGGCAGGGCTAGGTGCCAGGGGGGAAAGCGCGCGCTCGGCAACGCGAATCTCACCCTGCGCGGCCTTGCGCACGGCCTGCATGGCGCCGCAATCGTGCACGATGTCCATCACGTCGTCGAGTGCGCTGGTGTCGCCTTGGCGGATGGCATTTTCGATCAGGGTACGTTGCACGGCAGTGCCCTGTCGCATGGCGATGATCAGCGGCAGGGTGGGTTTGCCTTCGCGCAGGTCGTCGCCAATGTTCTTGCCCAGTTCTGCGGAGTTGCCGCTGTAATCGAGCAGATCGTCAATCAACTGGAATGCGGTGCCGAAACTGCGTCCCGCCAGGGCCATCTCTTCCTGCGTGTTCGTATCGGCATCGGCGAGTACGGCGCCGATTCGGGCTGCGGCCTCGAAAAGTTTCGCGGTTTTGAAGCGGATGACTTGGAGATAACGTTGCTCATCGACTTCCGGGTCGTGCATGTTGAGCAATTGCAACACTTCGCCTTCGGCGATGACATTGGTGGCATCGGCGAGGATGTCGAGAATGCGCATGCTCCCCACGGACACCATCATCTGAAATGCCCGTGAGTACAGAAAATCGCCGACCAGCACGCTGGCCGAGTTGCCGAAGAGGGCGTTGGAGGTTTCGCGCCCGCGCCGCATGGATGACTCGTCCACCACGTCGTCATGAAGGAGGGTGGCGGTATGGATCAGCTCCACCACAGCGGCCATGATGTGCTGTTGCGGGCCGCGAAACCCCAGTGCCTGGGCGACGAGCAGCAGCAAGGCGGGACGCAGTCGCTTGCCGCCGCCCGCAACGATGTAGCCGCCGATGGTGTTGATCAGCGCGACTTCGGAGGCGAGGTGGGTGTGAATGGCCCGGTCGACGCTCTCCATGTCTTCGGTGATCGGCGCAAAGACGGAATGAATCGTCGGTACTTGCGCCATGTCTGGCGTCTGTGTTGATGAAGGCGACATGGAAGAGTCGGTTGCGAATCAGATGCGGGTTGACAATATTTGATCTTTAAGGAGAGGTTCATGAACACTCATGAACGCCTTCCTGCAGGCCGCCATTCTAAGAAGGTGCGGTGGCAGCGATGGAGGTCGAACCTGAGGACATGGTGCGTGGACAACGATGTTTGAGCAGAACTGGTGAAAGACGTAAGCCGTGCTAGAATTGCGAGCTTTTTCCGGGCGAACCGTCAAGCCCTCTATTTTCTGAGGAGGCTTGCGGGGTGGTCTGGTTGTCCGTGCGGGGCCGATAAAAGAGGCCGTTTGCACGATTTCCAAGAGGTGAACTTATGTATGCGGTCATAAAAACCGGCGGCAAGCAGTACCGTGTTGCAGCTGGCGAAAAAATCAAGGTAGAACAGATGCCGGCAGACGTAGGTCAGGATATTGTGCTGGAAGAGGTGCTCGCCGTGGTCAACGGTGAAGACGCCAAGTTCGGTACTCCCCTGGTCGACGGTGCAAAGGTGACGGCCAAGGTGCTGTCGCACGGGCGGCACGACAAGGTGCGCATTTTCAAGATGCGTCGCCGCAAGCACTATCAGAAGCATCAGGGGCATCGGCAGAATTACACCGAGCTTCAGATTGAAACGATCTCGGCCTAAGGAGATTCAGACATGGCACAGAAAAAAGGCGGCGGCTCAACCCGCAACGGGCGCGACTCAGAAGCCAAACGACTCGGCGTGAAGGTGTATGGCGGCCAGGGCATCTCGGCTGGCGGCATCATCGTGCGTCAGCGTGGCACCAAGTTCCACCCCGGACACAATGTCGGCATCGGCAAAGACCACACCTTGTTTGCGCTGGTCGATGGCCGCGTTGAATTTGAAGTGAAGAGCGCGTTCAATCGGCAGACCGTGACGGTTGTAGCCAACTGACGTGTGAGACTCGGCCGCTGTTAGGCCGGGTTGGGGCAATGCCCCATCAACGCCCCGGCGTGGTGACACAAGGCACACAGCGTGTGTGCCGGGTTCGCCAGCCGGGGTTTTCTGTTTTTTCAGCGAAGCGAGCCCACCGTGAAATTTGTCGATGAAGTCGTGATCGAAGCGCACGCCGGAAATGGCGGCAACGGCTGCGCGTCGTTTCGCCGCGAGAAATTTATTCCTTTTGGCGGTCCGAATGGCGGTGACGGCGGGCGCGGTGGGCATGTCATCGCTCGCGCAGATGTCAATCTGAACACGCTGGTGGACTTTCGGTTTTCCAAGCTGCATCGCGGACGCAACGGCGAGCACGGGCGCGGCGCGGATCAGTACGGCGCCGGTGGCGATGACAAGGTGCTGCGCATGCCGGTTGGCACGCTGATCTTTGATGCCGAAACGGATGAGCTCATCGCCGATCTGGTCCAGGACGGCCAGGAGATCATCATCGCCCGCGGCGGGCAAGGCGGCTTGGGCAATCTGCACTTCAAATCCAGCGTGAATCGCGCACCGCGCGAATCGACCAAGGGACAAGAGGGCGAGCATCGCAAGCTGCGTCTCGAACTCAAGGTGCTGGCCGATGTGGGGCTGCTGGGCATGCCCAACGCGGGAAAGAGCACCCTGATTTCCGCCGTGTCCAATGCCCGCCCCAAGATTGCCGACTATCCGTTCACAACGCTGTATCCCAATCTTGGAGTCGTGCGTCTGGGGCCCGGGCGAAGTTTTGTGATTGCGGACATTCCCGGCTTGATCGAAGGGGCGGCGGAAGGTCAGGGGCTGGGCCATCAGTTTCTGCGGCATTTGCAGCGGACCAAACTGCTGCTGCACATCGTGGATATGGCGCCGATTGAAGAGGGCGCAGATCCCGTCAAGGATGTTCGCGCCATTGTGGCCGAGTTGAAAAAGTACGACGAGGACCTGGCCGCCAAGCCCCGTTGGCTGGTGCTCAACAAACTCGATCTTCTGCCCGAAGAAGAACGCGAGGCGGCGGTGAAAAACCTGGTGCGCCGTCTACGTTACAAAGGCCCGGTGTTCCCGATCTCGGCACTGGCGCGCGAGGGCCTTGACCCACTGCTGCATGCGATTGCCGAACATATCGGCCAAAGCAAACCGGTAGAAACCGTCGAACCCGATCCCCGCTTCCGTGACGATGTCAGCCCCTGAAATGCAGCTTTCCAGCTCTGTCGTGCAGTCGGCGCGGCGCATCATCATCAAGGCCGGTTCCAGTCTAGTGACCAATGAAGGGCGTGGCGTCGATCTCGATGCCGTGTCCCGTTGGGCGGGGCAGATCGCGGGCCTGCGCTCGGCAGGCAAGGACGTCATTCTGGTTTCCAGCGGCGCCATCGCCGAAGGGATGCGTCGCCTGGGCTGGTCGCAGCGTCCGCGTGAAATGCACCAGTTGCAGGCGGCTGCGGCCGTCGGCCAGATGGGCTTGGCGCAAGCTTACGAAACGGCGTTTCGGGAACGCGGCATGGTCGCCGCGCAGGTTTTGTTGACTCATGCCGATCTGGCGGATCGCCAGCGCTATCTCAACGCCCGCACGACCTTGCTGACCCTGTTGGAGCAGGGCGTCGTGCCGGTCATCAACGAAAACGACACGGTGGTCACCGATGAGATCAAGTTTGGTGATAACGACACCCTGGGCGCGCTGGTCACCAATCTGGTGGAAGGCGATGTGCTCATCATCCTCACTGACCAATCGGGCCTGTACAGCGCGGACCCGCGCAAATACGCCGACGCCATGCTGATCGCCCAGGCCGACGCCGAGGACGCCACGCTGCAGGCCATGGCCGGCGGCGCTGGAACGGGAATCGGCACCGGCGGCATGGCCACCAAGGTCACGGCAGCGCGGCGTGCGGCGCGCAGTGGCGCGCATACCGTGATTGCCAGCGGACGCGAGCCCGAGGTGCTGCTCCGGCTGGCGCGCGGCGAGATCGTTGGTACTCAGCTGCTGGCCGGGCACGCCAAGCTTGCCGCGCGCAAACAGTGGATGGCCGATCATCTGCAACTGCGCGGCTGGGTGACGGTGGACGAAGGCGCAGCCCGGCGCTTGCGCGCACAAGGGGCCAGCTTGCTGCCGGTTGGCGTGGTGGAGGTTCAGGGCGACTTCGAGCGAGGTGACGTCATCGCCGTGCGCGATGCAAGCGGTGCGGAAGTGGCGCGGGGCCTGAGTAATTACGCGGCTTCACAGGCCCGGCGCATCATGCGCCACCCGTCTGCCGACATCGAGGCCATACTCGGTTTCAGCGAGGAGTCCGAGTTGATTCACCGGGACAATATGGTTTTCCTGTAGGACGGAGCGGAAGAAGTTCTTCAGCGGGTTCTTCAGCGTTCATTCGTCAGCAGAGAATTGTCCGAGGGCGCATGCAAGCCCATCTCGATGCGACGCGCCAAGTCAGCAGGCGTGCCGCGAACAGCCCGGTTGTGGCAAAAGTCATCGCTGTAAAGCGTGGAGTGCACCCGCGTCGCGCCGTTTTCGGGAATGCGCTGCCAGTTACTCCCGCTTGCAGCCACCCATTTCTGGCTGGCGTCGTTCCACAGACCATAGAGCTTCCACTGCCGCGTGGCGCAGTTGATCGCTTCATAGCTGATATTGCGCGGCCCGTCGGGCGTTTTTCCCACCAGGGTGTAGCGCACCGTCTGGCCGGGTTCGACTGAAATCGAGCCCCGATCGACATAAAACTGCAGCGCGCCGCTCGCGGTGATGTGCACATGCACCAGATCCGCTGGGGCGCGGGGAAAGGTGACGGGCGCTTCGGCTGCGCTCTGCTTGGCGCCGAACAAGCCGCTTTCGTCTGCTGACTGGGCGTGAGTCAAAGGGCTGGAGCCCAAGCCGAGCAAAAGGCCAGCCAGCAGCGTCGTGCGCATGCGTGCTGAAGCAGAAAAGATCATGCTGGATCCGGAGTGGTGAAAGGAGAAGCCGAAGCATCCGCCGTGACGGTCTCTTCTGCAGTGGCGGCGCCCTCATGGCGGTGCCGCAGATTGGCGCGCAGGAAACGCGTGCGCGGTTCGGCGCGCGGCAGGAAATGCGCCAGTTCGGTCAGCGCCATTTGATAGACCTCGCGCTTGAACTCGATCACGCTGTCGAGCGGTATCCAGTATTCGTTCCAGCGCCAGGCGTCGAACTCAGGGTGCTCGGTGGCGCGCAGACAAACATCGCAATCGCGCCCGGTCAGGCGAAGCAAATACCAGATCTGTTTCTGGCCTTTGTAGATGCCGCGACTGTCGCGGCGCACGAAATGGCTGGGCACGTCATACCGCAGCCATTGGCGGGTGCGGGCAATGATGCGTACATGACAGGGGTTGAGGCCGACCTCTTCGTGCAACTCGCGGTACATGGCCTGCTCAGGGGTTTCGCCCGGGTTGATGCCACCCTGCGGAAACTGCCACGAATGCGCTCGCACGCGCTTGCCCCAGAACACCTGATTTCTGGGGTTGAGCAGGATGATGCCCACGTTGGGACGGTAGCCTTCGCGATCCAACATCGCCTGATCCTCGATCTTTTAGAATTCTCCGTTTAATTATAGGCAGCGCAGCCGCTGGGCAGAGGGCGTTTCCAGAGTGCGGCAGAGCCTGCCGACGCCCAACATCGACGATTCGACGATTGCGCTGATCTTCGAATTCATTTTTCCTCAAATGCCGGCCTCGCGCCGCTACGCATGAAAATTTCCCGTTTTTTCATTTCCACCCAAAAGGACGATCCGGCGGATGCCGACGTTCGCAGCCAGGCGCTGATGTTGCGCGCGGGCATGATCAAAAAACATGCAGCGGGGCTCTACAGCTATTTGCCGCTGGGCCTGCGCAGCATCCGCAAGGTGGAGGCCATCGTGCGCGAGGAAATGAATCGCGCGGGCGCCATCGAGTTGCTCATGCCCGTGGTGCAGCCGGCCGAGCTTTGGCAGGAGACGGGGCGGCTGGATAAATTCGGTCCTGAACTGTTGCGCATCAAAGACCGCCATGACCGCGACTTTGTGATCCAGCCGACCTCCGAGGAAGTCGTGACCGATCTGGTGCGCAGCGAGGTGCGGAGCTGGCGTCAACTGCCGCTCAATTTCTATCACATCCAGACCAAGTTTCGCGATGAACGTCGTCCGCGATTTGGCGTGATGCGTGCGCGTGAATTCACGATGAAGGATGCGTATTCCTTCGATCGAGATTTCGAGGCGGCGCAGATCAGCTACCGCGCCATGTTCGACGCCTATGTGCGCATCTTCCAGCGCTTCGGCTTCGAGTTTCGCGCCGTGGCGGCGGATTCGGGGGCCATTGGCGGCTCGCTCAGCCATGAGTTTCACGTCATTGCCGACACCGGCGAAGATGCCATCGCCTACTGCGAGGGTTCCGACTTTGCCGCGAACATCGAAAAGGCCGAAGCCCTGCCGTTGATCGCAGCGCGCGCCGCGCCGACGCAGACGCTGCAAAAGACGCCCACGCCGGGCGCAGCCAAATGCGAAGATGTCGCCACGCTGCTGGACATTCCCTTGCAGCAGACCATCAAGTCGGTCGTGCTCGCAGTGGATGGCGACAAGCCCGGGCAGGCCGCATCCATCGTGCTGCTGTTGGTGCGCGGCGATCATGCGGTGAACGAGGTCAAGGTGAGCAAACTCACCGGTCTGTCCAACACCCGCATGGCGACCGAGGCCGAGATCGTGGCCACGTTTGGCACGCCGCCGGGCTACCTCGGGCCGATTGGCACTGTGCACCCCGTGCGCGTGATTGCCGACCGTACCGTGGCGAATATGAGCGACTTCGTCGTCGGCGCCAATGCGGTGGATTTCCACTACACCGGCGTCAACTGGGGGCGTGATCTGCCTGAGCCCGAAGTGGCCGACATCCGCAATGTGCAGGCGGGCGATCCCAGCCCGGACGGCAAAGGAGCGCTGTCGATCTGCCGCGGCATCGAAGTCGGCCACGTGTTCTATCTGGGCGCCAAATATTCGGCCGCGATGGGCGCGACTTTTCTCGACGACAAAGGTAAATCGCAAACGCTGGAAATGGGCTGCTACGGCATCGGCATCACCCGCATCCTCGGGGCATGTATCGAACAGAACCACGACGCCAAGGGCATGGTCTGGCCGGATGCGATCGCGCCGTTCACTGCCGTGATCTGCCCCATTGGCTATGACCGCAGCGAAGCCGTGCGTCAGGCGGCGGATGCGCTCTACGCCGAACTCACGGCCGCGGGCGTGGATGTGGCGCTGGACGACCGCGGCGAGCGTCCGGGCGTGATGCTGGGCGACTGGGAACTGATCGGCGTGCCGCACCGCATGGTGATTTCCGACCGCGGCATTGCTGCAGGCACGGTGGAGTATCAGCACCGCCGAGATGCCGCGCCGACGGTGTTGCCGCTGGCTGAAGCTTCCGTGCAGTTGCAGGCCCGGTTGCAGCGCTGAGTCCGCAAGAGCACAGCGGAATGGGTGACCTATCTCGCCGTCGATGGCTGTTGCAGGTGGCGGGAGCGGGCGCCGCCATCGGCGCGGGCTGGAGCTTGCCCACTGCGCCTGCCTGGGCCGGCGCGCAAAAGGAAGAGCAGCTCAGCGACGCGGTGCGCACCGCGCTCGCAGCGCAGATTGCCGAAGCGCCTCCGCCGCAACCGCATTTTCGTGACGCCAATCACTTCGCCCAGTATTGGGTGTGGCTGGCGACCGAGTCGGCCCGGCTGCAAAACCGCATTCCGGGCTTCTCGGTGCGGCGCGATTTTCTGCAAACCGTCTGGTACGAAGCGCACCGCGCCGGGTTGGAATCCGCGCTGATCCTGGGCTTGATTCAGGTGGAGAGCGGCTTCAAAAAATACGCGATTTCATCGGCCGGGGCGATGGGCTATATGCAGGTCATGCCGTTCTGGACCCAGCAGATCGGCAATGGCGATATCACCAGCCTGTTTCACATGCAGGTGAATCTGCGTTATGGCTGCGTCATTTTGCGGCACTACCTCAACATCGAGAACGGCAGCTTGTTCTACGCCCTGGGCCGCTACAACGGTTCGCGCGGAAGAGCCGCGTATCCCGACGCGGTGCTCGCCGCGCGCCAGCGCTGGCTGGTGGCGGGCGGTTCTGGCTGAAGTCGCCTATCCCGCCGAGCGCTGAGCACTCAGCGCGGCATCATGCCGCCCATGCGCTGCATCATCTTGAACATCTTGCCGCCCTTCATTTTTTTCATCATGTCGCGCATCTGCTCATACTGCTTGAGCAGGCGGTTGACTTCCTGCACCTGCACCCCCGCGCCCGCGGCGATGCGGCGTTTGCGGGTGGCTTTGATGACGTCGGGCTTGTGGCGTTCCTGCTGGGTCATGCTGTGGATGATGCCCTGCATACGGCGCATGTCGCGCTCGGCGCGGTTCATGTCGGCCTGACCGGCCTTGGCCTGCATATCGGCCGGCAGTTTGTCGAGCATGCCCTGCAGGCCGCCCATTTTGTTCATCTGCTGCAACTGCATCAGAAAATCGTTGAGGTCGAACTGGGCGCCCGACTTGACCTTGGCAGCCAGTTGCTGCGCGGCATCGACATCGACCTGACGCTGCGCCTGCTCCACCAGGGCGAGGATGTCGCCCATGCCCAGAATCCGGTCGGCCATGCGGCGCGGGTCGAACGGCTCCAGCCCGTCGATCTTTTCCGACACCCCGGCGAACTTGATCGGCGCGCCCGTGACCTGCCGCACCGACAGCGCCGCGCCGCCGCGGGCGTCGCCGTCGAGTTTGGTGAGCACAATGCCGGTCAGCGGCAGGGTGTCGTGGAAGGCGCGTGCGGTGTTCACCGCGTCTTGGCCTTGCATGGCGTCCACCACGAACAGGGTTTCGATGGGCTTGAGCGCGCCGTGCAGCTCTTTGATTTCGCGCATCATGGCTTCGTCCACCGACAGCCGACCAGCGGTGTCGACGAGCAGCACATCGAAGTGATGGCTGCGGGCGAACTCGACAGCGCGGCGGGCGATGTCCAGTGGTTTGTCCTCAGGTGAGGACGGAAAGAACTCCGCCCCGGCTTGCGCTGTCACGGTCTGCAACTGCGCGATGGCCGCGGGCCGATAGACGTCGCACGAAACCGTGAGCACTTTTTTCTTTTGCCGCTCGGTCAGAAGCCGCGCGAGCTTGGCGGTGGTGGTGGTCTTGCCCGCGCCCTGCAGGCCGGCCATGAGCACGATGGCCGGCGGCTGGGTGGCGAGGTTGATCGGCACGGCATCACCGCCCATCAGGTCGGCGAGTTCTCCCTGCACCACGCCGACCAGCGCCTGGCCGGGGGTGAGCGAGCCCACCACGTCCTGGCCCAGCGCCTTTTCTTTGACGCGGGCGGTGAATTCTCGCACGACGGGCAGCGCCACATCGGCTTCGAGAAGCGCGAGGCGTACCTCGCGCAGCATGTCCTGAATATTCGCTTCGGTAATGCGTGCTTCGCCCTTGAGGGTCTTGACCACGCGGGACAGGCGTTGGGTGAGGTTGTTGAGCATGGGGCGTGGAAGGTTGGAGCGAGGTTTGAGCGTTTGCGCAGGCTGATCGTCGCAGAACCTGCGGCCAGTCTGGCATTCACCGCGCGCGGCACTGAAAAGCCGCAGGGGGGGTCGGTTAAACTTTGGAATATGTCGATTTTAGTGAATAGCCTCGCCTTCGCCTTCTATATGTTGGCTGCGGTGTTGTCGCGCCCGAAACCTGCTTTGGTGCTGGGCCATGCGGAAGGGGCTGCCAGCGGGGCGACGCAACGTTCCGAGCGCTGGTCGACCTGGGTGATGGCGCTGGCCTGGATCGCGCAGACCATCACCTTCGCCATGGTGCTGCACGGCGAGTTGCAGCCGCATTTCGGCTTTGCCCAGGCGCTTTCGGTCACGTTCTGGCTGGTGGCGGCAGTGTATTGGGTGGAGAGCCTGTATTACCCCCTGCAGATGTTGAGAAGCTGGATCTGTCTGCTGGCGGCCATTTCCATTTTGCTGAGCTGGGTTTTCCCCGGAACCTTTACGCCGCCTTACGGCGCTGGGCCCACTTTCGCGCTGCACTGGGCCATGGGAATCGCCTCCTATGGTCTGTTCGGTGCGGCCGTGCTTCATGGCATTTTGCTGTGGACGGCCGAGCGTTCGCTGCACCGGCGCAAGGGTGCGGTGTCGGGCGTGTCGCGCAGCCTGCCTTTGCTCACCCTGGAAAAGCTGACCTACCGTTTGGCGGGGGTCGGTTTCGCGCTACTCACGGCCTCGCTCATTTTTGCTGCGACGTTCAGCGAAGAATTGTTTGGTAAACCGTTCGAGCTCAATCACCAGGCGGTCTTCGGCATTGCGTCGTGGCTGATTTTTGCCGTGCTGATGGTGGGCCGGGTGTTTCTGGGCTGGCGCGGCACGCGGGCGCTGGCCTGGCTGTTTGGCGGTACGGTGCTGCTGATGCTCACCTACGTCGGCTCGCGTTTTGTGCTGCAGGTGATTTTGCACCGATGAAGTACCTCGTTCTGTTCGTGGTGGTGATCGTCGGGCTGATGCTCATCAAAAAATCCCAGCAGCCTCGCAGCGTGCGAAAGCCGCCTTCGGCCAACAAACCGCCGCAGGTTCCCGAGGCGATGCTGCCGTGCGCGCATTGCGGCGTGCACTCGCCCGCCAGCCGCTGCGTCTGGCGCGATGGCAAGCCGTACTGCAGCGACGAGCATGCCCGTCTGGGGTCGTAAGCCGGGTGCAGCGGTCGCCGCTGAAAGCGCATTCGCGCGATCCATGTTCGCCCCGGCGGCGGCGTCTTCAGGTTCAGCCTTCGTGCCTTCCTCGCGGCTGGGCCGAGAACGCCTGCGAACCTACCGGGTGCTGGCTGCGGCGCGCGTGCTGATGTCGCTGATGTTGTTGGGCTGGCTGGTGCTGCTGCCCATGATGCAGGCGGCTCCCCATGCCGCAAAACCCGCGATCGCCACACTGGGCTATGGGGTGGCGCTGCTGTATGTGGCGCTGACGGTCGCGAGTCTTTGGTGGAGTTTCGTCCGCACGCAGGGCCTGGCCTGGCAGGTGCTGATCGCGATTGCCGTCGATCTGCTGGCATTCACCACCTTGCAGTTCACCGCGGGATATCCCGCGCGCGAATTTGCCCTGATCTACGCCTTGCCCGTGTTGGCCGCGGGCATTTACGGCACGCTGTCGCTCACCTTGTTCGTGGCTGCTTTGGTGACGATGATTCTGCTGGGCAGCGCTGGGTTCGCGATGCTGGGCGGGGCGGCGGAGGCCGAGCAGCGCATGCTCAATGCGGCCTTTGTCGGCATCGCCTATTTTGCCGTGGCGGTGCTGACGTGGCAGTTGTCGCAACGACTGGCGCGGCAGGAGGCGCGCGCGGCGGCCAGCGAGTCCGTCGCCCGGCGGCAGATGGCCTTGAACCAGCGGGTGATCGAGGCGCAGCGCGATGGCGTCATGGTGGTCGATCGGCACATGGTGCTCGAAGCGCTCAATCCGGCCGCGCAACAGCTGCTGGATTTGCCCTGGAGCGATGCGGTCACGGCGCGCTGGCTCGGGGGGCGCAAGGCTTTGCGCGATCTGCCGGTGGCCGAGGTGGTGCGCAAAGAGGTGGAGCGCATGGCCAACGATGGCGAGGAGGCGCTGGAGGTCAAGGTGCGCACGCCCGCGGGTCGCAAGCTGCTGCTGCGTCTGTCCACGCTGGACAACCTGCCGGGCGGCGTGGGCTATCTCATCGTGCTGCAGGATCTGCGGGAGATCGATGCGCGCATTCAGCAGGAAAAGCTGGCGGCGATGGGGCGTCTGGTGGCCAGCGTGGCGCACGAGATCCGCAATCCGCTGGGGGCGATCGGGCAGGCCAACCAGCTCGCCCGCGAATTCGCGGCCGATGCGGTGCAGCTCGAACGCCTGCATCATCTCATCGGCCAGAACGTCGAGCGCATCAACCGCACCGTCGAGGACGTGCTGGAGCTGGGCCGCACCGCGCCGCGTGAAATCGGGCTGATGCTTTGCGCGCCGTTGATTCGCGAGCTTCATGCCGAATTCGACCAACCCGATCAGGGACGCATCGGCCTGTTCATTCAGGACGACGCGGCGCAGATCCGCTTCGATGCCCTGCATCTGCGCCGGGTGTTGGTGAATCTGCTGAGCAACGCGCGGCGCTATGCGAGCAAGCAGCCGCGGGCGATTGAGATGCGGCAGCTCGGCGCCGGACAGGTGCGGGAAATCCAGGTTTCCAACGATGGTCCTTTGATCGACGCCGAACTGCGCGCGCAGCTGTTCGAGCCGTTTCGCACCACGAGCAGCCGGGGCGTTGGGCTGGGCTTGTATATTTCTCACGAACTGTGCTTGCGCAACGGCGCGCGCCTGCTCTACCGTCTCGAGCGCGAGGGCACGCCGCAAGAGCGCGGTTCTTTTGTCATTCAAATCGCACCGGGGCCATAAGGCATGAATCCAGCGGATGTGCGTATTCTCATCGTCGACGACGAACCCGACCTGCGCGAGCTCTACACCCTGAGCCTGGTGCATGAAGGCTGGCAGATCGACGTGGCTGAAACCGTGGCGCAGGCGCGCGAGCAGTTGGCGCGCAGGCGCTACGCGCTCATGCTCACCGATATGCGCCTTCCCGACGGCGAGGGGCTGGAGTTGCTGCGCTGGCTGGAAGCCCAGCCCGACCGCTTTGAGAAGTCCATCGTCATCACCGCCTACGGCAGTGCGGGCAACGCGGTGGCTGCGCTCAAGGCCGGAGCGTTCGACTATTTGAGCAAGCCGGTCGATCTGGCAGCGCTGCGCCGCACCGTGCATGCGGCACTCGCAGCGGTCGATGTGGAAGTGCAGGCGCCGGTCAGCAGCGCATTGCAACGCATGGTGGGCGAGTCTGGGGTGATGCGCGCCCTTAAACAGACCTTGCAGCGCGTGGCCCGCAGCATGGCGCCCGTGCTCATACAAGGCGAGTCGGGCACCGGCAAGGAGCTGGCCGCCAAGGCCGTGCATGAGTGCAGCGCCCGCGCCGGGGGGCCGTTCGTTCCGGTGAACTGCAGCGCCATTCCCGAGCAATTGCTGGAGGCCGAGTTTTTCGGCTACCGCAAGGGCGCGTTCACCGGGGCGATGTCCGATCATGCCGGCTTCTTTGCCGCGGCGCAGGGCGGCACGCTGTTTCTCGACGAGATCGGCGAGCTGCCTTTGGCGATGCAGGCCAAGCTGCTGCGCGCCGTGCAGGAGCGGCGTGTGCGCCCGGTGGGCGAGACGGCAGAAATCGCGGTGGATGTGCGCCTGGTCAGCGCCACCCACCGACATCTGGAACGCATGGTGGAGCAGGGTCAGTTTCGGCAGGATTTGTTCTACCGCCTCAACGTCATCGCGGTCGCTCTGCCGCCCCTGCGCGATCGGCTGGATGATTTGCCTGTGCTCGTCGAGGCGTTGCTGGGCGACATCCGCCGCGACAATGCGCGGCCCGGCCTGCGGCTGAGCCCGGCCGCGCTGCAACACCTGCGCCAGCATCGTTTCTCAGGCAATGTGCGTGAGCTGGAGAATCTGCTGCACCGCGCTGCAGCGCTGGCCGCACAAGATCTGATCGGCCCTGAAGACATTGAGCTGCAGGGCAGTGGCGCCCGCGCCGCTGAAGTGCTGGCCGCTGCGACGGCTTTGCCAACCACCGCCCTGCCTGACACGGCGGCGCCGCTCATGCCGCGACCGGCAGACCCGCCGATCACCACTATCGTTGCACAACATGCCCCGGAGTTTCAGCCGCCTCAGTCGCCTCAGCCCCCCATGGCCCGGTTCGAAGCGCAATCGCCCCTGCCTCCAGACTTGGGGGTCTATCTCGATCAGGTTGAACGCAGCATCCTCTGCGAGGCGCTGCGGCGCACCCGTTTCAATCGCACCGCGGCCGCGCAGCTGCTGGGGTTGAACCTGCGTCAGATCCGCTACCGGATGGAGCGTCTCGACGTGCGCGACCCGGCTGAATCGCCGCCGGACGACCCGTTCTGATCATGTCGTCCCTACTCAGCGCGGCCAGTCGGGAAGCAGGCTGGACGCCCCACGCCCGCCATGTGCCGTCTCCCAATCACGATGAGCGGCCTGCGGGCATGCCGGTCGATTTGCTGGTGATCCACTGCATCGCTCTGCCGCCGCGTCAGTATGGCGGCGAGGCGATCGAGCAGTTGTTTTGCAATCGGCTCGATCCGCGAGCACACCCGGCTTTTGCCGCGCTTGAAGGTCTCAGGGTCTCGTCGCATTTTGTGGTGCAGCGCGATGGCGTGCTCACGCAATATGTGTCCTGCAACCGGCGCGCCTGGCATGCCGGCGCATCGCGTTATGCCGGGCGCGAGCGATGCAATGATTTCAGCATCGGCATCGAACTCGAAGGGAGCGACGATGAACCGTTCGAGCCCGAGCAGTACGACACCCTGATCGCGCTGGGCTCTGAACTGCTCGCGCGCTATCCCTTGCGCGCATGGGTCGGGCATAGCGACATCGCGCCAGGACGCAAGACTGACCCAGGCGTCGGCTTCGACTGGCGCCAGCTCAAAAACGGCCTGGCCCTGCCGACTTCGGCCTTTCCATTTCAGCGGTTTTGAGCACCCCTGCGGGTTTGCCCGGAGTCGCTCCAGGGGCAGACTTTGTGCATGAGCCTGTGCATAAGCTGTGGGCTGACTGTCAATTTGTTCCACACTACGAATAGTGGTTGAAATTCCGACAGACGCTAGATATAGTGTCTTGAAGGTTTGAGAGAGATGCCGGATCGCGGTCTGAAACTGCGGCGCCGGGAGCTTGGCAATGCTTGCGCGCTCTCTCAGTTCGTCCCCGATTTGCCCTCATTCGTCTTTATTGCTTCGTCCGTGCTGCTTTCATGCGGCGTTCATGTGCGCTTGCAGCGCCGTGAGCCAGCCAGTTTTGCTGCGCGGCCCCATCTGCCCCAAGGAGTCCCGATGTCCCAGACCACCGCCGCCACCGAATCCACTGCTGCCCCGCAACACCTCGCACACCCCGAGGCGGATACGCAACAGCAGGTCGCACTGGGTGATTTTTCAGACTACAAGATCATCCGTCGCAACGGGGCCGTAGTGGGGTTTGAGCCGAGCAAGATCGCCGTGGCCATGACCAAGGCCTTTCTGGCCGTGCAAGGCGGGCAGGGTGCGGCCTCGGCCAGCATGCGCGAAACGGTAAATGCGCTGACCGAAAACGTCGTGCGCGCCCTGCTCCGTAGCCGACCCAGCGGCGGCACTTTTCATATTGAAGACATCCAGGATCAGGTCGAGCTCTCTCTGATGCGCACCGGCCAGCACGAGGTGGCGCGCGCCTATGTGCTGTACCGCGAACGCCGCACACAAGAGCGGGCCAAACAGAAAGCGGCCGCTGCGGAACAAGAGAGCGCCCCGGTGCTGCATGTGCTCGACGGCGGTCTGCGCAAACCGCTCGATCAAGCCGCTCTGGTGAGCCTGATCGAATCCGCCTGCACCAATCTGAGTGCGGACGTGAAGGCGGCCCCCATCGTCGCTGAAACCCTGCGCAATCTGTACGACGGCGTGCCGATGCTTGAGGTGTACAAGGCGTCCATTCTGGCCGCGCGCACCCTGATCGAGCGCGACCCCGACTACTCCAAGGTCACCGCGCGCCTGCTGCTGCACACCATGCGCCGCGAGACGCTGCACGAGGACATTCCACAGGAGCGGATGACGCAGCGCTACGCCGAGTACTTTCCGCGCTGCATCAAGGAAGGCGTCGAGCTGGAGCTGCTTGACGAGCGGCTCGGGCAGTTTGACTTGGCCCGTCTGGGCGCCGCCCTCAAGGCCGAGCGCGATCTGCAGTTCGACTACCTCGGCCTGCAAACCTTGTACGACCGCTACTTCCTCGCCAACCGCGCTGATACCCGCGTGAACAAGGACGGCCGCCGCATCGAGCTGCCGCAGGCTTTTTTCATGCGCGTCGCCATGGGGTTGTCGCTCAATGAAGTCGATCGCGAGACCAGCGCCATCGCGTTCTACGAATTGCTCTCCAGCTTCGACTTCATGTCGAGCACACCCACCCTGTTCAACGCTGGCACGCGGCGCTCGCAACTGTCGAGCTGCTACCTCACCACCGTGGCGGACGACCTTGACGGCATCTACGAGGCTATCAAGGAGAACGCGCTGTTGTCCAAGTTCGCCGGCGGTCTGGGCAACGACTGGACGCGCGTGCGCGCCCTGGGCAGCCACATCAAGGGCACCAACGGCAAGAGCCAGGGCGTCGTGCCCTTCCTCAAAGTAGTCAACGACACCGCCGTGGCGGTGAACCAGGGCGGCAAGCGCAAGGGCGCGGTCTGCGCCTATCTGGAAACCTGGCACCTCGACATCGAAGAATTCCTGGAACTGCGCAAAAACACGGGCGACGATCGCCGCCGTACGCACGACATGAACACCGCCAACTGGGTGCCCGACCTGTTCATGAAGCGGGTGATGGAAGGGGGCGACTGGACGCTGTTCAGCCCGGCCGACGTGCCCGATCTGCACGACAAGTTCGGCAAGGAGTTTGAGCAGGCCTATACCCGCTACGAACAGAAGGCCGCGCTGGGCGAACTCAAGCTGTTCAAGACTCTGCCTGCGGTGCAACTGTGGCGCAAGATGCTGTCCATGCTGTTCGAAACCGGCCATCCCTGGATCACCTTCAAGGATGCCTGCAATGTGCGCAGTCCGCAGCAGCATGTGGGCGTGGTGCACTCGAGCAACCTCTGCACCGAGATCACGCTCAACACCAACGAGAGCGAAATCGCGGTGTGCAACCTTGGCTCGGTCAACCTGGTTGCACATCTGAAAGACGCGGCAGACGGCGCCAAGGTCATCGACCAGGCCAAGCTCAAGCGCACCATCCAGACCGCGATGCGTATGCTCGACAACGTCATCGACATCAACTACTACGCCGTGGCCAAGGCGCGCAACGCCAATATGAAGCACCGCCCGGTGGGTCTGGGCATCATGGGCTTTCAGGACTGCCTGTATCAGCTGCGCATTCCCTATGGTTCGCAACAAGCCGTGGAATTTGCCGATCGGTCGATGGAAGCGGTTTGCTACGAGGCTTACTGGGCGTCGAGCGAACTGGCGCGTGAGCGTGGCCGCTACAGCAGTTACGGCGGTTCGCTTTGGGACCAGGGCATTCTGCCCATGGACAGCCTGAAGCTGCTGGCCGAGCAGCGCGGCGGCTATGTCGAGGCCGACACCTCCAGCACCCTCGACTGGAACGCCCTGCGCGCGCAGATCGCGCAGCATGGCATGCGCAACTCCAACTGCGTGGCCATCGCCCCCACGGCCACCATCTCCAACATCGTCGGCGTGGACGCCTGCATCGAGCCGACCTTCCAGAACCTCTACGTCAAGTCCAACCTGTCGGGCGAGTTCACCGTCATCAATCAATATCTGGTGCGCGACCTCAAGGCGCGTGGCCTGTGGGACGCGGTGATGGTGGCCGACCTCAAGTACTTCGATGGCAGCACCCAGCGCATCGACCGCATTCCCGCCGATCTCAAAGCCCTGTATTCCACTGCCTTCGAGACCGATACCCAGTGGATCATCGAGGCTGCGGCGCGCCGCCAGAAATGGATCGACCAGGCGCAGTCGCTCAACATCTACATGGCCAACGCATCGGGCAAACTGCTCGACGACACCTACAAGCTGGCCTGGCTGCGGGGCCTCAAGACCACCTACTACCTGCGCACCATCGGCGCCACGCATGCCGAGAAGTCCACGGTCAAGGCGGGTCAGCTCAACGCCGTGCCGCAGTCGCCAAGCGAGTCGGCTACGGCTTCGGCGCAGGCCGTGGTGCAGTCTGGCGACATCCGCTACTGCGCCATCGACAACCCGGAATGCGAAGCCTGCCAGTAAGCGCTGCATACCGTTGCGGCGCATCACAAGTGATCAAGCGGCATGCCACTTGCGATGCGCCTGCACAACATGCGCCGTACAAACCACGCATCCTCACTGCATCGGTGTTGAGCCTTTGCGCTGAACACTTGATAATCTAAAGAAGGTCATGAACATGCTTACTTGGGACGAACCACAACAGAACTCTGCAAGCCCCGCGCAAGGTGCGCTGGCGGAGCGTTCACTTCAATCCATGGGCGGTACATCGACGTCGCCTCAATCCGCGGGCGCATCCGCATC
>DZDA01000040.1:18234-19961 GCA_022730375.1 Thiomonas intermedia
CGCATCCGCATCAGCGCCAGCATTGGCGGTGGCCGCAGACCTCTACAGCCAACGCGCGGCCTCCACGGCGCGGGTGCGCGCCGAAGACAAGCGCATCATCAACTGCAGTGTCGATGTCAACCAGCTCGTGCCGTTCAAATACAAATGGGCTTGGGATAAATACCTCGCTTCCTGCGCCAATCACTGGATGCCGCAGGAAGTGAACATGTCGCGCGACATCGCCATGTGGAAAGATCCCAATGGCCTGACCGATGACGAGCGCCTCATCATCAAGCGCAACCTCGGCTTCTTCACCACGGCCGATTCGCTGGCAGCTAACAATATCGTGCTGGGCACCTATCGCCACATCACCAACCCCGAGTGCCGCCAGTACCTGCTGCGCCAGGCCTTCGAAGAAGCCATCCACACCCACGCCTATCAGTACATCGTCGAATCCATCGGCCTCGATGAAAGCGAGATCTTCAACTCCTATCACGAGATCACGTCCATCCGCGAGAAGGACGAGTTCCTCATTCCCTTCATCGACACGCTCACCAACCCTGAGTTCCGCACTTCGGCTTTCGGTGGGTCAGAGCGCAACGATCAGGAGCTGCTGCGTTCCATCATCGTGTTCGCCTGCCTGATGGAAGGCCTGTTCTTCTATGTCGGCTTCACCCAGATCCTGTCGATGGGGCGGCAGAACAAGATGACCGGTGCGGCCGAGCAGTACCAGTACATCCTGCGCGACGAGTCCATGCACACCAACTTCGGCATCGATCTGGTCAACCAGATCAAGCTGGAGAATCCGCACCTCTGGACGCCCGAATTCAAGCGCGAGCTCACCGGCCTGTTCCATCAGGCGGTGGAGCTTGAGTATCGCTATGCCGAAGACACCATGCCCCGCGGCGTGCTGGGTCTGAACGCATCGATGTTCAAGGGCTATTTGCGCTTTATCGCCAATCGCCGTGCGGTGCAGATCGGCCTCGACGCCATCTTCCCCAACGAAGAGAACCCCTTCCCCTGGATGAGCGAAATGATCGACTTGAAGAAGGAACGCAACTTCTTCGAGACCCGGGTCATTGAGTACCAATCCGGCGGCGCGCTGTCCTGGGAATGACGCCTGAATAACTTGCGAGCACGCACAACAGAGTGATTGTTGACCGAGTCCCTTCCGCCTCGATACGTCCGGCCGCGCAGAGTCGGCGGGTGGAGTCTCCTCCTCTGTTTTTTGTGGCGCAACGCATGGGGGCGTCCATGGTGATGCCTGACTCCCTGCTCGATCAATTCCGGCGTGCTGATCTGCGCCTCATGCTCTGGATGACCAGAGGTGAACGCATGGCGCGCCGTTCCCCATTCCTTCCCGCAATGGCTTTGATGCCGAGGGAAGTGAATCCCCTGCACGGATCAGCGCTGAGCCGATCGCAGGTGGCGCCGGCTGAACGCCGTGCCGATGTCCCGTACTGGAAACCGCCGGGAGGCGGGGCCGTGAGGCGCTCGGACGCGATTTGGCGACCGGCTCAACTTCAAAAGACTTGATCAAGGAGAATCACCATGGCAACTGCAAAAAAAGCGGCACCGGCGAAGAAAGCGACGCCCGCGAAGAAATTAGCACCGGCTAAGAAGGCTGTACCCGCGAAAAAGGCGGCTCCGGCGAAGAAGGCCGCGCCTGCGAAGAAAGCGGCCCCGGCTAAGAAAGCTGCACCTGCGAAGAAGGCTGCACCGGCGAAGAAAGCGGCACCGGCGAAGAA
>DZDA01000041.1 GCA_022730375.1 Thiomonas intermedia
GGTGCAGCAAGACCGCCAGCAGCAGGAACCCGCCGAAGCGACCCAGGGGCGGCTCAATGCCGCCCCTGGGCGCCGTAGGAATCCCCCGCCTTCAGGCGGGGGAGGATGTCAAGTAGCAGGTCTGAGAGCCCAGGCTGCAGCGTCGACCAGCATGACCGCTGCTTCCTCGCTGGCGCCGCGAGTGCAGCCAGTCGAGGCGGTCGCCGCCCAGGAGTCTGTCGGATTTGGGAATCGCAGGCTGCAAAATGGCGCGGCGGCGCCGTGCGTCAACGGCTTTTTGCCCTCATAGTCTCGTTATGCGGCGGCAAATCCGCCGCCCAGCCCCCCGGGCCCGTCTGGGGGCAACGCGGGTGCATAAATAGCGTGAACAGGCCCTAAACTGAGCCATCGATTTCAGAGATCCCCATCATGTCCCTTCCAGACATCGCCGCCTTGCCTGCGGAGCGCGTTGCCCATCTGCTGCGCGTCAGCCCGAAGGCCGAATTGCATGTGCACATCGAGGGCACGCTGGAGCCTGAATTGATTTTTGCTCTGGCGCAGCGCAACGGCGTGTCGCTGCCGTATGCCGATGTCGAGGCGCTGCGCAAGGCCTATGCCTTCACCGATCTCCAGTCCTTCCTCAATCTGTATTACGCCGGATGCGATGTGCTGCGTACCGAGCAGGATTTTTTCGATCTGGCATGGGCCTATTTCCAGCGCGCCGCGCGCGATCATGTGGTGCGCGTAGAGCCGTTTTTCGATCCGCAGAGCCATACCGCGCGCGGCGTCGGTTTCGAGGTGTTCATGCCGGCCTTCATCCAGGCGGCGCAGCGGGCGCAGGACGAACTCGGGCTGAGCGTCGGCTGGATTGTGAGCGTGCTGCGCCACCTGCCCGAAGAAGACGCCTTGCAGATGCTCGACGCCGCGCAGCCCTGGCTCGACCATCTCATCGGCATCGGGCTCGATTCGTCCGAGCGCGGCAATCCGCCCGAGAAGTTCAGCCGCGTGTTTGCCCGCGCCCGCCAAATGGGGCTGCATGCGGTGGCGCATGCGGGTGAAGAAGGCCCGCCGGCCTATGTGCTGGGCGCGCTGGACGTGCTGAAAGTCGAGCGCGTCGACCACGGTGTGCGCGCCAGCGAAGACCCGGCCTTGATGCAGCGTCTGGCCCGCGAGCAGATGCCGCTCACCGTCTGCCCGCTGTCGAATGTGCGGCTGTGCGTGGCGACCGATCTGGCGCAGCACAAGCTGCCGCAGCTGCTCGCCGCTGGGCTGAAAGTCACGGTCAACTCCGACGATCCGGCGTATTTCGGCGGATATGTAAACGACAACCTGACCGAGTTGTTTGCCGCGCAACCGGCCTTGGGTGCACCGCAGGCCTACGCGCTGCTGCGCAACAGCCTCGAAGCCAGCTTCGCCGCCGATGGCGACAAGGCGCTGTGGCTCGCGCAGCTCGATGCGCAGTGGCGACAAGCCGCTTGACGCACGGCATGAACCGCCCGCAATCGCTCGAAGATCCCGTGGTGGCGCAGACCCGCGCCTGGGTCGACCGCATGGTGATCGGGCTGAATCTGTGCCCCTTTGCCAAGGCGCCCCAGGTCAAAGGCCGTATCCGCTATGTGCACTGCGAGGCCGCGACGCCCGAGGACTTGCTGCGCGGCCTCGGCGATGAGCTGCAACTGCTGATGCGCACCGCGCCCGACGAGGTCGAAACCACCTTGCTCATTCACCCGCACACGCTCGCACATTTCGCGCAGTACAACGCCTTTCTCGACGAGGCCGACGCGCGGGTGGAACAACTTGGCCTGCTCGGCATCATGCAGATTGCCAGCTTTCACCCGCAGTATCGGTTTGCCGGCGCTCGCCCGGACGACGTGACCAACGCGACCAATCGCTCGCCGTTTCCCATGCTGCATCTGATCCGTGAATCCAGCATCGACCGGGCGGTGGCCGCTTTTCCCGAAGCCGCCGCCATCTACCAGACCAACCGGGCGACGATGCGCCGTCTCGGCAAGCAGGGCATCGCGGCCTTGCTGGCGCAGTGTCGGAGCGGGGCGGGATAGATCAATTTATCCCCACCTGCATCACCGGATTGGCTCGCTGTAGCATTTGCTCACATTTTGACGTGAGGAGACGGCGATGTGGAACGAAGATCTGAAGGCGCAATTCCAGAGTCTCGCACCGGGCCGTCCCGACGGCGAGTTGTCCCGGCGTGATTTCGTGCGTACCGCGCTGGGGGTGGGTTTCGCCGCAGCGGCAGGACCGGTGATCGCGCAGACCGTGGTGCAAACCTCTGCAGACGGCCTGCTCGCCGGAGAGGTGCAGATCGAATCCGGCGGTCAGAAGGTTCCGGTCTACCGGGCGCAGCCCAAGGGCAAGACCGATCTGCCCGTGGTGCTGGTGGTGTCGGAGATTTTCGGGGTGCACGAGTACATCGCCGATGTCGCGCGGCGCTTCGCGCAGCAAGGCTATCTCGCGCTGGCGCCCGATCTGTTCGTGCGGCAGGGCGACCCGATGGCCTATGGCAGCATTGCCGAGGTGATGAACAAGGTCATCTCCAAAGTCCCCGATGCTCAGGTGATGCAGGATCTGGACGCCTGCCGAAACTGGGCGCTGGCCAACGGCGGCAAGGCGGGCCATGTCGGCATCACCGGGTTCTGCTGGGGCGGGCGCATGGTGTGGCTTTACTGCGCGCATGCGCCGGTACAGGCTGGCGTGGCCTGGTATGGCCGACTGGTCGGCACGCCGTCTGCCTTGGCGCCCAAGAACCCGGTGGATATCGTCAAGGAACTCAAGGCGCCCGTGCTCGGACTTTACGGCGGCAAAGACCAGGGCATCACGCAGGAATCAGTTGAGCAGATGCGCAAGGCCCTTGCCGACGGCAGCGCCGCGGCCAAGGCGTCCGAAATCGTGGTGTATCCCGACGCCGGTCACGGTTTTCACGCGGACTACCGGCCCAGCTACAACGCCAAGAACGCCCAGGACGGTTGGAACCGCGCGCTGGCCTGGCTGCGTCAGCACCAGGTGGTTGCCGTAGCCGCTGCCGACGAGCCGCCGCAGGACGGCATGTGTCAGACGGAAAGAGGGTTTCCGCAGACTTTCCCGGTGGACAAACTGCTCAGCGGCTGAGGTGGTTTTTGGGGCGCCTTCGCCCTCAGCGAACGACCAGCACCGGCAGTTTGGAATGCGACAGCACGCGTGAGGTCTGGCTGCCCAGCATGGCCGAGCTCATGCCGCTGCGGCCATGCGAGGCGATGACGATGGCGTCGCAGCCCTGCTTTTCGGCGGCGGCGAGCAGGCCGCGCCAGGCTTGGGCGTCTTCTTCCACCACGGTGTCGCAACTCAGCCCGGCGGCATTGATGCGGTTGCCCATGTGCTGCAGCGCCACGCTGGCCTGTTTGCGCACTTCGTCCTGCCACTGGTCCATGCCGATGGGCATGACTTCGATCGCTCCGATGTAGGGATACAGATCAACGACCGAGCAGACGGTGATTTTGGAGCCGAATTTTTTCGCCACCTCGATGGTGTAGGGCAGCGCTTTGTCCGCAAGCTCTGAGCCGTCGGTGGACAAGAGTAGATGATTGAACATGGGAGTGCTCCTTTTGAAAGGCTGGTCAGCGCAGGACCAGTACCGGAATGTTGGAATGGGTCAGCAGCTTCTGAGTTTCGCTGCCCAGTAGCAGGGCTTGCATGCCGCGGCGTCCGTGGGAGGCGATCACCACCAGATCGCAACCGCGGTCCTTGGCCACGTCGAGCATCGCTTTCCAGGGGTGGATGTCTTCGGCAATGATGGGCTCGAAGGCCAGATCAGCGGCCTTGCAGGCGTCCTGCAGGGGCTTGAGAGCGTCTTCCGCCAGTTGAGTGACGTGAACGCGGTATTGATCCGCCGTGATGGGCACTGTTTCGGCCAGGCCGGAGTAGGGATACGGGTCGGTGACGTTGATGCCTACCACCGAGGCGCCACAACTTTTGGCCAGCGCCACCGCATGGGGAATCACTTTGCCCCCGGTGTCGGAACCGTCGGTAGGGACGAGTATTTTTTTATACATATCGATCTCCGTTTAGAGTAGGTGAGCTGATCGGGATTGCGGTGGATAGAAGCCTCAATCACTGTCCATATGCTGCTCCTCGAATGTATTGGCTGGCTTGTTGCAGATCAAACCTTGCCGGGTGTGCGCCCGGTTGCAACAGGGCGGGCCGGATCGGCGCACCACTCGCTCCAGGAGCCGGGGTAGAGCAGGCTGCCGTCCATGCCGGCGTAGGTCATCGCCAGCAGGTTGTGGCAGCCTGTGACGCCGGAGCCGCAATGATGGATCACATCGCGCGGGGCCCAGTCTTCAAGCAGCGCGGTGAATTCTTCGCGCAATTGCTCGCGCGACTTGAAGGTGCCGTCGGGCTGGAGATTGGTCTGGAAGAAACGGTTTTTCGCCCCGGGAATATGCCCGCCGACCGGATCTATCGGCTCGACTTCGCCCGCATATCGCTCTGGCGCGCGCGCGTCCAGAACGAGGCGCTTGCCGCTGTGCAGGTTGTCGAGCACGCCGCGCGCAGGTACGGCGCCCACCAGCGCCGGGCGGCGGCTGAAGTCGCCCGGCGCGCGGGCTGCTGGCGCCGTGCCCTCGCTCGCGCCGCCAGCGGCCATCCAGGCCTGCCAGCCGCCGTCGAGCACGGCCACCGCGTCGTGGCCAAGCCAGCGCAGCATCCACCACAGGCGCACGGCAAAGCTGCCGCCTGCTCGGTCGTAAACGACGACCTGCTGGTTTTGGCGCAGGCCGAGTTGGCCGAGTCGGGCGGCGAAGGCGTCGGGATCGGGCAGAGGGTGCCGACCGTTGTGCCCGCTCTTTGGAGCGGACAGATCGCGGTCGAGGTGAAGAAAGATCGCGCCAGGAATATGAGCCTGGTCATAGGCCTGCTGGCCCGCTTCAGGCTGGGCGAGGTCGTGACTGCAGTCGACGATGAAGGCGTCACGCAGTGAGGCTAGTTCGGAGGCGGTAATCAGGGTGGTGTAGTGCGAGGACATGGTGCGTAGTGTCTGTTCCGAAGCAGGGAATGCGAAACCATAAAGCAAAAACCCGCATGGTGGCTTCCGATGCGGGTTGAAAAGGGTCTGCAGCCAGTTCAGGCTGGAACCTGCAGCTTGTCGCGGTACCAAGCGTGGAAATGTCGCATGCCGTCTTCCATCGGCGATTGGTAGGGGCCGTGCTGGTCGTCGCCGCGTTCGAACAGCGCCTTGCGGCCAGCGTCCATGCGCTCGGCGATCTCGTCGTCTTCTGCGCAGGTTTCCATATAGGCCGCGCGCTCGGCCATGATGAACTCGCGCTCGAACGCTGCGATTTCTTCGGGATAGAAAAACTCCACCATGTTCAGGGTCTTCTGCGGACCCAGCGGGTAGAGCGTGGACACCACGAGTACGTGCGGATACCACTCCAGCATGATGTTGGGGTAGAGCGTGAGCCAGATGGCGCCGTGTTCGGGCAGCTTTTTGTCGGAGCGGAAGTTGAGTACCGCCTGATGCCATTTGCTGTACACCGCGCTGCCCGGGTGCTGCAGACCTTCATGGACGCCCACGGTCTGCACGCTCCATTCCGGCGCGAACTGCCACTGCAGCACGTTGCAGTCGACGAATTTGCCCAGCCCGGGATGGAAGGGCACGACGTGGTAGTCCTCCAGATAGACCTCGATGAAGGTCTTCCAGTTGTAGTTGCACACGTGCATTTCAGTGTGGTCGTGCACGAAGCCGGTGAAATCGAACTCCTTGAGTACGGCGAGTTGCTCCATGGTCTGGGCCACGGGGTAGCCGTTGTCCTCGAACAGCATGCCGTTCCAGCGCTGCAGCGGGTAGGTTTGCAGATGCAGGCAGGGGTCTTGCTCGAAGTGCGGGGCGCCGACGAGTTGACCGTCGAGACCGTAGGTCCAGCGATGCAGCGGGCAGACGATGTTCTTGCCCGTACTGCCCATGCCGCGCAGCATCACGGCCTGCCGGTGGCGGCAGATGTTGGAGAGCAGTTCAATGCCCTCGGGGCTGTGAATCAGCGCGCGGCCTTCACCTTCCTGGGCGAGCGCGGCGTAGTCGCCGATCTTGGGTACCGTGAGTTCATGTCCGAGATAGCGCGGGCCGGAGCGGAATATCTGTTCCTGCTCCAGCTTGAACAGGTCGTCATCGAAATAGGTTGAAACCGGCAACTGCAAATGATCTTGCGACAGACGAATGCTCAGATCGGACATGATGGCGATGCACCTCCACAATTCGTTGAAAAGAACCCCTACCTAACTCAGCGACCGATTGTAGAGTCCATGCTTCGTGCCGAGCCGCGATGCCGCGCCTAAAATGGGCCTCTTTCATTCCCTCGCCACAAGATGCCCGCCGCCAAAACTGCCCGCCATGCCGATCAGGCCCCAGCCAGCTACGAACAGGCGCTGGCCGAGCTGGAGCAGATCGTGCAGACCATGGAAGGGGGGCAGCTCAGCCTCGACGACACGCTGTCTTCCTACAAGCGCGGCAATCTGCTGTTGCAGTTCTGCCGCGGCAAACTGCAGGCGGTGGAGCAGCAGGTTCAGGTGCTCGATGGCGAGCAGCTCAAACCCTTGCGCACGGAATCCGATGAGGAGGATGACCGTGTCTGAGGTGCTGCAGTTGGAGGGCGTGCCGCCGGGTTCCATCCAACCGGGCGTGCTGCCGCTCAATCACTCCTTCGACCACTGGCTGCGCCTGCACCAAGCCCGGGCCCAGCGGTTGATCGAGCGCTTCGTGCCGCCGGAGCATCCGCTGGTGCCGCAGTTGCACGAGGCCATGCACTATGCCGCGGCCATGGGGGGCAAGCGCGTTCGCCCCCTGCTGGTGTGGGCGGCTGGCGAGTGTGTGCAGGCCGACGATCAGGCGCTCGACCGTGCCGCCTGCGCGGTGGAACTGGTGCATGCCTATTCTCTGGTGCACGACGATCTGCCCTGCATGGACAACGACGTGCTGCGGCGCGGCCAACCCACAACCCATGTGCGATTTGGCGAAGCCCTGGCGCTGCTGGCCGGAGATGCCTTGCAAGCCCTGGCCTATGAAGTGCTGACGCCCGAGGCAGACATCGCCCCGGCGCTGCAGGCGCGGCTATGTGCGCTGCTGGCGCGGGCTTCCGGCGCTGACGGCATGGCCGGCGGCCAGACGCTCGACATTCTTGCGACCGGAGGTGCGGTCAGCGGTGACGATCTGATGCATATGCACAGCCGCAAGACGGGCGCCTTGCTCAAGACCAGCGTGCTGATGGGCGCAGCCTGCGGAGGGTTCGATACGGCGCATCCGGCGCAAGCGTATACGGCCCTGGAAACCTATGGCGACGCCGTGGGCCTGGCCTTTCAGGTGGTGGATGACATTCTGGACGTCACCGCCGATTCTCATACCCTCGGGAAAACCGCGGGCAAGGACGCGCAGCAAAACAAGTCCACCTACGTCTCGGCGCTGGGCCTCGACGCAGCGCGCAAGCTGGCGCATGGTCTGCGCGACAAGGCGCAGGCCGCACTCGACGCCCTGCCGCCGCCGCAGCGCGCGGCCAGCCAGCGCTTGCGCGAACTTGCCGATCTGATCGTGCTGCGCGAGCATTGACCTGGCCACACCTCGATATTCCTCATCTGCTCAAGAGACTGTCACCATGAATCAACGCCACGCTACCGCGCTCCCGGCTCTCGCTGCAGCCACTGCGCTGGGCACGCTGGGTGGGGCGCTCTGGCTGCAGCGCAAGGGGTTTGCCCCCTGTCCGCTGTGCATTCTGCAGCGCATGGCTTATCTGGGCGTGTTGATTTTTTCGCTTTCCGCCATCAGCCTGATGCGCTCGAATGCTCAGCTTGCCGCGCGTGTCGTGCTGGGCTTCGGGGTGCTCAGCGGCCTCGTCGGGCTGGGTTTCGCCGCCCGGCATATCTGGCTGGTTTTGCACCCAGGGCAGCTCTGCGGCCTCGACCCGCTGGCTGCCGTGATCAACCACTGGCCAGTCACGCAGTGGGCGCCGTGGTTGTTTCGCGCAGATGGTCTTTGCGCCGATACCCCTTCGGTGTTCGGTTTGGCGCTGCCGTTCTGGTCTGCGGCCGGATTCGTTCTGGCGTCTGCCCTGCTGCTCGCCGCGATGCGGCACCGCGCTTCCCCCCCAACACGCTGACTCAGGCGCAGCTCAACGCGTTGTTCCACGTTTTGCCCATCATGACTGCTTCGTTTTCCCTGTTGAACCGCATCGCCTCACCTGAAGACCTGCGTGCGCTTGACCGCGCGCACCTGCGGCAACTGGCGGTTGAGCTGCGTGAATTCATCCTGCAATCGGTGTCGCGCACCGGCGGGCATCTTTCATCGAACCTCGGCACCGTGGAATTGACCATTGCCTTGCACGCCGTGTTCAACACCCCGCATGACCGACTGGTGTGGGATGTCGGGCATCAGACCTACGCCCACAAAATTCTCACCGGACGCCGCAACGGCATGCGTGGCCTGCGGCAGAAGGGCGGAATTTCCGGCTTTCCGCGCCGTGAAGAATCGCCGTTCGATGCCTTCGGCACCGCCCATTCGTCCACCTCGATTTCGGCCGCGCTGGGCATGGCGCTGGCCGCGCAGCGCAAAGGCGAATCGCGGCGCGTGGTCGCCGTGATCGGCGATGGCGCGCTGACGGGGGGCATGGCTTTCGAGGCGCTCAACAACGCTGGCGTGCACCCCGAGGCTGATCTGCTCATCGTGCTCAACGACAACGACATGTCGATTTCCCCGCCGGTGGGTGCGCTCAATCGTCACCTCACCGGCCTGCTGTCGGGCGGACTGTTTACCGCTGCGCGCAGCACCGCCAAGCAGGTGCTCAGCGCCGCGCCGCCTTTGCTGGGACTGGCGCGCCGCCTCGAGGAATATGCCAAGGGTCTGGTGGCGCCTTCGCCTTTGTTCGAAGAGCTCGGGGTGAAGTATTTCGGCCCAATCGACGGCCACGATCTCGATGCGCTCATTCCCACCCTGCACAATCTGCGCGACATGCACGGCCCCATCCTGCTGCATGTGGTGACCAAGAAGGGGCAGGGCTACAAGCTGGCCGAGGCCGATCCGGTGGCCTATCACGGCCCGGGACGTTTCGATCCGGCCGTGGGGCTGGCGCCCGGCAAGCCCGGCAAGTCGCCCACCTTCACCCAGGTGTTCGGCCAGTGGCTATGCGACATGGCGCAGGCCGACGCGCGTCTGGTGGGCATCACGCCGGCCATGCGCGAGGGCTCCGGCCTGGTCGAGTTTGCCGAGCGCTTTCCGCAGCGTTATTTCGATGTGGGCATTGCCGAGCAGCACGCAGTCACCTTTGCTGCCGGTCTGGCTTGCGAGGGCATGAAACCGGTGGTGGCGATCTATTCCACCTTCCTGCAGCGCGGCTACGACCAGGTGATTCACGATGTGGCCATTCAGAATCTGCCCGTGATGTTCGCGGTGGACCGGGCCGGTGTGGTGGGGGCGGACGGGGCAACGCATACCGGCGCTTTCGACATTCCTTTTCTCCGCTGCGTGCCCAATCTCAGCGTGCTCGCCCCGGCTGACGAAAACGAATGTCGGCAATTGCTCACCACGGCCTACCGCCACGATGGCCCTGCGGCCGTGCGCTACCCGCGCGGCAGCGGCGCCGGCGTGGCCGTGCAGACCGCGCTTACCGAATTGCCCTGGGGGAAATCGCAGCCGCGGCGCGCCAGTGCCGCCAAGCCGGGGCAGCGCATCGCCATACTCGCTTTCGGCCCGGTGCTCTACGCCGCGTTACAGGCGGCTGAAGAGTTCGACGCCAGCGTGATCAATATGCGCTTTGTGAAACCGCTCGATACGGCGGCGCTGCTGGCTGCTGCAAGCAGCCACGATGCCCTGGTCACCGTGGAAGAAGGGGTGGTCAGTGGCGGGGCGGGTTCGGCCTGTCTGGAGGCCTTGCAGGAGGCGGGCGTTCAGATTCCGGTGCTCAACCTCGGTCTGCCCGACGCCTGGCTCGAACACGGCGACCCCGTGCAGATCACCACCGACATCGGGCTGGACGCCGCGGGCATTGCCGCGAGCGTGCGCAAACGCTTTGGCGCCTTGCTTCATCCCGCAGGCCGTCAGCGTGCGGCCAACGAATAAAACCTCACGGTGCGCCGAGGCACTGGCCGAGGTTATTCGCCAGATTGCGCATCAGCTGGGTATAGCCTTCTAGGCCCAACGGGCCCTTGGCGCCGAGCGGGTCGAGCGTGCCGACTCGCGCCCGGGTTCCCTCGATCAAGGTCTGCACCAGACGCGGTTCAAACTGCGGCTCGGCAAACACGCAGACCACGCCCAGCGACTTGATCTTGTCGCGCATCTGACTCACGCGTCGCGCATTGGCCATGGCGTCTGGGCTGACCAGAATCGAGCCGACCGCACGCAGCCCGAAGGCATGTTCGAAGTATTGATAAGCGTCGTGAAACACGATGAACGGCTTGCTTTTGACCAGGGCGAGTTGCGCGGTGAGTTCCGCCGTCATTGCATCGATGCGCTGCATCGCTTGCTCTGCATTGGCCTGGTATTGCGCCGCATGTTGCGGGTCTTTCGCCGTCAGCGCGCGGGCCGCGCTGCGCACGATGACCTTGGCGTTGGTGGGCGACAGCCAGAGGTGGCCATCGAAGCTGCCGGTGTGCATAGGGTCATGTTCGCTGCCGTGGTCATGCTCGTCGCCGTGGTCGTGCGACACCGCCAGTTTCGGGGCAGGGCGCTTGCGCTCCCAGTCGCCGCCCGTGCGCGCGGGCAGCAAGTCCATGCCGGGCTGGGTGGAAAGAGTGACCACCTGGGTCGATTTGGGCAGCGCCTTGGTGATCTTGGTCAGCGCTGGCTCGACGTCGGGCCCGATCCAGAACAGAAGCTGCGCCTGTTCGGCGCTGGCTCGCTCAGAGGGCTTGAAGGCATAGGTGTGGGGCGAATTTCCCGGCGGAATCAGCACCGTGGGTTTGCCCACCCCGGCCATGACGGCCGCCACCAGATCGGCCACGGGTTTGATGCTCACCGCGACCCGCGGCGTTTCAGCCTGCGCGCCCAATGGGGCCAGGGTTGCAACGAGGATGACCGAAATTGATAAAAGGCGTCGTAAAAAGATCATTTTGAGCGATGACGTTGAGAAAGTATTTGTTACAATATAACACTTGCAGCAGAAAATAACGCACGTGCCTCCTACAGAACCTCTCATCGCCCTCGAGGGCATCCATGTGCAGCGCCACGGCAATGCGCTGCTCACCGATGTGAGCCTGCGCGTACTGCCACGCCAGATCGTGACGCTGGTCGGCCCGAATGGTGCGGGCAAGACCACGCTGGTGCGTGTGCTGCTCGGCTTGATTGCAGCGAATCGCGGCGTGGTGCGGCGTCGCAGCGGCCTGCGAGTGGGCTATGTGCCGCAGCGTTTCACCCCGCCGCCCAGCCTGCCGATGGATGTGGATGGTTTTCTGCGTCTGGCGGGCCCGAGTACCGAGCAGCAGCGCGAGCAGCGGCTGGCCGATAACGGAGCAGACGATCTGCTGCGACGACCGCTCCGGGCGCTTTCCGGCGGAGAAATGCAGCGGGTTCTGCTCGCTCGGGCGATGCTGCGTCAGCCCGATTTGCTGGTGCTCGACGAACCGGCGCAAGGGCTCGATGTGCAGGGTCAGCAGGAGTTCTATGCGTTGATCGCCCGCCTGCGTGACTCATCAGGTTGCGGCGTGCTGCTGATTTCGCACGACCTGCATCTGGTCATGGCAGCCACCGACGAGGTGGTTTGCCTGGAGCGCCATGTGTGCTGCGTGGGGCGGCCGGAAGACATCAGCGTGCATCCGGAATACCTGCGACTCTTCGGGCGCGATCTGACCGGGCTGGCGGTCTATCGTCATCACCACGATCATCATCACGACCTGCACGGCAATATCGTGTCCGATGAAGCCGAAGGACGGACGCACCATGACTGAATTCCTGCTGCCTGATTTCGTCTGGCGCGCACTGATCGGCGGCGTGGGCGTGGCGCTGCTGGCGGGGCCGCTGGGTTGCTTTGTGGTGTGGCGCCGGATGGCCTACTTCGGCGAGACGCTGGCGCACTCGGCTTTTCTGGGCGTGGCGCTGGGGCTGCTGCTGCACCTCGATCCGGTCATCGGCGTGCTCGCGGTGAGCGTGGTCATCGCCCTCGTTCTGGCGCGGCGACAACCGGCTGAAGGCATTGCCGAAGACACGCTGCTCGGCCTGCTGGCGCACACCAGTCTGGCGCTGGGCTTGGTGGTGCTGGCCTTCATGGAGGACGTGCGCGTCGATCTGTTCTCTTATCTGTTCGGCGACATCCTGGCACTCAGGGCGGCAGATTTGGGCTGGATCCTCCTGATCGACGTCGTGGGACTGTCTTTGCTGGCCTGGCTGTGGCAGGGCTTGCTGGCGCTCACTGTGCATGAAGAACTCGCCGCCGTCGAGGGGCGGCGGGTGAAAGGGCTGCAACTGGCGTTCATGCTGGTGCTGGCGGTTTTCGTCGCGCTGGCGATGAAGCTCGTGGGCATTTTGCTCACCGTCGCCATGCTCATCATCCCGGCGGCGGCGGCGCGGCGACTGGCACGCACGCCGGTACAGATGGCGCTGGGCGCGGCCGCAATTGGCGCTGTCGCCGTCTTGCTGGGGCTGCTGGCCTCACTGCATTCCGACCTGCCCTCGGGGCCGGCCATGGTGGTCGCGGCGGCGTTGCTGTTTCTGCTGCTGCGGGTGCTGCCGCAGCGCGGCTGAGCGCAACCATTTCCGCAAACCGGGCAAGGATGTGCACAGTCCGGGATAATCCGAGAACTTTTCTCAACTATGCCCCGGGCGGGCGAGACCGAATCCCATCGGCGCAGCCCCACCCGTCATCCCATGAACAAACCCTTTGAAGCCATTCCCGATATCCAGAGCACTGTGGACGAGCGCCATATCGCGATCCAGCGGGTCGGGGTCAAGGGCTTGCGCTATCCCCTCAACGTGCGTCTGCGTGACGGCAGCATCCACCCGAGCATCGCCCAGGTAACGGCCGACGTGGCGCTGCCCGCCGAGAAAAAGGGCACGCATATGTCGCGCTTCGTCGAGCTGCTCGAGGCCATGCCCGAGGCGATGGACGCGCAGGCGTTTGCCACGCTCACCCGGCAAATGCTGCCCAAGCTCAACGCCACGGCGGGGCGTCTGGAATTCGCCTTCACGCTGTTTCTGCGCAAGACCGCGCCAGTCTCGGGCGTGCAAAGCCTGCTCGATTACGAGGCGGGGTGGATCGCGGAAGCGCGCGGCGATCAACTCAAGCTGACCGCCAAGGTCATGGTGCCGGTGAAATCGCTGTGTCCGTGCTCGAAGGAAATCTCGGATTACGGCGCGCACAACCAGCGCTCGCACATCACCATCACGGCCGAACTGCTACAGCCGGTGGCGTTGGAAGAACTCATCCGCATTGCCGAGGAAGAGGCGTCGTGCGAGATCTGGGGCTTGCTCAAGCGCCCGGACGAAAAATACGTCACCGAGCACGCCTACGAAAATCCAAAATTCGTCGAGGATCTGGTGCGTGATATCGCCGCCCGGCTCAATGCCGATCCGCGCATCGGGCATTACGTGGCCGAGGCGGAGAACTTTGAGTCCATCCACAACCACTCGGCCTACGCGCTGATCGAGCGGATTTGAGCCGCGTCACTCTGCTTCCCGCAGGGCCTTGAGACGGTAGAGGGTTTCAAGCGCCTGGCGCGGCGTGAGGGTGTCGGGATCGGTGTCATCGAGCGCCTCGATCAGTGCCTCGTGCGTGGAGGCTGACACTGGCTCTGCTTCGGCAATCTCTGCAGAAGCGGCAAACAGATCGAGCTGCGCCTCCTGTTGCTGATGCTGGCGTTCCAGCGCATCGAGCCGCTTGCGGGCGTCGCGGATGACGGCAGGCGGCACCCCCGCCAACTGGGCGACCTGCACGCCATAGCTGCGGCTGGCCGGCCCCTCGCGCACCTCGTGCAGAAACACAATGCCCTGCGGTGTTTCTGCTGCGCCCACATGCACATTGGCGGCCTGCGGGTGGCGCAGCACCAGGTCCGTCAACTCAAAGTAATGCGTGGCGAACAGGGTGAGACTGCGGTTGCGGTCGTGCAACTGCGCGGCAATGGCCGCGGCTAGCGCGAGGCCGTCGAAGGTGGAAGTGCCGCGCCCGACCTCGTCCATCAACACCAGGCTGCGTGGCGTGGCCTGCCGCAGAATCGCCGCGGTTTCGGCCATTTCGACCATGAAGGTCGATTGCCCGCCGGCCAGATCGTCGGAGGCGCCGATGCGGGTGAAAATCGCGTCCAGCGGGCCGATCCGAGCGCTGCGCGCCGGGACATAGCTGCCGAGGTAGGCGAGCAGGGCGATCAGCGCGGTCTGCCGCATATAGGTGGATTTGCCGCCCATGTTCGGCCCGGTGAGGATGAGCAGGCGGCGCTGTTCGTCGAGCTGGCAATCGTTGGGAATGAAGCGGTCGACCCGGCTCTCGATGACCGGATGGCGACCGCCCACGATGTCGATGCCCGGCGTCTCGATGAACTCGGGGCAGACCCAGCCGAAGGTGCTCGCGCGTTCGGCCAGGGCGGCCAGGGTGTCGAGTAGGGCGACGGCCTGCGCGGCGCGGCGGATATCGGCCAGCGCGGGCTGCAGCGCTTCGATGATGTCCTCGAACAAGACTTTCTCGCGCGCCAGTGCGCGATCTTGCGCGGAAAGCGCCTTGTCCTCGAAAGCCTTGAGTTCCGGGGTGATGTAGCGCTCGGCGCCTTTGAGCGTCTGCCGACGGCGATAGTCGTCGGGCACTTTGTCGGTCTGGCCGTGGGTGACTTCGATGAAAAACCCGTGAACCTTGTTGTATTGCACCCGCAGGTTGGCGATGCCGGTGCGCGCGCGTTCGCGCTGTTCCAGCTCCATGAGAAAGCTGCCGCAGTCGGTGTCGATGGCGCGGAGTTCGTCGAGTTCGGCATCGAAGTCGGCGGCGATCACACCGCCATCGCGCAGATTCAGCGCCGGTTCGGCTGCGATGGCGTGTTGCAGCAATGCGGCGGGTTCGGGCGGCAGATCAAGCTGCGCATCGATGTTTTGCAGCAAGGCGCAGCGCTCGAACGCGGCCGCTTGGCGACGCAGTGCAGGCAGGCGCTGCAGACCGTCGCGCAACGCCGACAGTTCGCGCGGCTTGGCCTGCTTCAGCGCGATGCGCGCGGCAATGCGCTCCAGATCGGCCATGCCGCGCAGGCTGCCGCGCAACGCCTCCAAATCGCCATCGATCAGAGACTGCAAAGCGGCGTGGCGCGCGCGGGCGACGTTGGCGTCACACGGCGGGGCCTGCAGCCAGTCGCGCAGCAGGCGGCTGCCCGCCGCGGTCTGGCAGCTGTCGAGATGGGAAAACAGCGTGGGGCTGTCTTCACCACGCAAGGGTTGCAGAATCTCCAGATTTCGGCGGGCCACGGCGTCCAGCCGCAGACTGTGTTCGGCCCGCTCGACGCGGAGATCGGCCAGCAAGGGCAGCGTGCCGCCCTGGGTCTGCTCGGCGTAGGTCAGCAGGGCGGCAGCAGCGGCGTGTGATGCGCTCAGGGCTTGCGCGCCGAACCCGTCGAGATGCGCCACCTGCAACTGCGCGCAGAGCTTACGTAGACCAAGCGCGGCGTCGAAATGCCAGTCCGGTCGCTCGGTCGTGTAGGGCCACTGGGTTTCGTTCGGCAGGCTTTGGTGCTGCGGCCACAAAACCTCGGCGGGAGCGACGCGGGCCAGCCAGTCGGGCAGGGCGGCCGCTTCACACTGCGCCAGGGTGAGGCCGCCGCCGGTCAGCGCCATCCACGCCAGCCCCCATTCGCCGCGAGCCAATTTCGGCGGCGCAATAGCCAGCAGAATGGCGTCACGCTTGTCGTCGAGCAGCGCCTGCTCGGTGAGCGTGCCCGGGGTGACCACCCGCACCACGCGGCGTTCGACTAGGCCCTTGGCCAGCGCCGGATCGCCAATTTGCTCGCAAATCGCCGCCGACTCGCCGAGCTTGACCAGCTTGGCCAGATAGCCATCGAGCGCCTGCGCCGGCACCCCGGCCATGATGACCGGCTCGCCCGCCGACTGTCCGCGCCGGGTCAGCGTGATGTCGAGCAGCCTCGCGGCCTTTTCCGCGTCGGCATAGAACAACTCGTAAAAGTCGCCCATGCGGCAAAGCAGCAGGGCGTCCGGATGCTCCGCCTTCATGCGCAGGTATTGCTGTATCAGAGGGGTGTGCGCGGAAATGCTACTCAATTGATTTCCTTGATGAAATTTTCTAAGTTATTGTCAATAAAAGGATTTTTCAACATATCGGGCATGCGGCAAGGGCCTGAGAAATCGTAACAACGCCCAGCGACACGCCTCTGCACTTATGATTTAGGCGTAGCTTTTTTGGACGTTGATGAAAAAGTTACGCCAAAAATTTCGCCTTCCAGAAAAAACCTACGCTGACCTCTCTGCCAATTATGGGATTTGACGCACGCGCAGCTCGTATGCTCCTGCCGGGGGAGCACATGACATTTGAAGATCATCCGGGGTTGCGCCTCACTGCGTCCATGACCCGACGAACCTGGACCTATCGATACAAAAGCCCGGTCGACGAACGAATGCGGCAAGTGAAACTGGGTTGGTGGCCAGCGATGTCCTATCACGCGGCCGTTGCGCAATGGGAAGTGCTCCGGCAGCGCCGCGATGACGGTGCCGACCCATCGATTGAGCGAAAACGGCAACGGGGCGTAGATCGGCCAGCACCGGGCAAATGCCAGAGCCCAACGGTACGCGATGTTTGCGATATCTACCTGAAAGGGCACATCAAAAATCGTGCCGAAAAGGGGAGGGTGGAGATTCGTCGCACGTTCGATACGATGCTCCTTGGCATTGCCGACCACGATGCCGCCACAGTCACCCGTAAGATCGCATTCGCTCATATCAAGCAATTCGACCACATCCCAGTGCAGGCGGCGATCCTGCGCAAGGAATTGGGGGCGGCCTGGGACTACTGCCTGGATTCCGGCGACCTTCCGGAGACCACGCCAAATTGGTGGCGTTCGGTGCTCCGCGGCAAGCTCAAGTCCAAAGGGCGCGCGAAGCTGGGCGTCAAATCTGGCGTGACGAAACGCGTCCTCAGTCCGGATGAAATCGGCAAGATCATTCGCTGGTTACCCAATTTCTCGAAGAATGTCGAGGACATGTTGACGCTCTATCTCTGGACGGCGGTCCGTGGCGCAGAAATCGAGAAGATCGAGGGCCGGGAAGTCGCCGATGAGGGGGATGACCTTTGGTGGACCATTCCGAAACGCAAGACAAAGAACGCCCACCGAGACGATGCCGACGATCAGCGCGTCCCCTTGATCGGGCGCGCCGCAGAGGTCGTACGGCGGCGCAAGGAGGCCTACGGTGATGGCTACTTGTTTCCGTCCAATAGCAAAATGGGGTATTTTCCGCAGAAGTCGGCGGGAGTGGCCGTGTATTTCCACATGCCTTACAGCCGAACCCACCCAGATCAACAGAGAGTTCGTCTACCGGTTGAAAACTGGGCGCCACACGACTTGCGACGATCGGCGAGGACCTACCTCGCATCGCTCGGCTGTCCAAGAGATGTGGGTGAGGTGATCCTTGGTCACATGCTTGAAGGCGTCGAAGGCACCTACAACCGCTACTCCTTCGACAAGGAGCGTAAAAGGTGGCTTACGGAGCTTTCGAACTATCTTGAGGATGTCGCGAAGCGATAGTGGATCGCCTCCCACCGCCCGCCGTATTCGGAGGCGGAGGAATATGGGAGACTGGGCGCATCTCAGCCCATTCAATGATTTCCCGATATAGCCACGCCACACGACGTTTGGATAGCTCTCTGGGCTTCGGGAATTCATCGCGAGCGATCATGCCCTGAATCGTTGACGCGGACAGGGTTGTCAGCAATTCCAGCGCATCTAGCCCAACATAGACCGGTGAGACCGTCTCGGTGATGGCTATCTTTATTTGGGGCATCAGACGAGTCGCGGCAGTTGGCTTGCGTCGGGTTACGGTTTGACGACTTCAACATTTCACCTTTAGCGTGGCAGTCCATGGCGCCAAAAGGAGGCGGATTCTTCGGTGCTTTCAGCGACGCGTTGGGCGGCATCGATCACTCGGCACTCGATTGCGCCACAGACCGGGGCATCGTGGAGATCGAGGAGGTCGCTGCCGACCAGGCGCCCCGAACTTGAGGCCCTTGCTCTTGTGCGCGGTGATCTGTGTGAGACCGAGTCGAAGGCCGCGGTTCGGCAGCCGCCCGCACCTTTGCCCGGAGGATGGCATGTGTGCGCAGCGGATCGCTCATATCTTGCGCATCGTCACTGAGCAGGCAGACCTTGACGCGGCGGTTGGTGAGACCTGCGCATGCCGGTCGGCGTTGATCATCAGCATGGTCTGGCGCATTGCCCCGAGGAGCGCGGTCTTGCCGACGCCTCGTCGGCCGATCAGCGCCCATTAGCGCATGGGATAAGCGGACTTGAGCGGCTTGTAGGTCATCAATCCACCTCGGCACGACACATCATCGTGTACACGTCGCTGCCCTCGTCCTCGTCCACCTGCAGCGTCGCCTGGAAGCCGTGATCGAGCACGAACCGCTCGAACGCCCGCATCTCGGGACGGTTCGTGAAGCGGAACCGCACAAACCGCCGGGCATCTCCCCGAACCTTGGGATCCTTGGCAAACTCAAGAGATTGTCCGTATTCGGCGGCGAGATCGATCAACTCGTGGGTGATCGGGTTGGGATAGTCCTTGATCGGGTACATGGCTTCAGTTCCTCCTGGACGCCAAGGATGTCACAACGCAAGCGCGACGCAAGTCAAAAAAAACGGTACCGGCTTCGGGCTGCCCATGCGTCTTTCGAGCGGTGGTGGTGCGGCGTTGTCATGGCGACATGGCCTACCCCCTTCTGGCCGATGCGAGGTATCGTGCCGATTCACGACAAGCCGCTCCTCGCTGATGGCGCGTGGCCTGATGGAGTTGGCGCAGTGGGGTCTGGGCTGGGCACGGTTGCCGCGTTGGTTAGTGGATCGCTTCGCCGGCACGACGCTGCAACAACTGCAGGTGCGGGGCTGGCCGAAAGCAGTGCATGTGGACGCAGTCTGGTCCCGGCGGCATCGCCTGGGGCCGGCGGGTGCGCGTGGTTGCTGCAGGAGATGTTGGGAGATGTTTGGCTCGCGTCAGTGCCGTGACATGGCCCATGGTTCAGGCGCGCCTCAGTCGAGTCGCTTTTCCAACGCGCGGGCGACAGATGCCATCGCCAATATCGTCACCATCGCTGACACGACGGCGACCGTGAGCGGATAGCCCGATGGTCCCCACCAATCCATTGCCGCGCCCAGCAACGCCGCCCCTCCAAACCCGCCCAGGCTGTGTAGCACCACGAAGGCCGTGTTCGCCGCTGGAAGGTCCGGCGCCGGGATGCGATGGCCGATCCAGGTCATGCCCAAGGCATAGAAGGCATCGAACAAGGCGCCAAGGGCGAACCAGAGAACCAGAACCACCTGCGCATGGGCCCAGACGAGGTAAACGCCGGTGACCAGGACCGCTGTCGCTGCCGCACAGCCGGCCAACACGCGCTCCGCAGAACTACGGGCCGCCAGCATGCCGATCGGTACCACGAACAGTGCGCGTCCCAAAGCCATGGCGAACAGCATCAGCGACACGGCGTGGACCGTGGCTCCCATCTCCAGAGCGAAGGGCGGAAGCAGACCCTGTGGTCCGTGATCCGCAAAGCCCGCGGATAGACCCACAACGATCAAACCTGGAAACACCATCAGGATCGCGGCGGCATGCCGAGTCGGTTTCTGGCTCTCCCCGGACTTCTCCTGTGGGATCTGAATCCCGAGCAAAGGGATCACCGCAGCCGCAAGCAGAACCGCACACGCGACGAAAGGCAGGACACCACTTGTGCCAATCTCAATCATCAACAAAGGCCCAGGCCCAGCGCCCCTCCCAACCCCAACACCGTCACATACAACCCTGCTACCCGCCCGC
>DZDA01000042.1 GCA_022730375.1 Thiomonas intermedia
CCCGCTGGCAATTCTGGATCGACCGCGGCGGCACGTTCACCGACATCGTCGCGCGGCGGCCCGATGGGGGTTTGGTGGCGCACAAGCTGCTGTCGGAAAACCCGGAGCAATACCGCGATGCGGCGGTGGCGGGCATACGCCTACTGCTGGGGTTGCCGCAGGGGGCTTTGATCACGCCGGAGCAGGTGGAGAGCGTGCGCATGGGCACGACGGTGGCGACCAATGCGCTGCTGGAGCGCAAGGGCGAGCCGGTGGTGCTGGTCACCACGCGCGGCTTTCGCGATGCGCTGCGCATTGCGTACCAAAACCGTCCCAGACTATTTGACCGCCGCATCGTGTTGCCCGAGCTGCTTTACAGCCGGGTAATCGAGGCGCAGGAACGTGTGGGCGCGGATGGCGCTGTGCTGCAGCCGCTCGATGCCGAGGCCTTGCGGCGCGATCTGCAGGATGCCTTCGACGCCGGGCTGCGTGCGTCGGCGATCGTATTCATGCACGGCTGGCGTGAGACGGCGCATGAGCTTGCTGCGGCGCGCATCGCTCGCGAAGTCGGCTTCACGCAGGTGAGCACCTCACACGAAACCAGCCCGCTGATGAAGTTTGTCTCGCGGGGCGACACCACGGTGGTCGACGCCTATCTCTCGCCCATTCTGCGGCGCTATGTCGATCAGGTGGCCGCCGAAATGCCGGGGGTGAAGCTGCTGTTCATGCAGTCCAGCGGCGGGCTGACCGAGGCGCACGCGGCGGGACAACCTCTTGGGCTGAGCAACGCTCAGCCCGTCCCCCGAGGGGAGCAAGGCAACTTGGGACGGCCCGGCGTTGCCTTGCGCGGCAAGGATGCGATTCTGTCTGGCCCGGCAGGCGGCATCGTCGGCATGGCGCGCACGGCGGAGCAGGCGGGCCATGCCAAGGTCATCGGTTTTGACATGGGGGGCACCTCGACCGACGTGTCGCATTACGCGGGCGAGTTCGAGCGCGTTTTTGACACCCAGGTGGCCGGGGTGCGGGTGCGCGCGCCCATGCTGCACATCCATACCGTGGCGGCGGGGGGCAGTTCCATCCTGCACTTCGATGGCGCGCGTCTGCGCGTCGGGCCCGACTCGGCGGGGGCCAACCCCGGGCCGGCCAGCTATCGCCGCGGCGGGCCGCTGACCGTCACCGATGCGAATGTGATCCTCGGCCGCATTCGCCCCGAGCACTTTCCGTCTGTGTTCGGGCCGCAGGCCGACGCCCCGCTGGACGCCGACGTGGTGCGCGAGCGCTTCACCGCACTGGCCGCGCGCATCGCCCGCGACACCGGCCAGCCGCAAACCCCGGAGGACGTGGCCGAGGGCTATCTCGCCATTGCGGTGCAGGCCATGGCCGGGGCGATCAAACGCATTTCGCTGGCGCGCGGCTATGACGTGGAGCGCTACACCCTGCAATGTTTTGGCGGCGCAGGAGCGCAGCATGCCTGCAGCGTGGCCGATGCGCTGGGCATGGAGCGAGTGTTCATCCATCGCTTCGCCGGGGTGCTGTCCGCCTACGGCAT
Source organism: Thiomonas intermedia (assembly GCA_022730375.1). Taxonomy (GTDB): domain Bacteria; phylum Pseudomonadota; class Gammaproteobacteria; order Burkholderiales; family Burkholderiaceae_C; genus Thiomonas; species Thiomonas intermedia_C. The sequence continues at coordinate 1,529 of DZDA01000042.1, forward strand.
GGGGCTGGCCGAGCAGACCGCCATGCAGCAGCGCAGCGTGGAAGCGCCGCTGCACGACGACCTGCTGCCGCGCCTGCACGACTTGCGCGACGCGCTGGCGGCGCAGGCCCGGCAAGAGCTGCAGGCGCAGGGCGTGGACGCCGGCAGCATCCGCCTGCGGGCTAGCGTGCTGTTGCGCTATGCAGGCAGCGATAGCGCGCTGCCGGTGGCGTTGGCCGATGCGGGGGCGATGCGGGCCGAATTCGAGCGGCAGTACCTGCAGCGTTATGCCCACCACATGCCCGAGCGCGGCCTGGTGGTCGAGGCGCTGTCGGTGGAGGCCGCTGGCGGCGGCGCGCCGCTGCAGCACGAGGCGCTGCAGACGGAAGTGACGGGCGTCATGCCGACCCACGCCCGGCTGCCCGTGTTCATCGGCGGCCGCTGGCAAGACACCGTGCTGGTGCGGCGCGCCGAGTGTCACCCGGGCCAGCATGTCGCTGGCCCCGCGCTGCTCGCTGATGCCCACACCACCCTGCTCGTCGCGACCGGCTGGAGCGCCCGCATCACTGCGGCAGGTCATGTGGAACTGCACCGCCAGGCCGCTCAGACCCGCGCGCGCGACGATGACACCGCGGTCAACCCGGTGCGGCTGGAGCTATTCAACAACCAGTTCATGCACATCGCCGAGCAGATGGGCGTGCAACTGCAGAACACCGCCGTGTCGGTCAACATCAAGGAGCGGCTGGACTTTTCCTGCGCGCTGTTCGACGCGCAGGGCCAGCTCATCGCGAACGCGCCGCATGTGCCGGTGCATTTGGGGTCGATGGGCGAGAGCATCCAGACGGTCATCCGCGAAAACCGCGCCAGCATGCGGCCCGGCGATGTGTTCATGCTCAACGACCCCTATCACGGCGGCACGCATCTGCCCGATGTCACCGTGGTCACGCCGGTGTTCGACGCCGCCGGGCGCGAGGTGCTGTTTTTTGTGGGTTCGCGCGGCCACCATGCCGACATCGGCGGCATCACCCCCGGCTCCATGCCGCCGTTCTCGCGCAGCATTCTTGAAGAAGGCGTGGTGATCGACAACTTCAAGCTGGTGGACGCAGGCCGCCTGCGCGAAGCCGAGGTGCTGGCGCTGCTGTCTGGCGGACGCTGGCCGGCGCGCAATCCGCAACAGAACCTTGCCGACCTCAAGGCCCAGATCGCGGCCAACCAGACCGGCGCGCATGAACTGCGCAAACTCGTGGCCGACTATGGCCTGAACGTGGTGCGCGCCTATATGCAGCATGTGCAGGACAACGCCGAGGCCGCGGTGCGCCGGGTGATCGGCGCGCTGCACGACGGCGCGTTCAGCCTGGAGCTCGACAGCGGCGCGCGCATCAGCGTGAGCATCCGCGTCAACCGCGAGCGGCGCGAAGCCGAGATCGACTTCACCGGCACTTCGCCGCAGCAGCCCGACAACTTCAACGCGCCCAAGGCCGTCACCGTGGCGGCAGTGCTGTACGTTTTTCGCTGCCTGGTGGACGACGACATTCCGCTCAACGCCGGTTGCCTCAAGCCCCTGCATCTCATCGTGCCCGAGGGCTCCATGCTGGCGCCGCGCCCGCCAGCCGCCGTGGTGGCGGGCAATGTGGAAGTCAGCATGTGCGTGACCAATGCGCTGTTCGGCGCACTGGGCGTGCAGGCCGCAAGCCAGTGCACCATGAACAACTTCACCTTCGGCAACGCGCAGCATCAGTATTACGAGACCATCGCGGGCGGCTCCGGCGCGGGAGGCGTGTTCGACGCGCAGGGCCAGCAGACCGACGGCTTCGACGGCGTCTCCGTGGTGCAGACCCATATGACCAACTCCCGCCTGACCGACCCCGAAGTGCTGGAATGGCGCTACCCGGTGCGGCTGGAGAGCTTCGCCATCCGCGCCGGTTCGGGCGGCGCCGGGCGCTGGCGCGGCGGCAACGGCGGCGTGCGACGCATCCGCTTTCTGGAGCCGATGACCGCAGGCATTCTCTCCAACGGCCGCCGCGTGCCGGCCTTCGGCATGGCGGGCGGCGCACCCGGCGCCGTGGGCATCAACCAGATCGAACGCGCCGACGGCCGCATCGAGCCGCTGCCCGCTTGCGCCAGTGCAGAAATGCAGCCCGGAGATGTGTTTGTCATCCAAACGCCCGGCGGCGGCGGTTATGGTTCAGAGCATCGCCCAGAGGAACCCGCATGACCCCCGTTCAGGCCGACATGCCGCCCATCGTCACCCTCACGCTCAATCCCTGCGTGGACGTGAGCTACGACATCCCGCAACTGATCGAAGACCAGAAGGTTCACGCCACCGCCACGCGACTTGATCCGGGCGGCAACGGCATCAACGTGGCACGCGCGCTCAAGCGGCTGCGCATTCCGGCATGGGCTTGCGCTACCGTGGCGGGCGAAATCGGCATGCTGTTCGAGCGACTGATCACCGGGCAGATCGACCATCCCCATCTGGTGCGCATCGACGGCGAAACCCGCATCAACACCACCTTGCAGCAGCGCCAGCCGCGTGCCCAGTTCGAGGTCAGCGCCGCCGGGCCGGTGATCGACGCAGCGACGCTGGACCGCATCAGCGCCGAAGTGCTCGCGCTCACCCGCAATGGCTACGCGGTGCTCACCGGCTCGCGTTCTCCTGGCGTGCCGCGTGGCTACTACGCCGACCTTTGCACCGCCCTGCGTGCCCAAGGCGCAAAGCCCGTGGTGGACGCGCAGGGCGAGGCGCTGGCGCAGGCAGTGGCCGCCCGGCCCTTCCTCATCAAGCCCAACCGCTTCGAACTCGAACAGCTCGTTGGCCACCCCCTGCCCACGCGGGACGACGTCATCCGCGAGGCCCGCGCGCTCAATGCGCAAGGCGTGGAGTGGGTCTGCGTCTCTCTCGGCGGCGAAGGCGCGGTGCTGGTAGGCGCCGAGACCTATATCGGCCACGCGCCCGAGGTGGCGGTGGCGTCCACCGTCGGCGCGGGCGATTCGATGGTCGGCGGTTTGGTCGCCGCCCTCTCGCGCCAGGCCGCACCCGCCGACGCCCTACGCCTCGCCCTGGCCTGCGGCAGCGGCACTTCTCAGCAGCCCGGCACCGAGCTGTTCGACCCAGCCGGGCTGGATGAATTGCAGGCGCACACCTCGGTTCAACGCCTGGGGTGAGAATTTGCTGCGTTTGCCAAGACGAACGACAGGACTTCAACCCATGTACTCGGCAACTTTCATCTTTGCAAAGAAGCAGTTCGACGACGCGTTTCATCAACTCGATGAGACGTTTGCCGCGGCGGCGCGGGCCATGCCGGGATATCTCGGGGAGGACGCTTGGGAAAACCGTGCTTCGGGGCTGGTTTCTACGGTGTATGACTGGGACTCGCTGGAAGCGCTGCAGGGCCTCATGGAACATCCGGCGCATTTGCAGGCGAAAGCTGCGCAATCGCGATGGCTCGACGGTTATCAGGTGGTGATTGCGGAGGTGTTGCGTGTGTATGGCGATGCCAGGCTGGATCATCTGCTGGCCAGCAGCGGGGGCGGGAAGCGCTGACGGATGCCGCAGCAGAGCACCGCCGAAGCTCGCCCTGTCAGCCCATCCTGTCAGGTGAGCTGTGTTCAGCGTTTGCTGATCGCCCGCCAGCCGATGTCGCGGCGGCATTGCATGCCGTCGAAGTGAATCGTGTTGACGGCCTCGTAAGCCCGCTGCTGCGCAATGCGCGGCGAATCGCCCAGCGCGGTGACGGCCAGCACCCGACCGCCCGAGGTGCGCAGCACGTCCTGCGCGTCGAGCGTGGTCCCTGCGTGGAAGGTGATGCAGTCGGCCGTTTCGGGCGGGATGCCGGTGATCGCGTCGCCTTTGCGCGGGCTTTCAGGGTAGCCGTGCGCGGCGAGTACCACACCCAGCGCGGTGCGGCGGTCCCACTCCAGTTCCACCTGATCGAGCTGCCCGGCGATGGCTTTCTCGAACACCACCGAGAGGTCGCTCTTGAGGCGGGCCATGATGGGCTGGGTTTCCGGGTCGCCCATGCGGCAATTGAATTCCAGCGTCTTGGCGCGGCCCTGGGCGTTGATCATCAGTCCGGCGTAGAGAAAGCCGGTGAAGGGAATGCCGTCGGCTGCCATGCCCTTGACGGTGGGCTGGATGATTTCGCGCATCACCCGCGCGTGAATCTCGGGCGTGACCACGGGCGCTGGTGAGTAGGCGCCCATGCCGCCGGTGTTGGGGCCGTTGTCGCCGTCGAGCAGACGTTTGTGATCCTGGCTGGAGGCCAGCGCGAGCACATGCAGACCATCGACCATGACGATGAAGCTGGCTTCCTCGCCCTGCAAAAACTCTTCGATGACCACGCGTGCGCGGCCCGCATTGTGCTGCACGCCGTAGCGGTTGGCCTGCAGCATGTCGTCGATGGCGGCGTGGGCTTCAGCCGTCGTCTGCGCCACCACCACACCCTTGCCCGCAGCCAGGCCATCGGCCTTGACGACGATGGGCGCGCCGTGTTCGTCCACATAGGCATGGGCCGCTCTAGCGTCTTCGAACGTGGCATAGGCTGCGGTGGGGATGCGGTGCCGCGCCATGAAGTCCTTGGAGAAGGCCTTGGAGCTTTCGAGCTGGGCTGCGGCGCGGGTCGGGCCGAAAATTTTCAGGCCGCGGGCGCGAAAGCCATCGACGATGCCTGCGGCCAGCGGTGCTTCGGGCCCGACCACGGTGTAGGCGATTTTTTCGCGCACGCAGAACGCTGCCAGTTCTTCGGCGTTGGCCACCTGCAGATTCTCCAGCCGGGAATCGAGCGCGGTGCCGCCGTTGCCCGACGCGACATAGACCGTCTGTACGCGGGGCGATTGCGCCAGCTTCCAGGCAATGGCGTGTTCACGTCCGCCGGAACCGATGACGAGGAGTTTCATGGTGAATGCGGCTGTTTAGGCGAAGGCGGCGTTGTGATAGACCTCTTGCACATCGTCAAGGTCTTCCAGGGCGTCGATGAGTTTCTGCATCTTTTCGGCGTCGTCGCCCGCAAGCTCGACTGTGTTGTCGGCGCGCAGGGTGATAACGGCCAGTTCCGGCTGCAGCGCGGCGGCTTCGAGCGCGGCGCGCACGGCTTCGAACTGGGCCGGTGGGGTGAGCACTTCGATGGCGCCGTCGTCATCGGGGATCACGTCGTCCGCTCCAGCCTCCAGCGCCACTTCCATCACCTTGTCTTCCGAGGCGCCGGGCGCGAACACCAACTGTCCGCAATGCCTGAACTGGAAGGCCACCGAGCCCTCGGTGCCCAGATTGCCGCCGTTCTTGGACAGCGCATGGCGCACTTCGGCCACGGTGCGCACGCGGTTGTCGGTAAGGCAGTCGATGATGATCGCCGCGCCTCCCACGCCATAACCTTCGTAGCGAATTTCTTCGTAGTGAACGCCTTCGAGCGCGCCAGTGGCCTTGTCGATATTTTTCTTCACCGTGTCGGCGGGCATGTTCGCCGCCTTGGCCTTGTCCACCGCCATGCGCAGGCGTGGATTGGCGTTGGGGTCGCCGCCGCCCAGACGGGCCGCGGCCGAGATTTCACGGATGATCTTGGTCCAGACCTTGCCGCGTTTTTCGTCCTGACGGCCTTTGCGGTGCTGGATATTGGCCCATTTGGAATGTCCGGCCATGGTGGTGCGATGCTCCTGAGGGATGCCCTGCGGCAGAGTGACAGCGTGCAGCGAGGGCGTTGATAGACTGCGAATTCTACTTTCGCGCCGTGCGCCCGACCCCCCTCACACCCAGGCTACAGCCATGTCCGATCCCATTCTCATCGCCCAGCACGGCAAGGTGCAATGCCACCTGCTGCCGCGCCTTTCCAACCGCCACGGCCTCATCACCGGCGCTACCGGCACCGGAAAGACGGTCAGTCTGCAAGTGCTGGCCGAGGCGTTTTCGCGCATCGGCACGCCGGTGTTCATGGCCGATGTGAAGGGCGACCTGACCGGAATTTCACAAGCGGGCAGTCTGAGCCCCAAGCTGGCCGAACGGCTCAAGACCCTCGGCCTGCCCGAGCCTACTTTCGGCGCCAGCCCGGTGACGCTGTGGGACGTGTTCGGCGAGCAGGGCCATCCCATCCGCGCCACCATTTCCGACATGGGGCCGCTGCTGCTGGCGCGGCTGCTGCAGCTCAACGAGACGCAGACTGGGGTGCTCAACCTGGTGTTCAAGATCGCCGATGACAACGGTCTGCTGCTGCTCGACATGAAAGACCTGCGCGCCATGCTGCAGGAGGTGGGCGACAACGCGGCGAGCTTCACCACCGAGTACGGCAACATCAGCGCGGCCAGCGTAGGGGCCATCCAGCGCGGGCTGTTGCAGCTCGAAACCCAGGGCGCCGACCATTTTTTCGGCGAGCCCATGCTCAATATCGACGATCTGATGCAGACCGACGGCAATGGGCGCGGCATGATCAACATCCTCGCTGCCGACAAGCTCTATCAGGCGCCGCGTCTGTATGCGACTTTTCTGCTATGGCTGTTGTCCGAGCTGTTCGAGCGCCTGCCCGAAATTGGCGATCCCGATCAACCCAAGCTGGTGTTTTTCTTCGACGAGGCGCATCTGCTGTTCAACGATGCGCCCAAACCGCTGCTGGAAAAAATCGAGCAGGTGGTGCGGCTCATTCGCTCCAAGGGCGTGGGCGTGTTCTTCGTCTCGCAGAACCCGCTGGACATTCCCGACACCGTGCTTGGTCAGCTTGGCAATCGCATCCAGCACGCGCTGCGCGCCTTCACCCCGCGCGATCAGAAGGCGGTGAAAACCGCGGCCGACACCATGCGTCCCAACCCGGGGCTGGACGTGGCGCAGGCCATCACCGAACTCGCGGTGGGCGAGGCGCTGGTCTCGCTACTCGACGAAAAGGGCCGTCCCACGCCGACCGAGCGGGTGTGGATGCTGGCGCCCGGCAGCCGCATCGGGCCGATCAGCCCCGAGGAACGCAAGGCGCTGATTCAGAATTCGCTGGTGGCGGGGGTGTATGAAAAAACGGTAGACCGCGAATCGGCCTACGAATTGCTCAAAGGTCGGGTAGAAGCCGCGCCAGAAGCCGCCGCGCCCGCGCCAACAGCCGGAGCGCCAGCCGGTTCAGGCGGCGGTCTGCTTGATTCGCTGGGGCAGGGCCTGGGTGGCCTGGCGCGCGGCTCGGGCCGCAAGGATTCCATGCTCGAAACCCTGGCCAAGTCGGCCGCGCGCACCATCGGCAGCACGGTGGGCCGCGAAATCATTCGCGGCGTGCTGGGCAGCCTGCTGGGGGGCAGCAAGCGCCGCTGATCACTTTATGCTCAACGGCGATCCCAATCGTCCCGGTCGTGGCCGCGATGCCCCCAGCCGTGTCCGCGGTCATGTCTCCAGTGGTCACGGTCCCAGCGGCGCACCGGAGCGCCGTAGTAGTAGGGCGGTGCGACAGCCACCGGGGTGTAAACCTGACCATAGCCGTAGTACACCGGACGCGGGGGAGGCGGAGGCGGGGCGAAATAGACCGGCGGCATGGGCGGCGGCGGGGCATAGACCACCGGCGGCGCGTACACCACCGGCGGTGCCTGATACACCGGGTAGGCATTCGAGAAATTGGTCACCACGCCGGGAACCCCGACATTGACCGACCAGAACACCCGGTCGGCATGCGCCGCTGGAGCGGCGATGAGGGCGGCGCTGCCCGCAAGGGCGAGAACGAAGTGGCGGAACATGGTGTAAACCTCCTGAGCAATCTTGTGGTTCGTGCTGAAGTAACGGCAGCCGAGTGGGCTTGCCGACACCCGCTGAGAAGTTTTTTCCTTCCGGCGTTTATCCGGATCGGGGCGATACGTGACCGGGCGGGTGATGCGACGCGGGGCCCATAACCTACTCGCATATGCCGTTTGGTATTGCGCTGCAACACGGCCGCATCACGCCTTTGTCAGACCTGTTCAAATAGCGGGGCTATGGAACCTGTTGACAAACCTTCGAACTTCCTGCGTCAGATCATCGAACGCGATCTGGCGCAAGGCACTTATGCGAACCGGCGTTTTGCCGGCCATCCGGCCGACGCAGCCGGACATGCTGCGGGGCAGACCGATCCGGCCCGCATCCGCACCCGGTTTCCGCCCGAGCCCAACGGCTATCTGCACATCGGCCACGCCAAAAGCATCTGCCTGAACTTCGGGCTGGCGCAAGACTTCGGCGGGGTCTGCCATCTGCGCTTCGACGACACCAATCCCGAAAAGGAAGACCAGGAATACGTCGATGCCATTCTCGATGCGGTGCGCTGGCTCGGCTTTGACTGGAGCGTGGGCGGCGTCTCGCATCTTTTTTATGCGAGCGACGACTTCGACTTCATGCATCGCTGCGCCTGCGCGCTGATCAAAGACGGCTTGGCCTATGTGGACGAGCAGAACGCCGACGACATGCGCCGCAACCGCGGCACGCTGACCGAGCCGGGGGTGGACAGCCCCTGGCGCAACCGTTCGCCCGAGGAAAACCTGCGGCGATTCGAGGAAATGCGCGCGGGCCAGCACCCGGAAGGCAGCATGGTGTTGCGCGCGAAGATCGACATGGCCGCGCCCAATATCAATCTGCGCGATCCGGCGATCTACCGCATCCGCTTCGCCCACCATCACCGCACGGGCGACACCTGGTGCATCTACCCGATGTACACCTTTGCGCACCCGATTGAAGACGCGATGGAATGCATCAGCCACAGCATCTGCACCCTGGAATTCGAGGATCAACGGCCGTTCTACGACTGGCTGCTCGATCATCTCGTGCGGCTGGGCCTGGTCGCCAGCCCGCGCCCGCACCAATACGAGTTCGCCCGCCTGAATCTCACCTATGTGGTGACGAGCAAGCGCAAGCTGGCGCAACTCGCCTCCGAAGGGCATGTGGACGGTTGGGACGACCCGCGCATGCCCACGCTGGTAGGGTTGCGCCGGCGCGGCTACACGCCCGAGAGCCTGCGCCTGTTCACCGATCGCATCGGCGTGAGCAAGGCCGATTCCTGGATCGATTACAGCGTGCTCGAACAGGCTTTGCGCGACGATCTCGACGCCCGCGCCCCGCGTGCGATGGCGGTGCTTGATCCCCTCAAGCTGGAACTCGCCAACTGGGCCGAAGTGTTCGGCAACGCAGCGCACGCCGAGCCCTGCAGCGCGCCCGTCCATCCCGGCCACCCCGAGATGGGGCGGCGGCAGTTCGATCTCACCGCGCAGGTGTGGATCGAGCGTGAAGACTTCATGGAGGCTCCGCCCAAGGGCTATCACCGCCTCACGCCCGGTGGCATGGCGCGGCTGAAATACGGCTACGTGATTCGTTGCACCGGCTGTGAAAAAGATGCCCAAGGCCGAGTCACCAAGGTGCTGGCCGAACTGTTGCCCGACACCAAAAGTGGTACGCCGGGGGCGGACGCGGTGAAGGTCAAAGGGGTGATTACCTGGGTGAGCGCCAGTCCTGGCGTGGCCGCGCAAGTGCGGCTGTTCGACCGCCTGTTCACCGAGGCGCATCCCGACGCGGGCGGACGCGATTTTCTCGCCGTACTCAACCCGCAAAGCAAGCAGACGGTGCAGGCCTATGTCGAGCCCGCGCTGGCCACCGCTCCTGCCGGAGCCTCGTTCCAGTTCGAGCGGCACGGCTATTTTGTCGCCGACCGCGTCGATCATTCCCCGGGGCAGCCGGTGTTCAACCGCACCACGACGCTCAAGGACAGTTGGGGCAAGTGATGCAGGCGCCCGATGACACCCTGAGCTTCGGCGCGCCCATGCCCGCGGGCAGCAGCGCGCTGGCGCGGTTGCAGCAACAAGGTTTTTGTGTGCTGGGCGCTGGCGACCTGGCCGCCATGGCGGGTTATGACCTGGCGAGCTGTGCCCCGGCGTTTGACTTGTGGAACGACCTGCCGCCCGACGACTATCTCAAGGACGGCGGGCACTACCGCTTCCGGCGCCACGGCAGCTTCATCCAGACCTTGCAGCCGAGCGCAGGGCAGGTCGCGCTTCAGGCCGTGCCGCACCGTGCGCATTGGCAGCCGACCTCTTACAACGCGCTGCACGGCGGCATGTTGCGCTGGTTCGCGCCCTTGACCGACGAGCTGCAGCGGGCCGCGTTCTGGCAGCCCTTGCTGCTCGGGCTGGGGCGGCTATTCGAGCAGGTGCGCCCTGCGCCGCAATGGTTCATCGAAGCGCACCAGTTCCGCATCGATACCCGCGAAGGCGTGGGCCGCCCGACGCCGGAAGGGGCGCACCGCGACGGCGTGGACTTCGTCGCCGTGGTGCTGATCTCGCGGCACGACATTCGCGGCGGTGAAACCCGGGTGTTCGAGCTCGCCGGGCAGCGCGGCGTGCGCTTCACCCTGGCTGGGCCGTGCAGCGTGCTGCTGATGGACGACACCCGGGTGATTCACGAGAGCACCCCCATCCTGCCCGCAGGCGAAACCAGAGGGGGCTGGCGGGATACCCTGGTGCTGACTTATCGCGCAGGGGGTTTCCTCGATCCGCAGACCTGAGTTTGGGGCTGCAAAAAAATGCGACATGTCGCCGCTGTCAGACGTTCGTCTGCTGTAAATTTGATTTCAATCAATATGAGATTCAAGCCTGCGAACTAGGGAAGACTTGAAACACAACTCGTTACATAATCTTTCCAAGTTGTCCGGCAAATCGTCAGGACGCGATTTTCTGGAGAGAACTCATGCGCCATTTGTCCCCTTTGATCGCCGCGCTGGCCGTTGCAGCCGTGCCGGTTTCCGTTCTTGCGCAACAGGCCGCAAGCCCCGAGCAGATGCAGGCCACCCGCGCCGTCACCGGCGAATTGCTCAAGACCCTGAGCGGCAAGCTGCAGGCCAGCATGAAGGCAAACGGCCCGGCGGGTTCGATCACGGTTTGCAAAACCATCGCCCCCGAAATTGCCATGGGCCTGGCCGACAAGACCGGTTGGAAGGTCACCCGGGTGGGCACCCGTGTGCGCAATGTCGATCTGGGCACGCCCAACGTCTGGCAGCACAAGGCGCTGGGCCACCTGAACGCCGATTTGAAATCCGGCGCCAAGCCTGAAACCCTGGAGTGGAGCGAAGTGGTGACTGAGAACGGCAAGCCCACCCTGCATTACGCCAAGGCCATCGTGCTGCAGACGCAATGCCTGGCTTGCCACGGCACCGCGGCGCAACTCGCACCCGGCGTAGCCGACAAACTCAAGACCGACTACCCGCACGATGCAGCCACCGGCTACGCGCCGGGGCAGTTGCGCGGAGCCGTAGTCATCAGCCGCCCGCTGTAATCAACCGCAGAAGCAGGGCACAACGGCACCACGCCTGCCCGCGCCTCACCAGCGCAGGTAGGCGTCTTTATTTCCGGTCTGCATCTCGATTTTGCGTTCCTGCTGTTTGTGCAGGCCGACGATGGTGTACTGACCCGCAGGCGCTTTGAGATAGCACAAAGGGCCGCCGGCGGTGAACTGGGCCACAGTCTTGCCGTGCTGCATGACGTGGATCGGCACATCCGCCAGATAAGCCCCTTTCGGCCCTTCCACCGTCCAGAAGCCGAGATTGAACTCGGGCGCTCGCGCCTGCAGCGCTTTCAGGCTGCCTTGGCCCACGCCGCCGCAGACGTAAGACATCTCTTCGGCGTGGTGAACCTCCGCGGCCTGGCTCAGGGTGGGGCTGAGCAAGCCAGCCGCCGACGCGCCCACTAAAGCGCCGATCAGAACGCCCCGGCGCAGGGCTTGATGCGAGATGGACATGATGATGATCCTTTCAAGACTTGCGTAAATACGCCCTGAAATAGACCTTGCCCGGCGAGCCGGGTTCGCCCGTAGCCAGCAGACCTTCAGCCTCGTTTCATTTTTCTGCGGCCATGAAAAAACCCCGCCGGGGCGGGGTTTGGCCAGAACGCCGTCAGGCGGCTGCGGGTTTGGGCGGCGCTGCCTTGGGTTGATGCAGATTGGGCAGAAACACGGCCAAGAGCCCGATGAGCGGCAGGAACGAGCAGATTTTGTACACCGCGTCGATGCCCCACATATCGGCCAACTGGCCCAGCACCGCCGCGCCGATGCCGCCTAGGCCGAAGGCCAGGCCGAAGAACAGCCCGGCCACAGTGCCGACCTTGCCGGGAATGAGCTCCTGCGCATAAACCACCATCGACGGAAATGCCGAGGCCAGCATGAAGCCGATGATGGCGCTGAGCACGGCCGACATTTCCAGACTGGCGTAAGGCAGCATCAGGGTGAAGGGCGCCACGCCGAGGATGGACACCCAGATCACCGCCTTGCGGCCGACCCGGTCGCCGATCGGGCCGCCCATCAGAGTTCCCGCCGCGACCGAGGCGAGAAAGACAAACAGGTGATATTGCCCAATTTCCGTGCTGACGTGGAATTTGTGCATCAAATAAAAAATGAGATAACTGTTGATGCTCGCCAAATAGAAGAACTTGGAGAAGATCAGCGCCAGCAGCACCGCCAGCGTGCGGCGCACCAGATGCGGCGGAACCGGCGAATGCTTGATGGCGGTAGCTTTCTTCGGCAGGCGGTGCTGGTGGCTGTACCAGCGACCCACGCCGATGAGCACGACGATGGCCAGCAGGGCGGCCAGCGAAAACCACGCCACGCTCTTTTGCCCATGCGGCAGCACGATCCACGCGGCCAGCAGCGGCCCGGTGGCGGTGCCCGCATTGCCCCCCACCTGGAAGATGGACTGCGCCAGCCCGTGGCGTCCGCCCGAGGCCATGCGGGCCACGCGCGACGACTCCGGGTGGAAGATCGAGGAGCCGGTGCCCACCATGGCCGCGGCCAGCAGCAGGATGGGGAAGGTCGGCGCCACCGACAGCGTGAGCAGCCCGGCCAGGGTGCAGCCCATGCCCACCGCCAGTGAGTAGGGCTTGGGATATTTGTCGGTGTAGTAGCCCACCAGCGGCTGCAGCAGCGAAGCGGTGAATTGATAGGTGAGGGTGATCAGACCGATCTGGGCGAAATTCAGGTGGAAATCGGTTTTGAACAGCGGATAGATCGCCAGAATCAACGACTGAATCATGTCGTTGAGGAAATGCGAAAAGCTGATCGCTCCGAGGATGCGAAAGCGGGTCTGCTCCGCCGGGGCGCTGTCAGCCGGGGCGAGTGCAGCGGTGGTGGGGGTGGAACTCACGGTCTGGATCTTTGTGGGAGTGCGGGAAAACGCAAAAATAGCCTTGATTTGCGTGAGCGCAAGAATAGTGCGGCAGGGAGATATTTGCACAGGCAGGGAATTTTTCAGGAGCCTGTCGGGCTTGGGTCGCGTAGAGCGAAAAAAGGGTGTGGGGATGGCCTGTGGTGGCGGATTTGCCGCCCCATAGCCCAAGCTATGGGGCAAAAAGCCGATGCCGCAGGGCGCCGCACAGCCTTTTTGCAGCCCGCGATTCCCAAGTCCGGCAGGCATCCAGGGGGTGCGCGAATTCAGGCAGAGGCCTAACATTTGCTGCATGGCACAAATCGCAACTGAAAGCGCAACCGGGAGCGCAACCGCAACCGACGTTGCCGCTTTGCGCCCCCAGAGTCTGGGCGAAGAGATCGCCAACAGCATCAGCCACGGGCTTGGGCTGTTGCTGTCCATTGCTGCGCTGCCCGTGCTCATCGTTCATGCGGTTGAGCACCAGCCGGTGGCCAGCGTGGTGGGGGCAGCGATTTTCGGCTCCAGCGCCATCCTGCTCTATCTCGCCTCCACGCTGTATCACGCCCTGCCGCAGCCGCGGCTCAAGGCGGTGTTTCAGCGCCTCGACCACGCCGCCATTTACCTGCTGATCGCCGGCACCTACACCCCGTTCACCCTGGGCGTGCTGCGTGGGGGATGGGGGTGGACCTTGTTCGGCGTGGTCTGGGGGCTGGCGGTGATGGGGCTGCTGCTCAAGGCGATTGCCGGGGTGCGCTTTCCGCACTTGTCCACAGCACTCTATCTGGGCATGGGCTGGGTGGTGCTGATCGCCATCGTGCCGCTGGCCGAGCGCATTGCGCCGATGGGGCTGTTCTGGCTGGTGGCGGGCGGCGTGTCTTACACCCTGGGCGTGGTGTTTTTCGTGTTCGACGAGCGCTGGCGCTATGCGCACTTCGTCTGGCATCTGTTCGTGCTCGCCGGGACCGTTTGTCATTTTTTCGCGGTGCTCTATTACGCTGTCTGAAATGCAGTCGTCATAAAATAGAACGACCGTTCTTTTTTGTGGCGCCGTGCCTAAAATGCTGCTCAAAACAGCCTGACCGTGGAGACCGCGATGACCCCGCATCAACTCTTGGAAAAATTCGGCCCGCGCGAGGCCATGGATTACGACGTCGTCGTCGTCGGGGCCGGTCCCGGCGGACTGGCTACGGCCATCCATCTCAAACAGTTGGCGCAGCAGGCCGGGCGCGAGATCTCGGTCTGCGTGCTGGAAAAAGGCTCCGAGCCGGGGGCGCACATTCTGTCCGGGGCCATCATGGACCCCGGCGCGCTGACTGAACTGTTCCCTGACTGGAAGGCGATGGGCGCGCCGCTGAATCAGCCGGTCACGGCGGATCAGTTTTTGTTTCTGAGCGACGCCAACGCCAAGCCCGCGCCCGCGGCTTTTCTGCCCGACTGTTTCAAAAATCACGGCAACTACGTCATCAGCCTGGGCAATCTGGTGCGCTGGATGGCGCAGCAGGCTGAAGCGTTGGGCGTGGAAATTTTCCCCGGCTTCGCCGCAGCCGAGGTGCTCTATGACGAGCAGGGCCGCGTGCAGGGTGTGGCCACGGGCAACCAGGGTCTGGGCAAGGACGGCGAGCCGACCGATCATTTCGCGCTGGGCATGGAATTGCGGGCCAAGTACACGGTGTTCGCCGAAGGCTCGCGCGGGCAGCTGGGCCGCGAGTTGATCGCGCGTTACAAGCTCGACGCTGGCCGCGATCCGCAAAGCTACGGCATTGGCATCAAGGAAATCTGGGAAGTCGCTGCCGACAAGCATCAGCCCGGGCTGGTGCTGCACACCGCAGGCTGGCCGCTCGATCCCAAGACTTACGGCGGCGGATTTCTCTACCACCTTGAAGACCGCAAGGTGGCCATCGGCTTCGTGGTCGGGCTGGATTACACCAATCCGTGGATG
Source organism: Thiomonas intermedia (assembly GCA_022730375.1). GTDB lineage: Bacteria > Pseudomonadota > Gammaproteobacteria > Burkholderiales > Burkholderiaceae_C > Thiomonas > Thiomonas intermedia_C. The sequence continues at coordinate 16,547 of DZDA01000042.1, forward strand.
AGTCCATTCGAGGAATTCCAGCGGCTCAAGACCCATCCGGCAATTCGTGGCTTGTTCGACGGCGCCAAGCGTCTGGGCTACGGCGCACGCACCATCACGGCCGGTGGGCTGTTGTCGCTGCCCAAGCTGGTGTTTCCCGGCGGCTGTCTGGTGGGGTGCGAGGCGGGGTTTCTCAACGCGTCGCGCATCAAGGGCAGTCATGCGGCAATCAAGACCGGCATGATGGCGGCGCAGGCCATCGCCGAAGCGCTGGCTGCAGGGCGCGCGCAGGACGAACTCAGCGCTTATCCAGCGGCGTTCGAGCAGTCGTGGCTGCACGCCGAACTCAAGACCGCGCGCAACTTCAAGCAGTGGTTCAAGAAGGGCCAACTGGTGGGCACGCTGATGACGGGGATCGAGCGCTGGTTTCTGCCGCGCATCGGCATCAAGTCGCCGCCGTGGACGGTGCATCACCATGTGCCCGACCACGTCATGCTCAAGCCGGCGGCCGATTGCCCGCGCATCGAGTATCCGAAGCCCGACGGCGTGCTCACTTTCGACCGGCTGAGTTCGGTCTATTTGAGCAACACCAATCACGAGGAGAATCAGCCGCCCCACCTCACGCTCAAAGACGTGTCGGTGCCGGTGCAGGTCAACCTCAAGACCTATGCCGGGCCGGAGACCCGTTACTGCCCGGCCGGGGTGTACGAATTCGTCAAGGGCCCGGACGGCGGCGACAAATTGCAGATCAACGCGCAGAATTGCGTGCACTGCAAGACTTGCGACATCAAAGACCCGACGCAGAACATCGTCTGGGTCGCGCCCGAAGGCGGGGGCGGGCCGAACTATGTCGGCATGTGAGCGCCGACATGTGAGCGACACCCTCCGTTGCGAGCGTCACGCGCAATCCGGGGGGTAGGCGCAAAAGTGTGAACTAATTGTCAAGGCCGTTCAGGCTGCGACATTTACACTCCTCACCCATTCAAAGTCTGAGCACCGCCGCCAGCGGCCGCGGCAGATCTCAGCACCACACTTCTCTCTTGCTGCATGCCTGGCTCAACGCCCCTGTTTTCTCCTGCTCCCGTGCCGACGTCGCAAGGCCAGTCGCCCATTCGGCGTCGGCTCAGGCGCGGCTATTGGGGGCTGATCGCGCTCACGGTGTTCTTCGGCGTCTGGCTGGCGTGGATCAACTGGCAGCGCCAGGACGAAACGCTGCGCAGCACCTTGCGCGTGGAAACCGCCTTTCTGGGCGACGCGACTACGGCCTATCTCCAGCGCTACGAGTCGGTCATGTCGGCGCTGGCCAACGATCTGCTGATCCGCCCGGAACTGCTGAGTACCCCCGGGCAGCTCACGCCCCTGCTGCAGCGCTATCGTGCCCTGCTCGGTCCGGATCAGGCGCTGGCCATCAACCTGTCGCGGCCCGACGGTCAGATGTTCGCCACCACGGTGGCGGGGGTGACGCACTTGCCCAACTTCCGGGCCATGCCCGATATCTGGCCCGGTATTGAGCAGGCGGCACAGATCAAGGGTCTGGAGGTGGGCAAGGCGGTCTATGGCCCCATGCTGCACCGCTGGGTGATTCCCCTGCGGCTGATGGTGAAAAACGCCCAGGGCCAGGCTGTGCTGCTGATTGCCGTGCCGGTCGAACTCAACGATTTTCTCGATCGCTGGCGTCGCTCGGTGGCCGCGGCAGAGTACGCCATGCCCGGCATGTCGATCGCGTTGATGCGCGCCGATGGCTATTTGCTGGCGCGCTGGCCGGCGCCCGAGGCGGACAACCTGCAGCGCTTCTACAGCGCCAAGCGTCAGGGCGAACTGGCCAGGGCGGCGCAGGCCACACCTCGGGCCTTGTCGGGCATGTTCAACGGCCGGGTCGATTCGGACAACGTGCCCCGCCTGGGCGCCTGGGTGCGCCTGCCGCACTACGACGTGCTGGTGAACATGACCGTTCCGCGCGCTTTGCTCTGGCGCGATTTCTGGCGCGCGTACTGGCCCGCGCTGACCATTCTCGCCCTGTGGCTGGCTCTGCTGACCCTGACCTACCGACTGGTGCTGCGGCAGACCGAGCGCGAGGGCACGCAACTTCGCGACCGGGCCGAAATCATGTACCGCCTGGCCAATCAGGACAGCCTCACCGGGCTGCTCAACCGCCGTGGCATGGGCGAATACCTGCAGCGCGCCCACGACAACGCGCAGCAGCACGGCATCGGCTACGCGCTGGTGCTGTTCGACCTCGATCACTTCAAGCTGATCAACGACGGCTTTGGCCACGCCGCGGGCGATGCCGTGCTGCAGCAGGTGGCGCATTTGCTGCAGACCCGGGTGCGCAAGGAAGACCAGGTGGCGCGCTGGGGCGGCGAGGAATTTTTGGTGCTGCTGCCCGATTCGTCGCTCGAGACCGCGCACGCCACGGCGGAGAAGCTGCGCGACCTGATCTCGCACACCCGCATGTCCGTGGGCGGCTCGGAATTGCGGCTGACGGCGAGTTTCGGCGTTTCGGCCTGGGAGCCCGGCGGCCCGCTCAGCTCCGCCGAGCTGCTGGGGCAGTGCGACTCCGCGCTCTACAACGCCAAGGCCGGCGGTCGCAACCGGGTCAAACAGTTCGAGGGCCAATCGGCGCAAGACTATTTGCGTGGCTTCACCCTGAAGCAGGCCATCGAGGACGACCGTATCCGCGTGGCCTATCAGTCGCTGGTGTCGCTGGCCGATGACCGGATCATGGGCTATGAAGCGCTGGCGCGACTGGTGCGTGAAGACGGCGAGGTGGTGCCCGCCGGTCAGTTCATCGACGTGGCCAACCGCCTGCGGTTGGAGCACCGCATCGATGCGCGCGTGTCCAAGCAGGTGATGTCGCGCTGCTCGCTGCGCATGGAACAGACCGGCGAGCCGCTGAAGTACATGATCAACTGCTCGGCAGACTTTCTCAGCCGCCCGGAAGATGTGCAAAAGCTGCTCGACCGCGCCCGCCACTTCTGCAACACCTGCGCGGTGGACATGAGCAACAAACCCAAGCCGATGGTGATCGAAATCACCGAGCGCCAACTCATCGGCGACGCCGAGGCCGTGCGCAAACTGGTGCAGCCGCTGATCGACTTCG
>DZDA01000043.1 GCA_022730375.1 Thiomonas intermedia
GGTCGTACCGTCGGCGCCGGTGTCGTCGCCAAGATCATCGAGTAAATCGTTCAACGGAATCGGCCGACACCGCTCGCTTTCGGCGTCGGCCTTCGCTCTTTGAAGAGAACATCATGCAAAACCAGAAAATCCGTATTCGCCTGAAGGCGTTTGACTACAAGCTGATCGATCAGTCCGCGATGGAGATCGTCGATACCGCTAAGCGTACCGGTGCCATTGTCAAAGGCCCCGTGCCGATGCCGACACGCCTGCAGCGGTTTGACATCCTGCGCTCGCCGCACGTCAACAAGACCTCACGCGATCAGTTGGAAATCCGCACGCATTTGCGTCTGATGGACATCGTTGATCCGACGGACAAGACGGTAGACGCTCTGATGAAGCTCGATCTGCCTGCGGGTGTTGATGTGGAAATCAAACTGCAGTGAGCATCATGCCTTGCAGATCGCACGGCGCTTGATGTATGATTTAAGGCTTTCTTTCTGGCGAGGCCTGAAAGAAACGTGGCAGTAATTGACTCAATGACTCAACGATTCAAGCCGCGTAGCTTGAGTCGTTTGAATAACTTACGGGCCTGGCCAATCGTAGCCGGGTAGGAGAAAACTATGAGCTCACATTCAATGGGCCTTGTCACGCGCAAGGTCGGAATGACGCGTGTGTTCACCGACGATGGGGCATCCATCGCCGTCACCGTGCTGGATGCGTCTGGCAACCGGGTGTCGCAGGTGCGCACGCAAGATGTGGATGGCTATAGCGCTGTCCAGGTGGCTTACGGCTCTCGCAAGCCGTCTCGCCTCACCAAGGGCCAGGCGGGTCACTTGGCGAAAGCGGGGGTCGAGCCGGCGGAAATCCTCAAGGAGTTTGATCTGCCCGCTGAAAAGGCGGCCGATTACGCGCCGGGTGCGACGGTTCCCGCTTCGCTGTTTCAGGTCGGCCAGATGGTCGATGCGCAGGGTGTGTCGATCGGCAAGGGCTTCGCTGGCTCGATCAAGCGCCACAATTTTTCGTCCAACCGCGCCTCTCACGGTAACTCGGTCACCACGCGTGCGCCGGGTTCCATCGGTATGGCGCAGGACCCCGGGCGCGTGTTTCCTGGTAAGCGCATGGCTGGTCAGCTGGGTAACGAGACCGTGACGGTGCAGAACCTGGAAGTGGTTCGCATCGACGAAGCGCGTCAGCTCATCCTGGTCAAGGGTGCAGTGCCTGGGTCGCGTTCTGGCTTTGTGTTTCTGCGTCCCGCGGTCAAGTCTGCGGCAGGAGGTCAGTGATGCAGCTCGAATTTTTGAATGCGCAGGGTCAGCCTGCCGACAAGTTTGACGTCAGCCCCGAAGTGTTCGGCCGCGACTTCAACGAAGATCTGGTCCACCAGATCGTGATCGCTTATCAGGCCAATGCGCGCCTGGGCAATCGTGCCCAGAAAGATCGCGCGGTGGTCAAGCACTCGACCCGCAAGCCCTGGAAGCAAAAGGGTACGGGGCGCGCTCGTGCTGGTATGACGTCGTCGCCGCTGTGGCGTGGAGGCGGCAAGATTTTCCCGAATTCGCCGGACGAGAACTTCACGCACAAGGTCAACAAAAAGGCCTATCGCGCGGGGATGCGTTCGCTGTTTTCGCAACTGGCGCGCGAAGGCCGCCTCGTGGTGGTCGACACCTTCACCGTGGACGCGCCGAAGACCAAGCTGGTTGCCGAGAAGTGCAAGGCGATGGGCTTCGAGTCGGTGATGATCATTGCTGACGGTGCGGATGAAAACCTGTTTCTCGCCGCGCGCAATCTGCCGAATGTTCTGGTGGTCGAGCCGCGCTACGCTGATCCGCTGTCCCTTATGTTCTATAAGAAGATCGTGATGACCAAGGGCGCCGTCAGCCAACTTCAGGAGATGCTGTCATGACGCAAGCCGTTCTCAATCCGCAGCGTCTGATGCAGGTGCTCAGCACGCCGGTCATTTCGGAAAAGGCGACGATGGTCGCTGAAAAACGCAATCAAGTGGTGTTTCGTGTCCTGCGTGATGCGACCAAGCCTGAAATCAAGGCCGCCGTCGAACTGCTGTTCAAAGTCGATGTCGAGTCGGTCCAGGTCACCAACATCAAGGGCAAGGTCAAGCGCACTGCGCGTGGCTCGGGCCGTCGCAATCATGTCAAGAAAGCCTATGTCTGCCTGAAGGCGGGCCAAGAGCTGAATTTCGCGCAGGAGGGTATTTAAATGCCCGTCGTCAAAGTCAAACCGACCTCGGCTGGTCGCCGCGCCGTCGTCAAGGTCTCGCACCCGCATCTGTACAAGGGCGAACCCGAGCGTTCGCTGCTCGAGCCCCAGTTCCAGAAGGCTGGCCGCAACAATAATGGCCATATCACCACGCGCCATCGAGGTGGTGGTCACAAGCACCATTACCGTGTGGTCGATTTCCGTCGCGACAAGGACGGCATTCCGGCCAAGGTCGAACGTATCGAATACGACCCGAACCGTACCGCGCACATTGCGCTGGTGTGCTACGCCGACGGTGAGCGCCGCTACATCATTGCGCCGCGCAACCTCGAAGTGGGCGCTACGTTGATGAGCGGCTCCGAGGCGCCGATCCGTGCGGGCAACACGCTGCCTATCCGCAATATTCCGGTGGGTTCAACCATTCATTGCATCGAAATGCAGCCTGGCAAAGGCGCGCAGATCGCGCGTTCCGCCGGCGCTTCTGCTGTGCTGCTGGCGCGTGAAGGTATCCACGCTCAGGTGCGCATGCGCTCTGGTGAGGTGCGCCGCATCCACATCGAATGCCGCGCCACGCTGGGCGAAGTGAGTAACGAAGAGCACAACCTGCGCCAGTACGGCAAGGCTGGCGCCAAACGTTGGCAAGGTATTCGCCCGACGGTGCGTGGCGTGGCCATGAACCCGGTCGACCACCCGCATGGCGGCGGTGAAGGCAAGACAGGCGAAGGCCGCGTGGCGGTCAGCCCGTGGGGTACGCCGACCAAGGGTTATCGCACCCGCAACAACAAGCGCACGCAGAGCATGATCGTGTCGCGTCGTAAGAAGTAAGGGATAGCACATGGCTCGCTCACTCAAAAAAGGTCCGTTCTGCGACCAGCATCTGCTGAAGAAGGTTGAAGCTGCTGTCAGCACCAAGGACAAGCGCCCGGTGAAGACCTGGTCGCGTCGTTCCACCATCCTGCCCGAATTCATCGGCGTGACGATTGCCGTGCACAACGGCAAGCAGCATGTTCCGGTGTATGTGTCCGACCAGATGGTGGGCCACAAGCTTGGCGAATTCGCGCTGACGCGGACATTCAAAGGACATCCCGCCGATAAAAAGGCGAAGAGGTAAGGCAGACACATGGAAACTCGTGCAACCCTACGCGGCGTTCGCCTCTCGGCCCAAAAAGGCCGCCTGGTGGCGGACCTGATCCGCGGTAAAAAAGTGGACTCCGCTTTGAACATCCTGGAGTTCTCGCCCAAGAAGGCATCGGGCATCATCAAGAAAGTGCTGGAGTCGGCCATCGCCAACGCCGAGCACAACGATGGCGCCGATGTGGACGAACTGAAAGTGACCCAGATCATGGTGGAAGAGGGTGCAACCCTCAAGCGCTTCAGTGCGCGCGCCAAAGGTCGTGGCAATCGCATCAGCAAGCCCACCTGCCATATCTACATTCAAGTCGGGAACTGAGGACGTCATATGGGACAGAAAATTCATCCGACCGGTTTCCGTCTGGCCGTCACCCGCGGCTGGGCTTCGCGCTGGTATGCGCCGAGCACCCAGTACGCCAAGATGCTCAGCGAAGACATCATGGTGCGCGAGTACCTGGCGAAGCGTTTGAAGAATGCCTCGGTGTCGCGCGTGCTCATCGAGCGCCCCGCCAAGAACGCCCGTATCACTATTTACAGCGCCCGCCCGGGTGTGGTGATCGGTAAAAAAGGCGAAGACATTGAAAACCTGAAGGCCGAACTGGCCAAGCGCTTGGGCGTGCCGGTCGCTGTGGACATTGAAGAGGTGCGCAAGCCCGAGATCGATGCTCAGCTGATCGCCGACTCCATCACGCAGCAGCTCGAAAAGCGCATTCAGTTCCGCCGTGCCATGAAGCGCGCCATGCAGAACGCTATGCGTATGGGCGCTCAGGGTATCAAGATCATGTCTTCTGGCCGACTGAATGGCATCGAAATTGCTCGGCGTGAGTGGTACCGTGAAGGCCGCGTGCCGCTCCAGACCCTACGTGCGAACATTGATTACGCCACCTCTGAGGCGAAGACCACCTACGGCGTCATCGGCGTGAAGGTGTGGGTTTACAAGGGCGATACGCCGGCCAAGGGCGCTATCGTCCCGGCCAAGGCCGAGCCTGCGGCCCCCGAGGATGATCGTCGCAATCGCCGTCCCGGCGCAGCCCGACCGTCCGGCGCTCGTCGTGCCGCACCGGCTGCCGATGGCGAAAAATCCGTTGCTGTCAAGCGCGTGCGCAAACCGGCTCAGTCGGGTGGTGCAACCGGTGGTGCAACTGGCGCCTAAAGACAGCGCTCAAGGAGAAATTTCATGCTACAACCCGCTCGTCGCAAATACCGCAAAGAGCAAAAAGGCCGCAACACGGGCTTGGCCACACGCGGCGCCACGGTGGCCTTTGGTGAGTTCGGCCTGAAGGCGACCACCCGCGGCCGCATCACCGCTCGCCAGATCGAATCGGCTCGTCGCGCGATTTCCCGTCACGTCAAACGTGGCGGCCGAATCTGGATCCGTGTGTTCCCGGACAAGCCGATTTCCATCAAGCCCGCCGAGGTGCGTATGGGTAACGGCAAGGGCAACCCTGAGTATTACGTTTCGGAAGTCCAGCCCGGTCGCGTGCTGTACGAAATCGAAGGTGTGCCTGAGGCCATCGCGCGAGAAGCGTTTGAGCTGGCTGCCGCCAAGCTGCCGTTCCGCACCATTTTTGTCACGCGCCAGATCGGCGCCTAAGGAGAGCGATTTGAAAACTTCCGCTCAACTCACCGAACTGCGCGCCAAGGATATTCCGGCGCTGCAGACCGAACTCGACAGTCTGCTCAAGGCCCACTTCAATCTGCGTATGCAGAAGGGCACGCAGCAGCTTCAGAATACGTGCCAGCTGGGTAACACCAAGCGCGCCATTGCGCGGGTACGTACCCTGATTCAAGAAAAGAAGGCCAAGGGTTAAGCCATGACTGAACAAAAGAAAGTCCAGCGCACGCTGGTCGGCCGTGTGGTCAGCGACAAGCGCCAGAAGACGGTCACCGTTCTGGTCGAGCGCCGTATTCAGCACCCGATCTATGGCAAGTTGATTGCGCGCTCCAAGAAGTACAGCGCGCATGACGAGTCGGGCCAGTACCACCTGAACGATGTGGTTGAGATTGCGGAATCGCGTCCGATCTCAAAGACCAAGGCGTGGGTGGTCAGTCGCCTGATCACCAAAGGTCAGATGATCTGATCGCAGTTCTCGTCTGCTGATTTGCGTTTTTCCACCCTTTTTGCGTTTGCTGCGCAGAGGGTGGCTGCATAAATAGATCAGGGCCCGTCGCCCGTTTGTTCCGCCAGATGCGGAGCAGGCGGGCGACGGGCTTTTTGCACTGTTCTTTTTTTGACGCATCTCGCGCCGTCAGAATTGCTTGCACGTCTTGCCCCTGCATACCGGCACAGGATGTACGGCGTGCGCTCGGCGGACTACAGTGTGTTCAGGGCCCTGGCGGCCCCGGCTGATGTCGCCAAGGCTCACAAGGTCAAGGAGGTCTCGGCTGAACAACAACACAGCACAGGAGACGCAATGAAAACACCCAAGTCCAAAGAACATGTAAGCGCACCACCGGTTTGCACGCTGTCGTATATCCATCCCGAGCCGGACAGCCCCTGGTTGACCTATCTGGCCCAGGTTGATCGGGTACTACCTCACCTGGGTCACCTGGCCCGTTGGGGAGAAACCTTGAAGCGCCCGAAGCGCGCGCTCATCGTCGATGTGCCGATCGAGATGGATGATGGCTCGGTGCGGCACTTTGAGGGCTACCGCGTGCAGCACAATCTGTCGCGCGGACCGGGCAAAGGCGGCGTTCGCTATCACCCCAATGTCACGCTGGAAGAAGTGATGGCGTTGTCGGCTTGGATGACCATCAAGAACGCCGCCGTTGGCCTGCCTTACGGCGGGGCGAAGGGGGGCATACGCGTGACCCCTTCAGAGCTGTCGCGCAAGGAGCTTGAGCGGCTGACCCGCCGCTATACCAGCGAAATCGGCATCATCATCGGGCCGCAGCAGGATATTCCCGCGCCCGACGTCAACACCAACGGTCAGATCATGGCCTGGATGATGGACACCTATTCCATGAACGTGGGCGCCACCGCCACCGGGGTGGTGACGGGCAAGCCGATTCCGCTCGGAGGTTCTCTCGGACGGGTCAAGGCCACAGGGCGCGGCGTGTTCGTGACCGGCAGTGAGGCGATCAGGCGCCTGGGCCTTGACGTGAAAAGTTTGAGGATCGCTGTCCAGGGCTTTGGCAACGTGGGCGGTACAGCGGCGGAATTATTCGCGCATGCCGGCGCGAAGATCGTGGCGGTGCAGGATCACACCGGCACGATCATCCATGAACAAGGTCTGGATGTGGCCGCGTTGCTGCGCCATGTCAGCAGTCATGGCGGCGTCGCCGGATTCTCGGGCGGACAAAAAGCCGACGATGAAGCGTTCTGGGATGTGCGCTGTGATGTGTTGATTCCCGCAGCGCTGGAAGGGCAGGTTACGGCAGAGCGTGCCCGCAAAACCACCGCCAAGCTCATACTCGAAGGCGCGAACGGCCCGACGTTGCCCGGCGCAGACGATGTCTGTGCAAGCCGGGGCATTCTTGTCGTTCCCGATGTGATTTGCAACGCGGGTGGCGTGACGGTTTCTTACTTCGAATGGGTGCAAGACTTTTCGAGCTTCTTCTGGGACGAAGATGACATCAACGCCCGCCTCGACAAGATTCTTGGCAATGCCCTGGCCCGGATTTGGGATACTGCCGACCAATTGAAAGTTAGCCTGAGAACGGCCGCTTTCGTGGTGGCTTGCGAACGGGTGTTGCAAGCGCGCGAAGAACGCGGCCTTTATCCCTGAAGTCGGCTGCCTTTGGCTGTGCCCGGCCCTGGGGGCGATCAGAGCTTGGGGGGCTCCGCGACGCCGTCATCCAATGACGGCAGCGCGGTGGCCGGGCGGCCCCAAGCTGCGCGTAAACCGTCCAGTAGAAACACGGCAAGGCCCACCCAGACTAGGCCGAATCCGATCATTTTTGCGGCAGCAAAGGGTTCGTGATAAAGCCAGACGCCTAATGCCAGTTGCAGAGTGGGGGTGATGTACTGCAAAACCCCCAGCAAGGTCATCGACATGCGGCGAGCGCCCGCGGCGAACAGCAGCAGCGGGATGGTGGTGATTGGACCTGCCGCCACCAGCAGCCCGCGCGTGGAGAGGTCGGCGGAGGCAAACGCATTCATGCCCTGGGTGCTCAGCCAGAACAGATAGGCCACGGCCAGCGGGAATAGCACCGCGGTTTCCACGGCAAGGCCTTCGAGCGCTCCCAGCGGCGCGGTCTTTCTGAGCAGCGCGTAACTGCCGAAGGTGAGCGCTAGGCTGAGACTGATCCACGGTACATGGCCGACCTCGATCGCCATGACCGTCACGCCCACCGCAGCAATGGCCAGAGCGACCCACTGCAGACCGCGCAGACGTTCATGCAGAAGAACCGATCCGAGCGCCACGTTGACCAAGGGATTGATGTAATAGCCCAGACTTGCGTCCACCACGTGGTTGCTGTTCACCGCCCAGATATAGATGCCCCAATTGCTCGAGAGGAGTACGGCACTGAGCGCAAAACGGGCGAGTAGGGCGGGCTGTTCGCGCAGCAGCCTCATCCAGGACCAGCGCTTTAACACCGCCAGCAGCAAGGCGACAAAAAGCAGCGACCACGCCATGCGGTGCGCGAGGATCTGCAGGGAGGGAACCTGTTCGAGCGCCTTGAAGTAAAGCGGAAACAGACCCCAGATGACGTACGCCCCCAGGGCGTAAACAACGCCGGAATTCATGTGAACGGATAGGTTATTTTGGGCTTGCCCATGACAGACATCGGCAAGCCGGGCTGCATACTGTAGCTGCAGCCGTGAGGATTTGCAGCGCGCGCTGCGCGGCGGGAAAGGAAGGGTCAGACGTTGAACAGGAAATGCAGCACGTCGCCGTCCTTGACGATGTATTCCTTGCCTTCGGCCCGCATCTTGCCCGCGTCTTTGGCGCCCTGCTCGCCGCCGTACTGGATGAAGTCGTCAAACGCGATGGTCTGGGCGCGGATGAAGCCCCGCTCGAAATCGGTGTGAATCACCGCAGCGGCCTGCGGGGCGGTCGCACCGGTGTGCACCGTCCAGGCGCGCACTTCCTTCACCCCGGCGGTGAAGTAGGTCTGCAGGCCGAGCAGCTTGAAAGCGGCGCGGATGAGGCGGTTCAGCCCCGGTTCCTCCTGCCCGAGATCGGCGAGGAAGGCCTGCTTCTCTTCCGCATCGAGTCCGGCCAGTTCGCTCTCCAGCTTGGCGCAAATGGCCACGACCGGCGCGTTCTCCTTGGCCGCATACTCACGAAGCTGGTCCAGGTGGGGGTTGTTCTCGAAGCCGTCCTCCATCACGTTGCCGACGAACATGGCCGGTTTGGCCGTGATGAGGCACAGCGGCGCGATCAGGGCGAGTTCTTCAGCGCTGAGGCCCAGTGCGCGCACCGGGCGCGCTTCATTGAGCGCGGGGATGATGCGCTCCAACAGATCGGCGACGCGCTTGGCGTCCTTGTCGCCGGAGCGACCCTGCTTGTTCATGCGGTGCAGGCTTTTATCCGCCGTGGCCAGATCGGCCAGGCAAAGCTCGGTCTGGATCACGGCGATGTCCGAGATCGGGTCCACCCGGCCGGCGACGTGAATCACATTCGGATCTTCAAAGCAGCGCACCACATTGATGATGGCGTCGGTCTCGCGGATATGCGCCAGAAACTGGTTGCCCAGCCCCTCGCCCTGGCTTGCTCCCGCCACCAACCCCGCGATGTCGACGAATTCGACCACCGCCGGCAGGACGCGCTGCGGCTTGACGATGGCCGCGAGTTGATCGAGCCGCGGATCGGGCAATTCGACGATCCCGGTGTTGGGCTCGATGGTGCAGAAGGGATAGTTTTCCGCCGGAATGGCGCTTTGGGTCAGCGCATTGAAGAGGGTGGACTTGCCCACGTTGGGCAGGCCCACGATGCCGCATTTCAGGCTCATGGTGTGGGATGGATGAGCGCACTGGGTCGCGCGCGAAGCCACGGATTGTAGGGGCGAGCCTAATGTTCGATGTGCACCCGCAGCCCTGCGACCCATTGATGACCGGGTTCGCCGCCAGGGTTCTGAATGTGCTGGATGTCGGGCTGAAGGTAGAGATGGCGGGCGAGTTGCAGCGAGTACACCGCCTCGACCACGGTTTCGCTGGGCAGCGAATTCAGGCGCGCCTGTGCCACGCCCAAGGTGAGCACGTCGGCCGGGCGGGCGGCGTTCAGCCCCTGAATCCGCACGCCCGCGCCGATATAGCCTTGCACCGAGTTGGACGCCGCCGGGCTCCAGCCGCCTTGCAGGAAAGCGGCCCACTCGCGTCGGGAGGCATCTTTCCAGCGCCATTCGTTCACTGCATATAAGCCGTCGCTATCGGGGCCGTAGGCTGAAGTGCTCTGCTGCAGATGCCAGGCGCCCAGTTTCAGCGTGCCCTGCGTGTGTTCGGCTTCGCCCCAGGAGTAATCGGCCTCGGCGATCCATAGCGCGCCGCGATGCAATGCGCCCGTCATGCCGGGCGGATCGCCCTGCCAGACGCCCGCCTGCGTCGACCAGCCGCTGCCCAGATCGAGCCCGCCCATCAGCCCCAGGCCGGGATTGGGGAAGGTCGCGATATTGGCGTTGGAGGTCAGGGTGGGCGCAATGCCGAATGAGGCATTGTGCAAATGGCCGGCCACGCCGGTGGTGTCGAAGGTGTTGTTCACGTCCATGATGCCGCCTTGCACAAAGCCTGGGCCGATCTGCTGGCGATAGCTGAGTTGATAGAGGCGCAGGAAATTGGGCGCCCAGAGGTTGCTTGGCAGCTGTACCGTCTGGGTGGCGCTCTCTAGATTGCCGTTGCTGCGCAGGCCCATGAGCATGAAGTCGAACTGACCGTCCTGCCACCAACCGGCCTGCGCGGTGTCGAGGGTAAGCGCAGCCTGAAAGGCGGCCACCGAGATGGCTTGGCGCTCACCGCTGCCGCCCACCACGCCGAGCGTCTCAGCGTCAAGGTGGAGCGAGGTGCTCAGTCCTCTGTTCCAGGTCTGCCCCGGTGGGGTGATTGGCGCGGCAAAGGGGGCGAGCTGAAGGTTGGCGTCAGGCGTCTGGGCTGCTGCAGGCTGCCACAGGGCGACGGCGAGCAGTGTGCCGAAGGCTGAAAGTTGCAAGCGCGTAGGCATTTCCATTCATCACAAATAGTAACTAGTCGTATTTGCGATTATGCCTGAGCCGTTTGGGCGCGGTCCGCCACCAGTCGGCCATCGAGCATTTCCAGCACCCGGTCGCAGCGCGCGGCGATGCGCGGATCGTGCGTCACCAGCAACACGGCGCAGCCGAAAGTCTGGTTGAAGCGGCGGAACAGCGCGAACACATCGTCGGCGGCGTGTGAGTCGAGGTTGCCGGTGGGCTCGTCGGCCAGCAGGATGGGCGGGCGGATCATCAACGCACGGGCAATGGCCACGCGCTGCTGCTGGCCGCCGGAAAGCTCTGTCGGGCGCTTGTGCGCGTGCATCGCCAGCCCGACGGCGTCGAGCAGTTCGAGGGCGCGGTCGCGCGTGGCGGCATCGGGTTTCGCGCCGCCGAGCAGCGCGGGCATCATCACGTTGTCGATCACGCTGAAGGCGTTGATGAGGTGGTGGAACTGGAACACGAAGCCCAGTGAGCGTCCGCGCAGGGCGGTGCGTTCGGTATCGTTCAAGTCCACCGTGGGGCGACCTTGCACGTGAATTTCGCCGCTGGTGGGCGTGTCGAGCAGGCCGATGAGGTTGAGCAGGGTGCTCTTGCCCGAACCGGACGGGCCGATGAGCGCGGCAAACTCGCCGTTGTGCAGGGTGAGGTCGATGCCGTGCAGCACTTCGACTTCGAGCGGCGTGCCCAGGCCATAGGTTTTGCGCAGGCCTTCGAGGCGCAGCACGGGCGACGGGTTGGAGGAGGTGGCGGACAGCGACATCGGCAGGGATCAGACGGTGCGGATGGCTTCGACGGGATCGAGGTGCGAGGCGCGCCGCGCCGGGGCGAAGGCGGCAAAGATGCCGGCCAGCGTGGCGATCAGCATGGCCTGCGGCACCAGCCACGGGCTGATGGTGACCGGAAACAGTCGCGGCCCCGAGGTGTTGAACACATACACCAGACTGACCCCGAGCAGCGCGCCGATGGTGGAGCCGATCAGGCCGAGCACGCCGCCCTGAATGAGAAAAACCGACATCATGCGCAGCCGGGTGGCGCCCATGGCACGCAGGATGCCGATTTCGCGCGTGCGCTGCACCACGCTGACCGCCAGCACGCTGGCGATGCCCAGCGCCACCGACAGGGCAATGGACAGGCGGATGATGTTGGTCGAGAGCGACTGCGAGCGCAGCGCATTGAGCAGCTGGCTGTTGGTGGTCATCCAGCTCTCGGCCTTGACGTCGAAGGTGCGGGCAATGCGCGCGGCGATGGCCTGTGCGCTGAACAGATCGTGCACGCTCAGGTCGATTTCTGTGGTCGCACCGGGCAAGCCCAGCAGGGTTTGCGCCTGCTGCAGGCCGAGATAGACCTGGCGTTCGTCCACATCGCGCACGCCGATGGTGAAAATACCCGCCACGCGGAATGCCTGCGCCTGACCCGAGGGGCCGGTGAGTCGCAGGGTGTCGCCGATCGACAGGCCGAGATCGGAGGCGAGCCGCGAGCCGATGAGGATTTTTTCAGCGCCCACGGCAAACTGCCCGGCGACGATATCGGTGTCAATCGGAATGATGCGCACATAGCTCGACGGCTCGATGCCGAGGATGGCCACTGCGCGCACTGCATTGCCGCGCTGGGCAAAGGCCGGGCCAGACACCACGGGGGTGGCAGCCTTCACGTCGGGCATGGTGCGTATGGCATGCAGCACCGCGGCGGCATTGTCGATGCCGCGCAGGCGCTGCGGTCGCGGGTCGATGCGCGACAAATAGGTGGTGTCGGGTGCGGGCGGCGGGGTCAGGGGCACCAGATCGGGCGCCTTCACCACGATCTGCGGCTGGCTGCCCAGCGTGCGGTTGACGATATTGCCTTGCAGGCCGGTGACCAGGGCGGTGATGAACACGATCACCGCTGAGCCCACGGCGATGCCGATGAGAATGAGCAGCGACTGCGCGCGCCCATCCCGCAGGAATTGCAGCGCGATATTCCAGGACAGGCGCATGGATTCAGTGGCGCGAGGTTCAGCGGCCCGGCATGGGCAGGTCGTTGCCCGAAGCCGCACCGCTTGCGGCCGCGGCGGGCAGGGGAAGGAGTTGCAGCTGCACGCGCTCGCCGGGTTTCACGCTGGCGCCGCCGATGACCGACTCTCCTGACGATAGCCCGGAGAGGATTTGCGTGAGTGTGAGCCCGCGCAGCCCGAGCTTGACCTGTTGCGCCTCGGCCCGGCCACCCCGCAGCACCAGCACCGTGGCCTGATCGCCGTCGACGCGGCGCAAGGCTTCGTTGGGTACGACCAGCGTGTTGCCTCGCTGCGCGGTGATGATGTCAGCCGACACGGTCATGTCCTGCTTGAGCCAGACCGGCGGGGTAGGCACGCGCAGGCGCACTTCCAGCGTGCCGGTCGTGCGGTCGACCTGCGGAGCGAGAAAGCTCACCTGCGCCGCAAAACTGCGGTCTGGATAGGCGTCCGCAACGCAGCTTGCCTGCTGCCCAAGTTGCAGATTGCCGATGCTCTGCTCGTTGACGGGCAACAGAATTTCGGTGGCGCCGTCCATCGCCAGAGTGAAAAGCGGCTGGCCGGGCGTGACCGTATCGCCCACTTCCACATTGCGCGCCAGCACCACGCCCGACACCCCGGCGCGCACCACATTGCGCGCATTCACTGCGCTGGCGGCATTGAGCGCGGCTTCGAGCACGCGCTGTTGTGCGCCGCCGGGCGCTACGGCGTTGTAAGCCGCCTGGGCGCTGTCGCGCTGCTGACGGGCGTTGCGCAGGGCGGTCTGCGCCTGTTCGAGTTGCTGCGCCGAGCCGCCTCCCGCGTCGAACACCCCCTGCGCGCGTTTCAGGTCGCGCTCGGCCTGCTCGAGCTGGACCTTGGCCTGCGCCAGCGCGGCGGCGGCCTGCGGGCGGGTTTGTTCGACCAACTGGCGCAGTGCAGCGCGCGCCTGTTCGAGCTGGGCTTTGGTCTGGTCGGCGCGCAGTTCGAGCAACACCTGCCCGGCCTTGACGTGCTCGCCGCGATCAACCAAGCGTTTGACCACGGTGCCGGTGATTTCGCTCGCCACCTGCACTCTGGACGGGGTGATCACATAGCCGGTGGCCACCACGTTTTGCACCAGATTGCGGGTCTCGATCTTGTAGCCAGAGACTTCCGGCGGGCGGCTGCGCCACCACAGCACGGCGGCCGCAATGGCCAGCGCGAGCAGCACCCAAAGCAGGCGCTGCCAGGGAAATCGGGAGGTTATGGGGGTGGCGGGCATGAGTTGAGCAGCGGAGATTTTCGACGCCCGGAGTCGCGTCCGGGCGAAAGTTGAGCATCATAGAGAGGAGATAAGTGTTGCGCTGCCGGGTTCCAAAGCTGCCGCAGGCGCTGTTGCGCTGCGACAAAGTGCGGAACCGTTTTGAGGCGACAAAACGCGCACGCTTGCCAGCAAGCGCCCGTTCTGCTTCAATCAAGGCCTTCAGACGCAAACCGCAACAGCCGCACCATGACCGCAAGCCGCCTCTTTTTTGGTTTTTGGTATTTCTCGCACCGCACCGGCGGAGGGAGAGGCTGAAGCGCGACTGACAAACGCAGCCCACAAATCCTCAAAAACCGCCGGCTCAGCCCGGCGGTTTTTTTTCGGGCTGATGCGGCGCAAACCACCATGTTCGAACCCCACTCCCTTCGCGATCTTGCCGTTGCCCCTGCGGCGGCCCCCCTGTCCTCAATGCTTGCTGGAGAAATTCCGATGCAGCCCAAGTCCGCCGCAGAGTCTTTGCACAAACCGCAGGAGGACAAGACCTCCCGCACCGACAACGCCCGCATCAAGCACATCGTGCCCCTGCCGCCCCCCGAGCATCTGATCCGCTTCTTTCCCATCGCCGATACCCCGGTGGAAACGCTGGTGGCCGATACCCGCCATGCGCTGCATCGCATCATCCACGGTGAGGACGACAGGCTGTTGCTGATCATTGGCCCCTGTTCCATCCACGACCCCAAGGCGGCGCTCGACTACGCCCAACGCCTGGCGGTGCTGCGCAAGCAGCACGCGGGTGAGCTGGAAGTTGTCATGCGGGTGTATTTCGAGAAGCCGCGCACCACGGTGGGCTGGAAGGGGCTGATCAACGACCCTTATTTGGACGAGAGCTTCCGCATCGACGAAGGGCTGCGCATTGCGCGCGAGCTGCTCATCGACATCAACCGTCTGGGCGTGCCTGCGGGCAGCGAATTTCTCGACGTGATTTCGCCGCAGTACATCGCTGATCTCATCTCTTGGGGGGCCATCGGCGCGCGCACCACCGAGAGCCAGGTGCACCGCGAGCTGGCTTCGGGGCTGTCGGCGCCGATCGGGTTCAAGAACGGCACCGATGGCAGCCTGCGCATCGCAACCGACGCCATTCACGCCGCGCGCCGTCCGCACTCTTTCCTGTCGGTGCACAAGAACGGGCAGGTGGCCATCGTGCAGACCCGCGGCAATAAAGACACCCACGTCATTCTGCGCGGCGGCAAGACGCCGAACTACGACGCCGCCAGCGTGCGCGCCGCCTGCGCCGCGCTGGAGGAGGCCAAGCTCGACTGCCGCCTGATGATCGACTGTTCGCACGCCAACAGTGCCAAGCAGCACATGCGCCAGCTCGACGTGGCGCGCGACATTGCCGCGCAACTGGCGGCGGGCGAGCGCTGCATTTTCGGCGTCATGGCCGAGAGCCATCTGCAGGGCGGGGCGCAGAAGTTCACCGCAGGCAAGGACGATCCGTCCAAGCTGCAGTACGGCCAGAGCATCACCGACGCCTGCCTGCCGTGGGACGATTCGGTCGAGCTGATGCAGGTGTTGGCCGACGGCGTGAAGGCGCGACGCAAACACAAATCCGCGAAGTAAGCTGTGCTTTTCAATTGATTTGCAGGAGATTCCATGCCCGCCATCCGTATCGACCTTTTTGAGGGCCGCAGCCCCGAGGTGAAAAAACAACTCGTCGAAAACATCACCCAAGCCGTGGTGGACACGCTCAAGTGTTCGTCCGACGCGGTGGACATCATTTTGAACGAGGTGCCCAAGTCGCACTGGGCCACTGGCGGCAAGCTGTGGAGCGAGCCGCGCGAGTGAACGTCCAGTTTCAGCGGAGAGCGCCACATGATGGGCTATAAGTGGTTCGAGTCGCTCATGGAGCAGGCCAACAAGCTGCTGCATGTGTTCATGGCCGTCGTGCTGCTCGTGGCCAGCCTGCTGCTGATCTGGCAGTTTGGGCAGGATGTGGTGCAGACCGTGCGTTCTGGCGCGGTGGCGCAGGGCTTTTTGCATGCGCTGGGCAATCTGTTCATCCTCTGGGTGCTGTCGTCGCTGATTTCCGCCGAGATCCGTTACATGCGCACCGGTAATTTCTCGGTGCTGGTGTTCATCGAGGCCGCGCTCATCACTCTGTTGCGCCAGCTCATCATCATCCCGGTTGAGAGCCAGGGGCAGTTGCAGAACTGGGCCTGGACCTACGGCCTGATTACCGCGGCGGTTGTGGCGGTGGGCATCACTTACTTTCTGGTGCGCCGGGTGATGCCAGTTGAGCAGGGAGCAGACTCCGGAAGTTGATTGGCTCAAAAAAAGTACCGAATCCTTCTCTTTTTTCTTCCATTCACTTCTCAGTATCTGGCCAATAGACTAATGACCTGAAATGCCCCGCATCGTTCGCCGGGCACCCCAACGAGGAGAGGGAATCATGGCCAGGATGCGTGCGGTGGATGCCGCGGTTTTAGTGCTCGAAAAAGAAGGCGTGCATCAGGCCTTCGGCGTGCCGGGTGCGGCGATCAACCCGCTTTATTCCGCGCTGCGCAAGAATGGTCACATCGCGCATGTGCTGGCGCGCCACGTCGAGGCGGCGTCGCACATGGCTGAGGGCTACACCCGCACCGCGCCGGGCCATATTGGCGTGTGCATTGGCACCTCCGGCCCGGCGGGTACCGACATGATCACCGGGCTGTATTCGGCCATTGCCGACTCCATTCCCATTCTGTGCATCACCGGCCAGGCGCCGCGCGCGCGGCTGTACAAGGAAGACTTTCAGGCGGTGGATATCGAGTCCATTGCCAAGCCGGTGTGCAAGTGGGCGGTCACGGTGCGCGAGCCCGCGCTGGTGCCGCAAGTTTTTCAGCAGGCGTTCCATGTGATGCGCTCGGGTCGCCCCGGGCCGGTGCTGATCGACTTGCCGCTGGACGTGCAGCTCGCCGAAATCGAGTTCGATGCCGACACTTATGCGCCGCTGGCGGTCTATAAGCCCACGGCCACGCGGGCGCAGATCGAAAAGGCGCTGGACATGCTCGAAGCGTCCGAGCATCCGCTCATCGTCGCGGGCGGCGGCGTGATCAATGCCGATGCCACCGATCTGCTGGTGCAGTTTGCCGAGCTGACCGGCGTGCCGGTGATTCCCACGCTGATGGGCTGGGGTGCCATTGGCGACAGCCACCCGCTGATGGCCGGCATGGTCGGCCTGCAAACCTCGCACCGTGGCGGCAACGCCAACCTGCTGGCTTCCGACCTGGTGCTGGGCATCGGCAACCGCTGGGCCAACCGCCACACCGGCTCGCCCGAGGTGTATGCCAAGGGCCGCAAGATTCTGCATGTGGACATCGAGCCCACGCAGATCGGCCGGGTGTTCATGCCCGATTACGGCATCACCTCCGACGCCAAGGCCGCGCTTGAACTGTTCATTGCCGTGGCGCGCGAGCGCAAGGCGGCGGGCAAACTCAAAGACCGCAGCGCCTGGGCGAACGCCTGCCGCGAGCGCGTGCAGACTCTGTTGCGCAAGTGGGACTACGACCAGATTCCCATCAAGCCCCACCGCGTTTACAAGGAGATGGTCGAGTTCTTCGACGCCAACACGCGCTACGTCACCACCATCGGCCTGTCGCAAATCGCGGCGGCGCAGTTGCTCAAGGTGGAAAAGCCGCGCCACTGGATCAACGCCGGCCAGGCGGGCCCGTTGGGCTGGACCATGCCTGCCGCGCTGGGCGTGCGCGTGGCCGATCCGACCGCTGACGTGGTGGCCATTTCCGGCGACTACGACTTCCAGTTTCTCATCGAGGAACTGGCGGTGGGCGCGCAGTTCAAGCTGCCCTACATCCACATCGTGGTCAACAACTCCTACCTCGGCCTCATCCGTCAGGGCCAGCGCCAGTTCGAAATGGACTTCTGCGTGCAACTCTCGTTCGACAACGTCAACTCGCCCGAGGTCAGCGGTTACGGCATCGACTTCGTCAAGGTGACCGAAGGGCTGGGCTGCAAGGCCATTCGCGTGTTCGACCCCAACCAGATTCAGCCTGCGCTGGCGCAGGCCCGGCAGTTGATGAAAGAGTTTGCCGTGCCCGTGGTGGTTGAAATCATTCTGGAGCGCGTGACCAACATCTCCATGGGGGGTGAAATCGACGCCATCACCGAATTCGATCCTGTGATTGATCTCGTTCCTGCAGAGGCCTGAACCATGCCCCAATTTGCCGCCAATCTCACCATGCTCTTCACCGAAGAGCCGTTCATCGACCGTTTTCAAGCCGCAGCCAAAGCGGGTTTCAAGGCGGTGGAATTTCTCTTTCCCTACGCCCACACCGCGCAACAGGTGCGCAACGCCGCGCTGGAAGCCGGTGTGCAGATCGTGCTGCACAACCTGCCCGCAGGCGATTGGGATGCGGGCGAGCGCGGCATTGCCTGCCTGCCAGACCGTGTGGCTGAATTTCGCGTCGGCGTGGCCAAGGCCATCGAGTACGCGACTGCGCTGGGCGTCACCCAACTCAACTGTCTGGCGGGCAAGGCCCCGGCGGGCGCCGACCCGGCCGTGCTGCGGGCCACCTTCGTCGAAAACCTGCGCTACGCCGCCGGGCAGCTCGGCGCCCACGGCATCCGTCTGCTGATCGAGCCGATCAACACCTTCGACATTCCCGGCTTTTACCTGCACGGCACGGCGCAGGCGCTGGCCCTCATGGACGAGGTGGGCAGCGACAACCTGTTCCTGCAATACGACATCTATCACATGCAGCGGATGGAAGGCGAGTTGGCCGCGACGATGCAAAAGCACCTGCCGCGCATCGGCCACATCCAGCTGGCCGACAACCCCGGGCGCAACGAGCCCGGCACCGGCGAGATCAGCTACGCCTTCCTGTTTCAGCACCTCGACCGCATCGGCTACACCGGCCACATCGGCTGCGAATACAAGCCGAAGACCACGACCACAGCGGGTCTGGGCTGGCTGGCCGCGCTGTAAACCAAACCACACGTTCACGATAAAACGGAGATCGACATGGCAACACTGGGATTCATCGGACTGGGCATCATGGGCACGCCCATGGCGGGCCACCTGCTGGCGGGCGGGCATACGCTGTACGTTCACAGCCGCAGCAAAGTGCCGCAAGCCTTGCTCGACGCGGGCGCGAAGCCTTGCGCCAGCAACGCCGAAGTGGCGCAGAAGGCCGACATCATGTTCACCATGGTGCCCGACACGCCCGATGTGCAGAAGGTGCTGTTCGCCGATGACGGTGTGGCCAAGGGGCTGACGCCGGGCAAGATCGTGGTGGACATGAGCTCCATCGGCCCGATGGAAACCAAGGCCTTCGCCCAGCAGATTAACGCGCTGGGCTGCGAGTATCTCGACGCGCCGGTCTCCGGCGGCGAGGTCGGTGCCAAGGCGGCGAGCCTGACCATCATGGTCGGCGGCAAGCAGGACGTGTTCGACAAGGTCGAGCCTCTGTTCAAACTCATGGGCAAGAACATCACCCTGGTGGGCGGCAATGGCGATGGGCAGACCTGCAAGGTGGCCAACCAGATCATCGTCGCGCTCAACATCCAGGCCGTGGCCGAGGCGTTGCTGTTCGCCAGCAAGGCCGGGGCCGATCCGGCCAAGGTGCGCCAGGCGCTGATGGGCGGCTTCGCGGCGTCGCGCATTCTCGAAGTGCACGGCGAGCGCATGGTCAAGCGCACCTTCCAGCCGGGCTTCCGCATCAACCTGCACCAGAAAGACCTGAACCTGGCGCTGTCGGGCGCGAAACA
>DZDA01000044.1 GCA_022730375.1 Thiomonas intermedia
CCTAGAGGTGGGCGACTTTGTGCTCAAACGCGCCGACGGCGCCTGGGCCTATCAGCTCGCCGTGGTGGTGGACGACGCGGCGCAAGGCGTGACCGATGTGGTGCGCGGGGAAGACCTGGCCGCTTCGACCGCCCGGCAGGTCGCCCTGCAGCGTCTGCTCGGTCTGCCGACGCCACGCTATCTGCACGCCCCGCTGGTGCGGGATGCGCAGGGAGAAAAGCTCTCCAAGCATCAGGGCGCGTCAGCCTTCGTGGCCGGGGCGCAGAGCGTGCAGCAGGCGCTCAGTGTGCTGGGGCTGGACGTTCGCGCGTGCGCCCTACCCGAACTGCTGGCGCAGGCGGTGCAGGCGTGGCGCGACAAATGGCCTACAGCGCAGCAAGCCGTTTGAGCGCGGCGTCCAGCGTGGCGTCTTGTTTGGCGAAACAGAAACGAACCACGCCGCGCTGCCGTCCGTCGGGCTCGAAGGCCGATAGCGGAATGGCGGCCACGCCGATCTCGGCCGTGAGCCAGCGGCAGAAGGCGTCGTCCGGCAGGTCGCTGATGGCGTCATAGCGCACGCACTGAAAGTAGCTGCCGCTGCAGGGCAGCAGTTCAAACCGGCTGGCCGCGAGCCCGGCGCGGAAGCGGTCGCGCTTGGCCTGATAGAAGCCGGGCAGATCGCGGTAGGGCGCCGGGTCGGCCAGGTAGTCGGCCAAGCCATGCTGCATGGGCGTGTTGACGGTGAACACGTTGAACTGATGGACCTTGCGGAACTCGGCGGTGAGCGCGGCCGGGGCGGCGACGCTGCCGACCTTCCAGCCGGTGACGTGAAAGGTCTTGCCGAAACTCGACACCACGAAGGCGCGCGCCGCCAGGCCGGGAAAGCGCGCGGCGCTCTGATGCTGTGCGCCGTCGAACACCATGTGCTCGTACACCTCATCGGCAATCAGCACGATGTCGGTGGGCGCGAGCAGATCGTCGAGCTGCCGCATGTCGGCTTCGCTCCAGACGGTGCCGCTGGGATTGTGCGGGCTGTTGATCAGCAAGGCACGGGTGCGCGGGGTGATGGCCGCGGCAATGGCAGCGAAATCCGGGCGGAAGTCGGCTTGCAAGGGCACGGTGCGGGCCACGCCGCCGCACAGGGCGATGTTGGGCAGGTAGCTGTCGTAGCTGGGCGTGAGCACGATGACTTCATCGCCGGGATGCACCACGGCGAGCAGGGCCGTGAAAATGGCCTGAGTCGCCCCGGCGGTAATGGTGATTTCTGCGTCGGCGTCATAGCGCGTACCGTGCAGTGCGGCGATCTTGTCGGCCACCGCTCGCCGCAAGACGGGAACGCCGACCATGGGCGGATATTGGTTGGCGCCGCGGCGCATGGCCTGATCCACCGCGTCAATGAGGCGCGGATCGCAGGAAAAATCCGGAAATCCCTGGCCGAGGTTGATGGCGTCGTGCTCCTGCGCCAGTGCCGACATGACGGTGAAGATGGTGGCGCCGACTTGCGGCAGACGCGAGGCCATGTGGGGCGTTTGGTGAGTTTGGGGCGACATGAGGGACAGCGGCGATCAGATGGAAAACACGTCTTGCCCGTCCAGCTCACCACGCAGGGTTTGTTCCACCAGTTTGCGCGGCAGGCGGGGCGAGATCAGCTCGGTGAACAGGGGCACGAAACTGCGTTGCAGCACGCCGCGCTTGAACGCCACGCGCGTGAGCTGCTGGCCGAACAGATGGCCGGCGGGAAGCGCGCGCAGTGCGGTGTCACGCTCAGGGGAGATGGCCATTTCGGCGATCAGCCCCACACCCAGCCCCAGTTCGACATAGGTCTTGAGCACGTCGGAATCGAGCGCTTCGAGCACGATCTGCGGCTGCAGGTTGGCATGGGCGAAGGCGGCATCGATCTGGCGGCGTCCGGCAAAGGCGGGCTCGTAGGTCACCAGCGGATAGGTGGCTAGTTCGGCCAGGGTGAGCTCGGCGCGATCACACAAGGGGTGCCCGTGCGGCACGACGGCCAGATGCTGCCAGCTGTAGCAGGGCAGGGTGAGCAGGTCGGGCGAATCCTGCAGCGACTCGCTGGCCAGCCCCAGATCGGCGCGTTCTTCGCGCACGGCCTGCGCCACCTGATCGGGCGTGCCCTGCAGCAGTTGCACCTGCACGGCGGGCATGCGTCGGCGGAACTCGGCGATCACCCAGGGCAGTTTGTAGCGGGCCTGGGTGTGAGTGGCGGCGACGGTGAGCTGACCCGCATCGCGCGCGGCGTAGTCTTGCCCGATGCGCTTGAGGTTGGCGACTTCGCGCAGGATGATGTCCACACTGCGCAGCACCTCGACGCCCGGCTCGGTGAGTTTGCGGATGCGCTTTCCGTGGCGGCTGAAAATTTCCACCCCCAGCTCGCTCTCCAGCTCGATGATGGCCTTGGACACGCCGGGCTGCGAGGTATGCAGCGCGCGCGCCGCCTCGGTGAGGTTGAGCTTGCGGCGCACAGCCTCTTGCAGAAAACGGAATTGGTGCAGGTTCATCGCAATCCTTGTCCGCCCGGCTCAGCGGAACCGCACCTGCCAGGCAAACACGATCAACCCCAGTCCGCCAAACAACAGCATGGGCATGGCCGCGGTGATGGCCGGCGGCCAGGTTCCCAAAATGCCCAGACTGGAAAACAAGGTGTTGAGCAGGATGAACGCGATTCCCAGCACGATGCCCGCGAGCACTTTGCCGCTGACGCCTTTCGAGCGCGTGTGCAGGTAGGCGAAGGGCAGGGCGAGCAGCAACATCACCACGGCGCTAAAGGGATAGAACAGCTTTTTCCACAGCTGGATCTCATAGCGTTCGGCCGCCTGATGATTGGCCCGCAAATGCTGGATGTAACGCCACAGATCGATGGCCGACATCTTGTCAGGCGACAGCAGCAGCACCCCGAGCACGCTGGGCGAGAGCGAGGTCTGCCAGCGATAGCTCGGCAACTGGGTCACCTTCAAGGCGGCGCCGGTCTGTTGCGGGAGTTCGGTGCGGGTGACGTTGTGCAGCATCCAGGCACCGCCGCCTTCGTACTGGCCGCTGGGCGCATGCAGTTCGGCAGCAATCTGCGCCTGGGCATTGAGTACATAGATGTGGATGTCGGTGAGATCGCCACGGGTGTTGATGGCTTTGATGTTGACGGTCTGATTGCCGCTTCGGTCTGAATCGTTGCGTAGCCAAACGCCCGAAGCCAGTTGGGTGCCGATGCCTGCCCCCCCCCCGGCCTGCAACCGCGCCGACAGTTGCCCGGCTGCCGGCGCAAGCCACTCACCTAGCAGGAACAAGGTGACGACCAGCGCGGCGGCCAGTTGCAGCAGCAAACCCAGCGCTGCGCGCGGGCTCAGTCCCGAAATTCGCAGAATGGTGAACTCGCTGCTCGCGGCCAAAGAGGCCAGCGCGAACACGCCGCCCACCAGAGTGGCGATGGGCAAGACCTCATAGGCGCGGCTGGGCATGCTCAGCGCAACATGCAGCAGGGTGCCGCTCAGGCTGAAACCCGGCTTGCCCAGATTGCTCAGGTCGTTGAGCATGTCGATGAAAAACAGCAGCGCAAGAAAGGCCAGGGTCACCAGACCCACGGCGCTGAGCACATGCAGCAGCAGAAAGCGGCGTACCGTGCGCATCAGGCGTGTGCTCCGGACCGTGCGCGGCCTGGCCACAGGCGGTGCAGCCAGCCGTTGCCCCGCACCAGCAGCAGCAACAGGAACAATACCGCGCTGCCGTGCACCAGCAGAAAGCCGCTGGTAAATCCCACCCGGCCTTCGCTGATCCAGCCTTGCAGCACATTGAGTAGGTTGAAATAAATCAGATAAACCAGAATGGCGCTGATCAGGCTGCCTGCGCGCCCGGTACGCACCGAGCCCGAGGCCAACGGCAGCGCCATCAAGGCCAGCAGGGCCGCAGACAGCGGCACGCCTAGCCGCCACGACAGTTCGCCCAACCAGTTGGGAATGGCAGGGTTGAACAGATACTCGGTGGGCACGTTGCGGTTGGGCTGTGTGAGCCAGTTGACTGGCCCGGTCTTGTTGTCCGCCACATTGCTCAGGCCCGTGGTGGCATCGAGCCGCATGTCCAGCGAATCGAAGGAGGTGATGGTGTAGTTGGCCTGCCCCGGCGTATGCGCGTAGCGGTTGCCGTTGCTCAGCACCAGAAAGGGCTGACCATCGATGCGCTGCACCTGCGCCGATCGCGCCGTGATCAGCACCGTCTGCCCCGAGGTGTCATCGCGGATGAAGATGTCGTGCGCCACCCCCCCGGCTTGCGCGCCCTTGTCGATGAAAAACACCCGCCTGCCCGAGGCCGATTCGCGGAACTGCCCCGGCGCCACGCGCGAAATGTCGGAGCGCTGCTCGAAGCGAATGCGCAACGCCGTGGACTGCTGGTTGGCCCAGGGCCAGGCAAACAGGGTGAGCGCGGCGATCAACAGCAAAATGGGCCACGAAAAGCGCAGCACGCTGATCATCAACCGCAGCCGTCCCACCCCGGTGGTGCGCCAGATGGTCATTTCGGAATCGAGCCACATGCGGGTGAAGGTGAGTAGCACCGCCAGAAACAGCGACAGGGTGATGACGATCTGCAAATAGCTCAGCGCGGTCAGGCCGATGAGCAAAAACACATCCTGCGGGCTGGCCTGTCCATCGGACGCCTGACCCAGAATGCGAATGAGCATCAGGGTGATGACCACGGTGAACAGCACGGTGAATGCGCCGCCGAAATTGCGGCTCATTTCACGGCGCAGGGTCAAATCGAGGAGCATGAGGAAAACTGGCGGCAGGGGCGATGTGGGGGGCGTAAAGCGAAGCGCGATGGAATAATGCAGCCACACTCACTCAGGAACCCTGAACATGAAATTCAGTATATCCGCCGTCAAAAAGCCGCTTCAGACCAAAACCGATGCCCTGGTGGTCTTCGTGCCCGAGGGCCGCGGCGCCAGCGGTCTGAACGATGCGGACGCACTCGACAATCTGATCGCCCAACTCGCTGTGGATGGCGATTTCAAGGCCAAGCCTGGCAGCGTTCTGTCACTGCACCGGCCCACCGCGGTCGCGGCGCGGCGTTTGCTGCTCGTGGGGCTGGCGGCCAAGCCGGAATTGCGCGACTGGAAAAAGGCGCTGCAGGCCGCCGCCCAGATGCTCAAGACCCTGCCGGTCAAGCAGGCGCATCTGCTGTCGGTCAATGGCCTGGATACCCTGGCTGAACTCACGCCCACGGTGTTCTCCGAGGTGTTCTACCGCTTCGATGCGACGCGTAACGTCGAAGATGCCGACACCCCTGCGCTCGAAGCCATTCAGCTCTGCGCCGTGGGGGGCGATGCCGTGCCGGCTTCGGCGAAAGCCGCCCTGCAGCAGTCCGAGTCGGTCGCCATCGGCGTGCGCCTCACGCGCGAACTCGCCAATCTGCCGGCCAATTACTGCACGCCCACCTATCTCGCTGAAATGGCGAAAAAGATGGCCAAATTCCACGGGCTGGACTGCAAGGTGCTCGGGCGTCCGGAAATGGAAAAGCTCGGCATGGGTTCATTTCTGGCCGTGGCGCAGGGCTCGGCGCAGCCGCCCCGGTTCATCGTGCTGGAATATCGCGGCGCGGGCAAGAAAGACGCGCCGCATGTGCTCGTCGGCAAGGGCGTGACCTTCGATACCGGCGGCATTTCGCTCAAGCCCGGCGCCGAGATGGACGAAATGAAGTTCGACATGTCCGGGGCTGCGTCGGTGCTGGGCGCGTTCGAGGCCATTGCCCGAATCAAGCCCAAGATCAACGTGGTCGGTCTGATCGCCGCCACCGAGAACATGCCCGACGGCAGCGCCGTCAAACCCGGTGATGTGGTGACCAGCATGTCGGGTCAGACCATCGAAATTCTCAACACCGACGCCGAAGGCCGCCTCATCCTCTGCGACGCCCTGACCTACGCCGCGCGCTACAAACCGCAGTCGGTGGTGGACATCGCCACGCTTACCGGGGCCTGCGTGATTGCGCTGGGCAAGGTCAACAGCGGCCTGTTCACCGCAGACGACGCTCTGGCCAACGCTCTGCTCGAAGCCGGGCGCGCCACGCTCGATCCCTGCTGGCGCATGCCGCTTGAGACCGACTACGCCGATGCGCTCAAGAGCAATTTCGCCGACGTGGCCAATATCGGCGGGCGGCCCGCTGGCGCCATCACCGCAGCCTGCTTCCTGTGGCGTTTCGCGAAAGACTACCGCTGGGCGCACCTCGACATCGCGGGTACGGCCTGGAACAGTGGCGCCAACAAGGGAGCCACCGGTCGCCCTGTGCCGCTGCTGGTCAGCTACCTGCTGTCGCAGGCGCAATAAGCGTTGTCCGGCAACCCGCCGTCGCGCGCCATCATGCCCTGCTCGGTCGAGTTTCGTGTGAACCTGCCCGACCCGCTGCGTTACGCCTGCGGGCTGCTGCGCACGGCGACGCAGCACGGCGCTCGCGTGCTGGTGGCCGCGCCCGAGCCTTTGCTCACGGAACTCGATCAGTTGTTGTGGACTTTTCAGCCCGGCAGTTTTGTGCCGCATGTCTGGCAGGACGACCCGCTCGCCGACAAGACGCCGGTCATCCTGGCGCCCCAGCCCGATCTG
The DNA here is from genome assembly GCA_022730375.1 of Thiomonas intermedia. GTDB lineage: Bacteria > Pseudomonadota > Gammaproteobacteria > Burkholderiales > Burkholderiaceae_C > Thiomonas > Thiomonas intermedia_C. Next base: position 6,573 of record DZDA01000044.1, read on the forward strand.
CCCCGGGCTGGGCGGGTGACTGCCCTGGTGAATCTCGGCCCCGATCTGGTGACCGGCTGGGAGTCTCTGGAGCGGGTGATCGAACTCGTCAGTGAAAACGGGCCCGACAAGCCCGCCGCCCGCGAACGCCTGCGCGCTTATCGGGCCGCCGGGTTCGATCCCACCATCATCCCGTCCCGATCATGAATTCTGTGCCGCCCAACCCTGCCGTCCTGCCCGTGCTCACCGAGCGTCTGGAACCTGAGGATGTCGTGATCGAGGAAGACATCGTCGACCCCCCGTTTGCGGTCCAGCCCTCGGCCTATGCGCAGGCGGTCTATCGCGGCCCCGAGCTTGCACAGTCTGCAGAGGTTCCGTTGCTGGAGGCGCCCGCCATCGACCTCGACGAACTCTGGCTACGCATCGCACCCGGAATGCAGCAACAGCTGCTGGAACTGGTTTACGCCGAGCTGGATGCGCTGGCCCCCCAACTGGCCGCCAGACTGTTCGACACCCTCAAGCCAACCCTGCGCGCCTCGCTCGCCGAGGCGTTGTTGAAACAATCGGGCTTGAACTGAAATAGTTTTGTCAAGCTGTCAACCCAAACGCCAGCAGGCACATTGCTTGCTAGTGTTGGGAAAGGCGATCTGTTCAAAAATCTGTAACTCAGTTAATGTATCGCCCTGTCAGATTCAAGCTGACTTCACAACACAACACATGTCTTTCCTTTTGGAGGCTCATTCATGAAACTGAAATACGTCGCTCCGCTGCTGGCCCTGTCCATGGCCATTGGCACCGCCTACGCTGCAGACGCCGTCACCGTCACCATCGGTAGCGCATCTCCCCTGTCTGGCCCGCAAGCCAGCTTTGGCCAGGACAACGCCAACGGCGTGAAAATGGCCATCAAAGACCTGAACGCGCAGAACATCGTCATCGGTGGCAAGAAGGTCGAGTGGAAGGTCGATGCCCAGGACGACCAGGCTGACCCGAAACAAGCCACCACCGTGGCGCAGAAGTTCGTCGATGAAAAGGTCAATGGCGTCGTCGGTCACCTGAACTCCGGCTGCACTTTCCCCGCTTCGCGTATTTACAACAATGCGGGCATCCCCGACATTACCCCGTCGTCCACCGATCCCAAGATTTCGCAACAAGGCTTCAAGACCTTCTTCCGCATCATCGCCAACGACAACGCGCTGGGCGCAGGTCTGGCCAACTATGCCAAGACCAAGCTGAAGGCCAAGACCGTCGCCGTGATCGACGACCGTACCGCCTACGGTCAGGGCGTGGCCGATGTGTTCGCCAAGACGGCCCAGAAAGACGGCATGAAACTGGTCGACCGCGAGTACACCAACGACAAAGCCACCGACTTTTCCGCCATTCTGACCAAGATCAAGGCTTCGCAGCCGGACATCATTTTCTACGGCGGCATGTATCCCCAAGCCGGCCCGCTGGTTCGCCAGATGCGCCAGCTGGGCATCAAGGCCACGCTGATGGGCGGCGATGGCATTTGCGCGCCGGAACTGGGCAAGCTCGCGGGTGAAGCCGTTGCTGGCGTCACCTGCGCCGAAGGCGGCTCCCCGCTGAGCCAGATGCCGGGCGGCGAAGCCTGGAAGAAGCGCTATGACGCCGAGTTCGGCGCCAGCGCGTTCCAGCTTTATTCGCCGTACTCGTATGACGGCACCATGGTGCTGGCGCATGCGATGATGAAAGCCAAGTCAGTCGATCCGAAGAAGTATCTGCCCTTCATCCAGAACATCGACTACAACGGCGTGACCAAGAAGAACATCCACTTCACCAAGACCGGTGAGTTGGTTGACGCGATCATCACCATCTCGACGTTCGACAAGGACGGCAAGAAGAGAGTGGTTGCCGTGCAGTAAACCCGGTGCGAGCAGACCGTCTGTTGCGGCAGCGGTCCATCAAACCCAAGCGCCCTTCGGGGCGTTTTTTATGGGCGCCGACTCTGTCTGTGGGGACGACGCGCATAAAAAAGCCGAGAGACCTTGCGGCATCTCGGCGTTTCAGCGTCGCAGACCTATCGATCTACGTCCTCCAAGGCAACACTAGGTGCTGCGGGTGTCGCCTATGAAGCTGCGTATGAATTACTTCTTCAGCGTCAGAACCCACTCGGCCAGTTGCTTGGCTTGGGCGGGGGTGACTTGCGGGTTGGCGGGCATGGGCACCGGGCCCCACACGCCAGACACGCCGTGCAGGATGGCCTTGCTCAGGGTGTCAACCGCACCCGGCTTGCCGGCGTACTTGGCGGCGACGTCCTGGTAGGACGGGCCAACTAATTTTTTGTCCACTGCGTGGCAAGCCAGGCAGTTCTTCGATTTGGCCAGAGCCAGCATGTCTTCAGCGGCGAAAGCCGATGACATGGTCATGGTGGCGGCAGCGGCCAGGGCAGCAGCGAAAACAGCTTTTTTCATTCCAGTCCTCCAGTAGGGTTAAACAAAACAGGTACAGCCAAGTAACGCATCTTAATCAATTCGGTTGACGCGCAGCGCAAGAAGTCAGCGAGAATGTCTCAGGCGTCATTTCAGATTGATTCCACGCAACAGGCGCAGTGCAAATCGGTGTTTCATTTTGTATCTTGTCGCTATTTCTTCTCATGGGTGCACTGTCATGGCGTTTGTCATTCTGGGTCTGATCTTTATCGTCCTCAAACTCCTGAGCATCGGGCCCGTGGCGGCCTGGTCTTGGTGGTGGGTGCTGCTGCCCTTGGCGCTGGCGTTCATCTGGTGGGAGATCATCGATCCCATGTTCAGCATCTCGAAAAAGCGGGCCATGGGCGACATGGCTGATCGACAGAAGGCCAGACGCCAAAAATATCGTGAAAGCCTGGGGCTGGGCGGCGGAGAGCGCCGGAAAAAATAATCCGATCAGAGGGTGTGAATGAATCCGGCGGGGCCGAGCGGCGCGCTCAAACGCCCCCGGTCAAGGCTCAAAGCACAGCCGTGCCCGTCGGCACGGCGCGCATTTGCAACGCCGAGCGGGGGTGTTTGGGCGCGAAGAGCGGACATGGCGGATTTGTTCGCACCCTCTCAAGCCTTTGCCCGGCTGCGATACACTGGCTTTTGTCAGGAGAGCGCTGCGATGTCGTGCAGCCGCCGAAGGCGTAAGCCCTTACCGGGTGTACCGCTCAGGCAAAAGGACTGACCACACCGCAAGGTGTTCCTCACTGGAGAGTGGCGCTGAAACTGAGCGCTCACCGAAGGGGCAAGTCTGGCAACTCGGGTTCGCCGGATCAATCTCTCAGGTACCCGGGACAGCGAGGGGTTGAGTGCTGTGTCTTGCGCCGCGATGGCAAGAGATGCGGCGGCATTGGCGCCTTCAGGCGTCTCACCCCCCCGCGAGAACCGACGTGTCCCACTCCGCAGCTTCCGAACTGATTCTTACTCCCCTGAACGCCCTGCACCTTGAGCGCGGTGCGCGCATGGTGCCGTTTGCCGGCTATGCCATGCCGGTGCAGTATCCGAAGGGCATTCTGGCCGAGCACCTGCATACTCGGCAAAGCGCGGGGCTGTTCGACATTTCGCACATGGGGCAAGTAGCGCTGCGCGGCGCTGGCGCCGCTGCGGCGCTCGAAACCTTGGCGCCCATGGACATCCAGGGGCTGCCCGAAGGCAAGCAGCGCTACGCCTTGTTCACCAATGAGCAGGGTGGCGTGCTCGACGATCTGATGGTGATTCCGCGTCAGCGCGATGATGGAGCCGGGCAGGAGCTGTTCCTCATCGTCAATGCCGCCTGCAAGGCGCAGGATGTCGCCTTGCTGCAGACGCTTTCTGATCGCTGCGAGGTTGTGCCCATGCCCGAACAGGCCTTGCTGGCGCTGCAGGGGCCGCAAGCCGTGCAGACCTTCGCCCGTCTGGCGCCCGAGGCGGCCGGCCTGGTGTTCATGACAGGTCGCTGGATGGATGTGTCGGCTGAGGGCGGCACGATTCGCATTTTTGCCACACGCAGTGGCTACACCGGTGAAGACGGGCTGGAAATCTCGGTGGCCGCAGCCGATGCGCCGCGGCTTGCGCGTTTGCTGCTTTCCCTGCCCGAGGTTGAGCCCATCGGTCTGGGGGCGCGCGACACCTTGCGGCTCGAAGCCGGGCTCTGTCTCTACGGTCACGATATCGACACCTCGACCACGCCGGTCGAGGCGGGGCTGACCTGGGCGATTCAGAAGGTGCGGCGCAACGGTGGCGCGCGCGCCGGAGGATTTCCGGGCGCCGAAGTCATACTGGCGCAGATCGACAATCCGGCCCTTGCGCCCCGGCGCCGCATCGGCCTCATCGGTCTGGATCGAACCCCGGTGCGCGAGGGCACGGAGCTACTGGCCGCCGATGGTCGTGTTGCCGGCCGGGTGAGCAGCGGCAGCTTTGCGCCGAGCGCGGGCGGCCCCGTGGCGATGGCCTATGTCGCCGCTGAGTTTGCCATTCCCGCGGGCACGCTGTACGCCCAGGTGCGCGGCCGCGCGGTGCCCATGCAGTTGCAACCCATGCCGTTTGTGCCGCACCGCTATTGGCGCGCTTGATTGCACAGGTAACGGCGCGATTGAAGTCTTGATGCCTTGCCGCGTTTAATTTGATCTTCCTTTTTGATATCCGGAGTTTTCCATGAGCCTGAAATTCACCCCCGACCATGAATGGATTCGCGTCGATGCCGCTGGCGTCGCCACCGTGGGCATCACCCCGCACGCGCAAGATGCGCTGGGCGACGTGGTGTTCGTCGATCTGCCCGAAGTGGGCAAGACCTACGCCGCGCACGACACCGTGGGCGTGGTCGAGTCGGTGAAAGCGGCGGCCGATGTGTTCAGCCCGGTTTCGGGCGAGGTCACCGAGGTCAACGAAACCTTGCGCGCCGATCCGTCGCTGGCCAACACCGACCCACAAGACAGCGGCTGGTTTTTCCGCATCAAGCTGTCCGACCCGAGCCAGCTCGACGGCCTCATGGACGAAGCCGCCTACGCCGAACTGCTCAAGAACGCCTGAACACACCTGCCTTTCCGGAGATACGCATGTTGATGTCCACCCAACCCGCGCTGCGCGATCTTGAAGATGCGCAGGCCTTCCAGCGCCGTCACATCGGCCCAGACACGGCAGAGCAGCAGCACATGCTGTCGGCGCTGGGCGCTGAAGATCTCTCGGGTTTGATGAGCACGGTGATTCCATCGGCCATCCGCCGCAAGCAGGCATTCGATTTGCCGACGGCCATCGACGAAGCTCAGGCGCTGAGCGAGTTGCGGGGCGTCGCCAGCGGCAACCGGGTGATGCGCAGCTATATCGGCCAGGGCTACTACAACGCCCTGATGCCGGGCGTCATCCAGCGCAATGTGCTGGAAAGCCCGGCCTGGTACACCGCATACACGCCGTATCAGCCGGAGATCAGTCAGGGGCGGCTGGAGGCGCTGCTCAACTTCCAGACCCTGGTGGCCGATCTCACCGGCATGGACGTGTCCAACGCCTCCATGCTCGACGAGGCCACCGCCGCCGCCGAGGCCATGACCCTGGCGCTGCGTTCGAGCAAGTCGCCTACCAAATCGCAGCGCTTTTTCGTTGCCGACGACGTGCTGCCGCAAACCCTTGAAGTGCTGCACACCCGTGCTGAGCCGCTAGACATCGCGGTGGTCAGCGGCCCGGTCGATCAAGCGCTGGAGGGCGATTACTTCGGCGTGCTGCTGCAATACCCCGGCGTGGACGGCGCCGTGCGCGACGACCGCGAACGCATCGCCGCGCTCAAGGCCAAGGGCGTGCTGGTCGTGGTGGCCGCAGACCTGCTGGCGCTTACCCTGCTGATGTCGCCGGGCGAACTCGGCGCCGACATCGCCTGCGGTACCACCCAGCGCTTCGGTCTGCCGCTAGGTTTGGGCGGCCCGCATGCGGGCTATCTGGCCGTGCGCGACGCGCTCAAGCGCTCGCTGCCCGGCCGCCTCGTCGGCGTGAGCCAAGACGCGCACGGACAACCGGCGTACCGCCTGGCGCTGCAGACCCGCGAGCAGCACATCCGCCGCGAAAAAGCCACGAGCAATATCTGCACCGCCCAGGTGCTGCCCGCCGTGCTGGCCAGCATGTACGCGGTCTATCACGGCCCCGAGGGGCTCAAGCGCATCGCCCAGCGGGTGCATGCCTATGCCGTGTTGCTGGCGAAAGGGCTGGAGCAGATCGGCCTGCCGGTGCTCAATGCCCAGTTCTTCGACACCCTGACCGTCCACACCGGTGCGCGCACCGAGGCTGTGCATGCAGCCGCGCAGGCGCATGGCATCAACTTCCGCCGCATCGGGGCGCAGCATGTCGCGGTGTCGCTGGATGAAACCGTGACCCGTGGCGATCTGACCGACATCCTCGCCTGCTTCGGCGTGAAGCAGTGTGACGCGCTGTTTGCCGCTGCCGAAAAGGGTGTGGCCCCGCGCTGGCCGCTCGATCTGGCGCGATCCGGCGATTTGCTCACCCATCCCGTGTTCCACCGCTACCAAAGCGAGACCGAGATGCTGCGCTATCTGCGCCGATTGGCCGACAAGGACATCGCGCTTGATCGCGCCATGATTCCGCTGGGCTCCTGCACCATGAAGCTCAACGCCACCAGCGAGATGACGCCGATCACCTGGCCCGAGTTCGCCGCCATCCACCCTTTTGCGCCTGCTGAGCAGATTCGCGGCTACACGCAACTGGCCAAGCAACTCGAACAGTGGCTTTGCGCCGCCACGGGCTATGACGCCATGTGCCTGCAGCCCAACGCCGGATCGCAGGGCGAGTACGCCGGCCTGCTGGTCATTCGCGCGTATCACGCCAGCCGGGGTGAAGGGCATCGCGATGTCTGCCTGATTCCCTCTTCGGCCCACGGCACCAACCCCGCCTCGGCGCAGATGGTCGGCATGCGGGTGGTCGTCACCGCCTGCGACGCGCAAGGCAACGTCGATCTGGCCGATCTGCGGGCCAAGGCCGAGCAGCATGCCGACCAGCTCGCCGCGTGCATGATCACCTACCCGAGTACGCACGGCGTATTCGAGACCGAAGTGCGCGCCATCTGCGACGTCATCCACCAGCATGGCGGGCAGGTGTATGTCGACGGCGCCAATATGAACGCGCTGGTCGGCTTGGCCAGTCCGCCCGAGTTCGGCGCCGATGTATCGCACCTGAATCTGCACAAGACCTTCTGCATTCCGCACGGCGGCGGCGGCCCCGGCGTCGGGCCGATCGGCGTGCGCGCCCACCTCGCCCCATTCCTGCCGGTGCATCGTTCCGCGGGAATCGACCGGCCTGAAGCGGTGGGGGCGGTGAGTGCCGCGCCGCTGGGCAATGCCAGCGTGCTGCCGATTTCGTGGATGTATATGCGCATGATGGGCGCAGACGGGCTGACGCAGGCCAGCCGCGTGGCCATTCTGTCGGCCAATTACATCGCCGAAAAGCTCAAGGACCACTATCCGGTGCTCTACACCGGCGAGAACGGCCGCGTGGCGCACGAGTGCATCCTCGACCTGCGCCCGCTGAAAGACGCCACCGGCATCAGCAACGAAGATGTCGCCAAGCGCCTGATGGACTACGGTTTTCACGCACCGACCATGAGCTTCCCGGTGCCCGGCACGCTGATGATCGAGCCGACCGAAAGCGAATCGCTGGCCGAGCTCGACCGCTTCATCGACGCCATGGTCGCCATCCGCGCCGAGATTGCCCGGGTGGAAAAGGGGGAATGGTCACGCGAGGACAATCCTCTCAAGGCGGCCCCGCACACCGCGGCGAGCGTGCTCGGCGCGGATTGGGCGCATGCCCACAGCCGCGAGGAGGCCGCCTTTCCGATTTCCGCCTTGAAGGCCAACAAATACTGGCCGCCCGTGGGCCGGGTGGACAACGCCTGGGGCGACCGCAACCTGCAGTGCGCCTGCCTGCCCATCAGCGACTACACATAAAGAACGCACCATGCACCCCCCGGAAATCCGCCAGCATTTCGCCAGCGACAACTACGCCGGCATCTGTCCTGAAGCCCTGCACTGGCTGCTGCAGGCCAATGCCTCGGGCCATCAGCCCGCGTATGGCGACGATGGCTGGACGCACCGCGTCTCCGACCGGCTGCGCGAACTGTTCCAGACCGATTGCGACGTGTACTTCGTGTTCAACGGCACGGCGGCCAACTCGCTCGCGCTGGCCGCCATGTGCCAGAGCTATCACGCAGTGATCTGCACCCCGGTGGCGCATATCGAGACCGACGAGTGCGGCTGCCCGGAGTTCTTTTCCGGCGGCTCCAAGCTGCTGATCACCGAGTCCGAAAGCGCGCAGGCACGGCGCGGCAAGCTCACGCCCGAGGCCATCGACTTCCTGGCCACCAAGCGCAGCGACATCCATTCGCCCAAGCCCAAGGTCGTCTCCATCACCCAGGCCACCGAGCTTGGCACGGTCTACAGCGTCGAAGAGGTGCGCGCCATTGCCGCCATGGCCAAGCGCCACCATCTCAAGCTGCACATGGACGGGGCGCGATTTGCCAACGCCGTGGCCACGCTGGGCTGTCATCCGAGCGACATCACCTGGCGCGCCGGCGTGGACGTGCTGTGCTTCGGCGGCACCAAGAACGGCCTGCCCGTGGGCGAGGCCGTGGTGTTTTTCGACCGCGAACTGTCCGCCGATTTCGCCTGGCGGGTGAAGCAGGCCGGGCAGCTCGCCTCGAAGATGCGCTTCATTTCCGCGCCCTGGCTGGGCATGCTGGAAAACGACACTTGGCTGCGTCACGCTCGCCATGCCAACGCCATGGCGCAACGTCTGTATGCCGCCATTCACGCCGTGCCGGGGGTACGGGTGATGCACCCGCCCGAGGCCAACGCCGTGTTCGCCCATCTGCCCCGCGCCGTCATCGACACCCTGCATGGTCAGGGCTGGCGTTTCTATGAATTCATCGCCGACGGCGGCTGCCGCCTGATGTGCGCCTGGGACACCACGCCGGAATCGGTCGATGCCTTCGCCGCCGATCTCACCGCGGCCTGCACGGCGCAAGCCTAGCCTGAGGGATACGCCATGGCCGTCTCAGTGTTCGATCTGTTCAAGGTAGGCATCGGCCCCAGCAGTTCGCACACCGTGGGGCCGATGCGGGCTGCGCGACTGTTCGCCCTGCATCTGCAAAGCAGCCAACTTCTGCCCCGCGTCGCCCGACTGGAATGCGCGCTGTATGGTTCGCTGGGTGCCACGGGCAAGGGGCATGGCAGCGACAAGGCGGTCATCCTCGGCCTGATGGGCGAGCAGCCCGATACCGTGGACGTGGACGCTATTCCCACGCGCATCGCGGTGTTGCAGACCACACACCGGCTCGACCTGCTCGGCACTCAAGTGCTGGAATTCGATCCCGCGCGCGACATTGTGTTTTTCGCGCTCAAGCAGTTGCCGCTGCATGCCAACGGGATGCAATTTTCCGCCCATGACGCTGCTGGAGCGTTGCTCGATCAGCGGATCTACTACTCCGTGGGCGGCGGCTTCGTGGTGAGCGAAGACGTCGCGGCCGATGGCGAAAAGCAAAAACGCATCGCGCCCGACACCACCGTGCTTCCCCTGCCTTTTCACAGCGGGGCAGAGTTACTGGAACTCACTCGTGCGCACCAACTCAGCATCGCCGCCGTCATGCGATGCAACGAGCAGCATTGGCGCACCGATGCCGAAATCAACCGCGACCTGCAGCACATCTGGCAGGTCATGCAAGCCTGCGTCGCGCACGGCTGCGCCACCGAAGGCGAGCTGCCCGGCTGGCTGCATGTGCGGCGCCGTGCTCCAAAGCTCTATCGCACCCTGAGCGGCGCGGATGGAGTTGTGCCGACCGATGCCTCCACCCTGCCGACACCCTCAACGCCGCTGAGCGATCCGCTGCAAGTCATCGACTGGGTCAACCTCTTCGCCCTGGCCGTCAATGAAGAAAACGCCGCGGGCGGCCGCGTGGTCACCGCACCGACCAACGGCGCTGCGGGCATCATCCCCGCCGTGCTGCATTACTACACCCGCTTCATCCCAGACGCGAACGACGTCGGCGTGGCCGACTTCCTGCTCACCGCTGGCGCCATCGGCCTGCTCTACAAAGAAAACGCCTCGATCAGCGGCGCCGAGGTTGGCTGCCAGGGCGAGGTCGGCGTGGCCTGCTCCATGGCCGCCGGTGCGCTCTGCGCCGTCATCGGCGGCACGCCCGAACAGGTGGAAAACGCCGCGGAAATCGGCATGGAACACCACCTCGGCCTGACCTGCGACCCCGTTGGCGGCCTGGTGCAAGTGCCCTGCATCGAACGCAACGCCATCGCTTCGGTGCAGGCCCTCAATGCCGCGCGCATGGCACTGCACGGCGACGGCCGCCACATCGTCTCGCTCGATCAGGTCATCAAGACCATGCGCGACACCGGCGCCGACATGCAGACCAAATACAAAGAAACCGCCCGCGGCGGCCTCGCGGTGAATATTGTGGAGTGCTGAATCCAGGAGGGGTAAAAGCTCTGGCCTACTACTTTTGCCTTGTGGATACAGCCCCCATGACCGACTCGATTTTCTTCCGAACGGCTTCCGTGTTCTTCATACGTCCTACCGCCACGAAAACCGTACTGCTGTTTTCAATCCCAACCACTGCGGGGATTCCCATAATATTCGACTGCTTGAAAAGCGTACTCAGTGCGGGTGGAAATTCCCACCAAGGCGAAGGCCAGCGTACTCGAACGAATTGAATTGAAGTTCCATAATCATTGCTCAAGGATTTGAAAGGACCGCCATCTGCCGGCTCGCATGCCGTACATTTTGGGTCGGAACTGTCAAATAGAACGACTACCTTTGCATTTTTGTCGATATAGCCTTGTAATTGCTGCGGTGAAACGTCAACGAATTCGGCATTGGCAAAATTCAAAAGTCCGAAGAAAAGAAATGTGGATAAAAGGATGGCGTTCGGCATGGCATTGATTTTCAATAATGTAAAAGACTTTATTCTGCTTATCGGAATGAGATGGTATAACCTGATACCTGGGGTTTCACGCTCAGCTTATAGGTCTGAATGTTTTGACAATAAAAGTCACCACGGCTCCGAAGACAAAAATATAAGGCCAAAATCTGACCGGTATGAAAAAAAAGGAGTGTTTCTTTTTGAGGAGAATTTGCTTTCCAGTTTCTTTGTCGATAAGCAATCTTCCTTTTTGTGATTTGACCCGGAGGTCAATCATCCAGCTCGCCAATGCAGAGAGCAAAAGAACCAGACTGATAGTCCAATGGCTTGACGAATAGAAGTGCGCTCCAAAAATCGAATTCACTGAAATATTGACCAGAATTCCACTGATGATCATGGCCAATGGAATCAATGCGCCTAAACCGCTCCATATCAACAACATAGTGCGCCCCTTTGATGGTAGTTAGATCGCTGGATAAAAGAGTAATCATCGATTTTTAGTGATAAGTTTCAAGGGCTAATTGCTGTGCCATTGATGCTGCCTGAGATCAGTTTCAACGTCGTGGTTCCTTGACTTGACGTCGTCTCGGTCTGAACGTTGAAGCCGGAGCCCACTGCAATATCCAGAACGACCTGGTAATTTTCGGCGCTTAGCGCCGAATTTTGGTAGGCGTAGTTTGCGGTGAATTCGCAGACGTTGAAATTTCCAGCAGGAACCTGAACACTCTTCATGCCATTGAAGGTAGTGGTTACAGTTTGAGCCATGGGAACTGCGTTCCCATTGCTGGTGTACGAAAGATTGTATTCATAACTCTGGCCCAATTTTGTCGTGAAATCGATGAAGCCATTGTATGGAGAATAAGTTGTGGTGTAGCCGCCCATAACTGCAGAATATATTCCGCTTTGGTTGTTTTGGTCGATCAAGTAATTCGTCGTGGATGCGCTATTGATCCCGCTTTCAGTTTCTTGATCTTGCCACGCAGATTGCCCATTAAAGTTGGTAGGCCCAGAAATGCTGTGTGTTTCCGTGATTGTGGATGAATTGCCCTGGCTATCGGTAGAGCCGTAAACAAGATTGATGGTGTTCCCGTTTTGCAGATATTTAGAATTGAAGCAGGAGGTCGCATCCGTTTGGCCCGAACTGCTGCCTGATCCGTTTGAGTTACTCGTGCCTGATGTGCTGCTGCTGCCCTGGGTAGTCGTTGCGGTACCGCTAAGGGTGTATGTTTCACCTTTGGTCGTGGGAATTTGCAATTGAAGGAGGTAGTTTCCCAGGTTGCCGAGTGCGATCGAATTGGTGTTCGGGACTGTGAGAGGGTAGGCGTCAAAAAATCCGTCAATACCCGTGCCATTTGTGACAAAGGTTTGCGTGACTGAATCGAACGTAGCGCCGTTTATGCCATATTGGCTGAGAACCTGTGTCAAGCTATTCTCGATTTTAGAAACAGCCATTTCATAAGTTGTGGAGAAGCTTGTGGAACTCATGGCCTGAAGGACTCCTGGAGGCGGAGCACTTTGCGATGTTGTAGTAATGTCGAAGCTTATGTTGGCTAGTGCTAGTGCCGTATACAAATAAAAAGTCGTCAGGGGGGTGATATTTACTGTGCCCGATACGGTTTGTCCCGGGTTAGGAACGGACATTGATTCAAGCGGACTGCCGTTGGGAGTGCCGCCAACGACTTCGAAAAGTAGGGTGTCGTCCTGACCGCATGTTCCTGTGCTGAGGGTGTATGTACCGTCTGCTCGAGTCGTAGTTT
>DZDA01000006.1 GCA_022730375.1 Thiomonas intermedia
AGTCCGACAGGCTGCTAGGCCCCCTTGAATTCCAGGGGGCCTTTTTTGTCTTGTGCGAAAAAATTCACACAAAGCTTGAATGATTCCCCACCTCCCCTGCTTGGGTGCTAGGCAAGCGGGCTCTGGCGCAGTGCAATATCCCGCTATGGAAAAATCTGTCGAACGGGGGTTCGCGCAGCGTTTCCATTCTTGGTGAAAATCATGCACAGATCTTCAAACAACGGCAGTCCTCATTCCCGGCTAGGCGATTTGACGGCAATCGTCCCTGAATCGCTGCGCAGACCCTTTCGTCTCGATCTGCCAATACAGGGCCTACCCTCTGAAATGGCGATGGCCGCTGCGGCCATCACACTGCAGCGGTTGTGCGGCACAGGCGCAGGCCTGCTGGTGCTGTCGCGGCAAGCTGCATCCTTCCTCCTGGCCGCCTTGCCAGATGAAGCAGGTCTGCGCGTCATCGAGCGTGCGGGTGATGGATCGTCCGAGCGTTCTGCCCCACCAGTGCCGGAAGCGGTCGATCTGGTCTGGTTCACCGATCCGACCGCGGAAGGCGACGCGGCCGGCCGCTACCCCTCCGCACTCTTTCTGACTCGAACTCCGCAACAGCACGCCCTGCAGTTCATCTCCTCTGGGCTTTACCCCGAAGAATTCGTCCGGTCGCTGCTCCACACCATCGACGTCGTGGCGCGGGCTCTCCAAGCCGATCCGACGCAGCGCGTCGAACAGATCGCGCTGCTCGACGCCGACCAGCACGCCGAACTCCTGGCGCTCAACCCCGACTTCCGCGCAGCCCCCGCCAGCCCCAGCGTGCAGGCCCGCTTCAGCGAGATGCAAGCCCGGCACCCTGAGGCGCCCGCCCTGCGCTGGCATGACGGGCAATGGAGCTACGCCCAACTCGACGCCCAAGCCCGGGCCGTGGCGGCCGCGCTGCAGGCGCAGGGCGTGGCGCCGGGCGATGTCGTCGCGCTCTGTCTTGATCGATCGCCAGTCGCCATCGCCTCGGTGCTCGGCATGCTGATGGCCGGGGCCGCCTATCTGCCCATCGACCCGAAATTCCCGCCAGAGCGCGTGGCCTTCATGGTTCAGGACGCGGGAGCGCGGCTCGCCCTCGTCCAGCCCGATGCGGCCGTGCTGTTTCCCGCCAGACTCCAGACCCTCGATCCCCAAGACCTGCTCGGCAACGCCAGCGCGCCGCAGCTGCACGGCGACGTGCCGAGCGCGCCCGACGCGATGACCTATGTGATGTACACCTCCGGCTCCACCGGAGAACCCAAGGGCATCGCCATTCCTCACCGCGCCATCCTGCGCCTGGTGGTCGATGCCACGTTCATGCCGCTCGACGCCTCGACCGTCATGCTGCACGCCGCGCCGCTAGGCTTCGATGCCTCCACGCTCGAAATCTGGGGGCCTCTGCTGAATGGCGGCTGCTGCGTGCTGCATGACGAGTCCATTCCCACCGGCCCCGGCATCGCCCGCAGCATCGCGCGCCACGGCGTGCGCAGCGCCTGGCTGACCGCGGCGCTGTTCAACGCCATCGTCGATGACGATCCCCACTGGTTCACGGGCCTGAGCCACCTGCTCACCGGTGGCGAAGCCCTGTCGGTGGCCCACGTTCGCCGTGCGCTCGAAGCCCTGCCGCAGACCGCCCTGATCAACGGTTACGGCCCCACCGAGTGCACCACCTTTACGGCCACCTATCGCATTCCGCACGCGCTGCCGCCCGACACCCTGGCCATCCCCATCGGCCACCCCATCCAGGACACGCATGTGCTCATCCGCTCGGCCACCGGCGCGCTGCTGCCCCGGGGCAGGGTGGGCGAACTGTGCGTGGGCGGGCGCGGCGTCGCTCGGGGCTATCTCAACCGTGCCGAGCTGAGCGCCGAACGCTTCGTGCCCGACCCGCTCGACCCTGATGGCAGGCTCTATCGCACCGGCGATCTGGTGCGCTGGCGGGCCGATGGTGCGCTGGAGTTCATCGGCCGTGCCGATGGCCAGATCAAGATCCGCGGCTACCGCATCGAGCTCGGCGAAATCGAAACCGCTCTGGCCGCGCAGCCAGGCGTGCAAGCCTGCGCGGTCGCCCTGCATACCGACGCGGCGCTCGGCCCGCAGCTTGTCGGCTATGTCGTCGCCCAGAGCGGCGCGCAGCTCGATGTCGGCGCGCTACGCCGCGCGCTCGCCGCCCGGCTGCCCGATTACATGACGCCCGCGCACCTGATCGCGCTCGCACGTCTGCCCGTCACCCTCAACGGCAAGCTCGATCGCAAGGCCCTGCCCGCACCCACGCGCGCTGCCAAGGCCGGTACTGCGTCCCCGGCGCACTCAACCGGGTTGACCCAAGAAGTCGCCACGGTCTTCGCCGAGGTGCTGGGTCTGGATCACGTCGGCCCGTCGGACAACTTCTTCACCCTCGGCGGCAATTCCCTGCTGGTCCTGCGTGCCCTGGCCGCGCTGCGCCAGCGCGGGCACGGCGAACTCAGCGTGGCCGCGTTTTTCGGCGATCCGACGCCACGCGGCATCGCCGCGCAGATCGGCGGACAGGTCGGCATCGCGGCCAACCGCCTCACCGCCGCCCACCGCGGTGAGCACCACGACGACACCCTGCGCGACGAGCCCATCGCCCTCATCGGCATGGCCGGGCGCTTCCCCGGCGCCGCCACGGTGGAGGCCTTCTGGGACCTGCTCGACGAAGGCCGCGAGGGCATCCGCTTTTTCCGCCCCGACGAACTCGACCCCGCCATTCCCGTTGCGCTGCGCGCCGATCCTTCCTACGTCGCCGCGCGCGGCGTGCTGCAGGGCGTGGCCGATTTCGACGCCGCTTTCTTCGGCATCAGCCCGCTCGAGGCCGAGCTGATGGACCCGCAGCAGCGCGTGTTCCTGGAGCTGTGCTGGGAATGCATGGAGCGCGCGGGCCATGTACCGGGCCAGACCGCCACGCCCGTGGGCGTGTTTGCCGGCATGTACAACGCCACCTATTTTCAGCGCCATGTCAGCGCCCATCCCGACAAGGTGCAGCGCCTGGGCGAGTTCCAGGTCATGCTCGCCAACGAGAAGGACTACATCGCCACCCGCACCGCCAACCGCCTTGACCTCACTGGCCCAGCGGTCAGCGTGCACACCGGCTGCTCCACCTCGCTGGTGGCCATCGGCCAGGCGGTGGACAGCCTGCACAGCGGGCAGTGCGGCATGGCGCTTGCCGGCGGCAGCTCCATCACCTGCCCGCCAAACAGCGGCTATCTCTACCAAGAGGGCTCGATGCTCTCGCCCGACGGCCATACCCGCACCTTCGATGCGCAGGCGCAAGGCACGGTGTTTTCCGACGGCGCCGCCGTGGTGCTGCTCAAACCCCTGAGCGCAGCCCTGGCCGATGGCGACACCATCCACGCCCTGATCCGAAGCGTCGCCATCAACAATGACGGCGGCGGCAAAGCCAGCTTCACCGCGCCCAGCGTGGATGGGCAGGCTGCCGTAGTTGCCGCCGCGCTGGCGGCAGCAGGCGTGAGCGCCGATGACATCAGCTACGTTGAAACGCACGGCACCGCCACCCCGCTGGGCGACCCGGTGGAAGTCGAAGCACTCGCCCGCGCCTTCCGTCAGTCAACCTCCCAAAACCCGTTTTGCCGCATCGGCTCGGCCAAAAGCAATATCGGCCATACCGTCATCGCCGCGGGTGCCACCGGGGTCATCAAGACGGCATTGGCGCTGCAGCACGAGCGGCTGCCCGCCACGCTGCATTTCACCGCGCCCAATCCCAAGCTCGCGCTCGAGCAAACCCCCTTCGTCGTCAACGCCGAACTCACGCCCTGGCCGCGCGCTGCGAAGCCGAGGCTGGCTGGGGTCAGCAGCTTTGGCGTCGGCGGCACCAACGCCCACGCCATTCTGGAAGAAGCGCCACTACGCCCGCCCAGCAGCCCGGCGCAAGGGCCGTTCATCCTGCGCCTGTCCGCTCGCAGCGAAGGCGCGCTCGCCGCATCCGCCGAGCAACTCGCCAGCCATGTCGCCACTCTGCCGGATGTCCTGCTGGGCGATTGCGCCTACACCCTGCGCGTGGGCCGCAAGACCTTTGCCCATCGTCTGATCGTGGTGGCCGACGATGCGGCCGACGCCGCCCGCGCCCTGCGCGATGCGCAAGGAAACGCAGGGCCGCCCCAAGTTTCCTTGTCACCCTCGGGGGGCGGGCTGGACGCAGTCCAGCCCCGGGGGCGCTCCCCGTCCCAACTGCGCGCGCAGCGCAAAGCGCCAGCTACGCCACCGCCTCTGGCCCTACTGTTTCCCGGTCAGGGCGCGCAATACGCAGCGATGGGCAGCGGCCTTTACGGCTCCCTGCCCGAGTTTCACGACGCGCTCGACGCCGCCCTTGCCGCGTTTGCGCCGCACACCAAGTTCGACCTCAAGGCCCTGCTGTTCGGCGGCGATGCGGCCGCGCTGCAGCCCACCGCCGTCACCCAGCCCGCCACTTTCTGCGTCGAATATGCCCTGGCGCAATGGTGGTTGCAGCGAGGAGTGCAGCCCAGCGTGCTCATCGGCCACTCGGTGGGTGAGTTCGTCGCCGCCGTGCTGGCGGGGGGGTTCTCGCTCGAAGACGCGGCCGCTCTGGTGGCCTTGCGCGGCCAGCTCATGCAGGCCCAGCCGCCAGGCGCCATGCTGTCGGTGCGGCTGTCGGCCAGCGCGCTGCAACCCTATCTCACGGACGAGCTTGACCTCGCCGGTGAAAACGGTCCGCAGGCCAGCGTGGTGTCAGGTTCGTTCGAGGCCATCGGCCACCTGCAGGCCCGGCTCGACGCCGATGGTCTTGTCAGCCGCCCGCTGCAGACCTCGCACGCCTTCCACTCCGCCATGATGGACGCCGCCGTCGCGCCCTTCGAAGCCGCAGTGCGGGGCGTCGCGCGCCACGCCCCGCAGCGCATCATCATCTCCACCCGCACCGGCCAGGCCCTCAGCGCCGAACAGGCCACCGACCCCATTTACTGGGCAAGGCATCTGCGCGAAACCGTGCGGTTCTCCAGCGCGGTACAGGCGGCACTGAGCGCGCAGCCCGGCTTGGTGTGCATCGAGTGCGGCCCGCGCGGTTCGCTCAGCACCCTGGTTCGCCAACACGCACGCGCAGGTCAGAGCGCACCCATCGCCCTGCCCAGCCTGCACGACGCCGCCGACAGCGAACTGCGCCAGCTCGCCAGCGCGGTCGGCCAACTGTGGACGCTGGGGCACGACATCCCCTGGTTCGACGCCGCCGAGCCGCGCCAGCGCATTCTCTTGCCCACCTACCCCTTCGAGCGCAAACGTTACTGGCTGGACGCCGCCGTGGCGCCGCAATCCAGCACGCAAGCTGTCCCCCAACCCGCTGCCCTCCAGCAAGCCGCATCGCCAGCCAGCGCTGCCATCGTTACAGCCCCCTCCCTTCCCATTCCGACGACCGCCGCCATGACCCAATCCGCCTCTCGCCTGCCGACGCTCATCTCCCGCCTCAACGCCCTGTTCGAAGACAGCTCGGGCGTCGAGCTGGCCGATACCGACCCGACCGCCGCCTTCGTCGAGCTGGGGCTCGATTCGCTCACCCTCACCCAGGCCGCGCTGCAGATCAAAAAAGACTTCGCCCTGCCCATCACCTTCCGCGACCTGATGGAACGCTACCGCAGCGTCGACGCCCTGGCCCGCCACATCGACAGCCAGCTCCCGCCCGAAGTGACCCAACCCGCTGCCCAGTCCGCAGCGCAACCCGTCCCTCAGCCAACAATCGCTCCCCAGACTGCACCGCAAGCCCCGCTCGCGCAACCCGCAGGAGGTCTCGCCATGACCCAGCCCGCCCCAAGCTTCGCCCCACAGCCCATGCCCGCCCCCTTGGCCCTGGCCGCGAACGCGCCCTTCATGCAGCAACTCATCGCCCAGCAGATGCAGCTCATGACGCAGCAACTCGCGCTGCTGGGCGGCGCCCCGGCCACGTTCACCGTCCCGGCCATGGCCGAAGTGCCCGCCGCCCCGCAGAGCATTCAGCCCCCCGCGCCTGCGGCCGTTGCCACACCAGCCCCCGCACCAAGCCCCGCCCCCGTCGCGGCGGCTGCCCCGACGACCGACGAAGAAGGCCCGAACGCCAACGCCAAGTACGACGTGAAAAAGGCCTTCGGCGCCATCGCCCGCATCCACACCACGCCCACCGGCGAACTCAGCGCCCGGCAGCAGGCGCGGCTCGACGCCTTCATGCGCCGCTACACCCTGCGCACCAAAGAGTCCAAGGCCTACACCGTGCGCCATCGCCCGCACCTGGCCGACCCGCGCGTGGTCAACGGCTTCCGCCCGCAGCTCAAAGAGATCATTTATCAGATCGTCATTGCCCGCTCCGCCGGTTGCCATATGTGGGATCTCGACGGCAACGAGTACGTAGACGCCCTCAGCGGCTTCGGCATGAGCCTGTTCGGCTGGCAGCCGCCCTTCATCGTCGATGCCGTGCGCAAACAGCTCGACGACGGCTACGACATCGGCCCCCAGCACCCCCTGGCCGGCGAAGTGGCCGAACTCATCTGCGACCTCACCGGCGCCGACCGCGCCGCGCTGTGCAACACCGGCTCAGAAGCCGTCATGGGCGCCGTGCGCGTGGCCCGCACCATCACCGGCCGCAGCAAGATCGCCATCTTCGCCGGGGCCTATCACGGCATCTTCGACGAAGTCATCGTGCGCGGCACCAAAAAAGGCCGCTCCATTCCCGCGGCGCCGGGCATCATGCCCAACACTTCCGAAAACGTCGTCGTGTTCGACTACGGAACCCCCGAAACGCTGGCCGCGCTCAAAGAGCGCATGGATGAATTCGCCGCCATCGTGGTCGAGCCCGTGCAGAGCCGCCGCCCCGATTTCCAGCCCCGCGAATTCCTCCACGCCCTGCGCGAGATCACCGCCCAGGCCGGCACGCTGCTCATCTTCGACGAAGTGGTCACCGGCTTCCGCTCGCACCCCGGCGGCATCCAGGCCCTGTTCGACATCCGCGCCGATCTGGTGAGCTACGGCAAGGTCGTCGGCGGCGGCTTTCCCATCGGCGTCATCGCCGGCAAGCGCGAGTTCATGGACGCGCTCGACGGCGGCCAATGGCAATACGGCGACGACTCCGTGCCCACCGTGGGCGTCACCTACTTTGCCGGCACCTTCGTGCGCCACCCCCTCGCCCTGGCCGCAGCCAAGGCCGTGCTGCTGCACCTCAAGGCCGCAGGCCCCGAACTGCAGCACACCCTCACCACCTCCACCGCCGCCATGGTGGACGAACTCAACGCCTACTGCCGCGAAGTCGGCGCGCCCATCGTTCTCAAATCGTTCTCCTCGGTGTGGAAAATCTTCTTCACCGAAGACCACCCCATGCAAGACTTGCTCTTCGCCATGATGCGCAGCCGCGGCGTGCACATCCTCGACAACTTCCCCTGCTTCTTCACCACCGCCCACACCCCGCAAGACATCGCCGTCATCAAGACTGCGTTCAAGGAAGCCGTGGCCGAACTGCAGGAAGCCGACTTCATACCCCGCCACATCGATGCGGCCCCCGCAGCCTTCGACGCCAACCACCCGCCCGTGCCCGGCGCACGCATCGGCAAAGACCCCGGCGGCAACCCCGCCTGGTTCGTCCCCAACCCCGAGCAGCCCGGCAAGTACCTTCGCCTCGACGCCTGAAATAGCCATGGACACTCCCAACGCCAACGCAGTCGACTACGATCCCTTCGCCGACGCCGCGCCCGTCGCCCGCGTCGCCCCCACCACCGAAGCCCAGCGCGAAATCTGGCTGGCCTGCCAGCTCGGCGGCGACGCCACGCTGGCGTACAACGAATCCATCACCCTGCATCTGCACCGCGCGGTTGATCTGCCAGCCCTCAGCGCCGCAGTCCGCGCCCTGCCAGAACGCCACGATGCGCTGCGCGCCACCCTCAGCGCCGATGGCGAGCAGTTGCTCATCGCCGAGCACTTGAACCTCGACATCCCACTGGACGAGCTGCGCGGCCTCACCGCCGAGCAAAGCAGCAGCGCCTTGGAGCAAGCGGCCGCCCAGGCGGTCTCGATGCCTTTCGATCTGCAACAAGGGCCGCTGTTGCGCGCGCGCCTGCTGCGCCTGGCCGACGATCATGTCGCCCTGCTGCTCAGCGCGCATCACATCGTCTGCGACGGCTGGTCGTTCGGCGTATTGGTGGACGAAATCGGTGCGCTCTACTTGGCCCGCAAGGGCGAAGCCCCTGAGCCCGAGGCGCCCGCGAGCTTCGCCTCGTTTTCGCAAGCGCTTTCAGCGCGACAAGGCGCCGCCGAACATCTGGCCGATGAGGCGTACTGGCTGAACCGCTACGCCAGCATTCCCACCGTGCTCGAGCTGCCTTGCGACCACACCCGGCCCGCCACGCGAGCTTTCGACTCAAAGCGAATCGACCATGCGCTGCCCGCAAACTTGGTGAGCGCCGTGCGTCAGCTCGGCGCCAAGTCCGGCGCCAGTCTGTTCTCCACCCTGCTCTGCACCTTCGGCGCGTTGCTGCAGCGTCTTTCGGGCAATGATGAAGTGGTGATCGGCGTGCCCGCCGCAGGGCAAACGCTGCCGGGTTTCGAAACCGTCGTCGGCCACGGTGTCAATCTGCTGCCTTTGCGGCTAATGCCCGACGCCGCCGCCCCGCTGGCGCAGTCGCTGCCCGCCGTGCAATCGGCCGTGCTCGATGCCTTCGAACACCAGCATTACACCTTTGGCACTCTGCTGCAAAAGCTGCTGATCGAACGCGATCCATCGCGGGTGCCGCTCGCCCCGGTCATGTTCAATCTCGACCAGGCCATTGACTTGCGCAGCTTTGGCAATCTGCAGGTCAAGGTCGCATCCAACCCACGGCAGGCCGAAAACTTCGAACTGTTCGTCAACGCCGTTCCCCTGGCTGATGGCGGCCTGCAGCTTGAGTGTCAATACGCTACCGCGCTGTTCGATGAAGCCACCGTGCGCCGCTGGCTGGCGAGCTACCAAACCTTGCTGACGCATCTCTGTGCCGCCCCTGACAAGGCGCTCGGCGCCATCGACATCGTCACCGATGCCGATCGACAGCAGCTGGCGCAACTCAATGCCACTTCGTCGCCGCTGCCTCCCGGCCTGCTGCTGCACGAGCTGCTTCATGCGCAGACCACGCGCACGCCCGATGCCACCGCGCAAATCTGCGGTGCGATCCGGGTGTCCTACGCCCAACTCTGGGCGCAGGCGCATCGCATCGCCCATGCGCTGCGCGCACGCGGCGTGCAGCGCGGCTCTCGCGTCGGCCTGTGCCTGCCCCGCGACGCCGACATGTTGCCCGCCCTGCTCGGGGTGCTGGTCGCCGGTGCAGGCTATGTGCCTCTGGACCCCAGCTTTCCCACCTCGCGCCTGGCCGACATGGCCGAAGACGCCGACCTCGCCCTGCTGATCGCCAAGTCCACCTCAGCCGATGCCCTGCCCTGGCCGCGCGCGCAAAGCCTATGGCTCGACAGCGATGCCGCCGAGATCGACGTGCAGCCCGACACCGCCCCAGCCGCAGATGCCCAGCGCGACGCCACGCCAGAATCGCTGGCCTACATGATTTACACCTCGGGCTCCACCGGCAAGCCCAAGGGCGTCATGCTGCCGCATCGCGCCGTGGTGAACTTCCTGCTCGCGGTCGCCCAGCGCCCTGGCCTGACGTCCGGCGACATGCTGCTGGCCGTCACCACACTGTCGTTCGACATCTCCGTGCTGGAGCTGATGTTGCCGCTGACCGTCGGCGCCACCGTGCTGCTGGCCAGCCGCGAACAAGCCGCCGACGGCTTCGCCCTACGCGACCTGCTGCAAGCCCACCCGGTCACGGCCCTGCAAGCCACGCCGAGCACCTGGCGCCTGCTGTTCAGCGCAGGCTGGGAAGGCCAAGGCAAGCTCAAAGCCCTGGTCGGCGGCGAACCCCTGCCTGCCGACCTCGCCACCCAGTTGCAGCGCAGTTGCGGCGCGGTGTGGAATATGTACGGCCCCACAGAAACCACCGTGTGGTCCACCTGCTGGCGGGTGCAAGACAGCGCCACTGGCATCGCCATCGGCACGCCGCTGGCCAACACCCAGGTGTGGGTGCTGGATGCGCGCGGCAGTCTTTGCCCCGTGGGCGTGCCCGGCGAAATTCACATCGGCGGGGCCAGCGTCGCCCTAGGCTACTGGCAACGTGAAGCGCTCACAGCTGATCGTTTCGTGCCCGACCCCTTTTCCACCGAACCCGCCGCCCGCCTGTACCGCACCGGCGACCGGGGCCGCTGGCGCAACGACGGCCAGCTCGAACATCTCGGGCGGCTCGACTTCCAGGTCAAACTGCGCGGCTTCCGCATCGAGCTGGGCGACATTGAAACCCACCTCACCAGCCACCCCGACGTGGCGCAGGCCGTGGCGATGGTGCGCGAAGACACCCCGGGCGATGCCCGGCTGGTGGCCTACGTGGTTCCGCAATCCACGCAGGTGCAGTTGGACACCGCGCAGTTGCGCAAGCATCTGCAGCAAGACCTGCCCGCCTACATGATTCCGCAGCACATCGTTGCGCTGCAGACGCTTCCACTCTTGCCCAACGGCAAGATCGACCGCAAGCGCCTGCCTTCGCCTCAACCAGATAGCGCCCTCCCCGATGCCCAGCGTGTGTTGCCGCGCAACGCCACAGAGCAGTCGGTTATGGACGTGATGGAAAAAGTGCTCAAGCTGCCTTCACTGAGCGTGCATGACGACTTTTTCGCACTGGGCGGGCACTCCCTGCTGGCGGCGCAACTGGTTGCGCAACTCAGCAAAAAGTTCAATCTCCACCTGCCCTTCCGCTTGGTGTTTGAAGCCCCGACCGTTGAGCACATGGCTGGTGAAATCGAGCGGCGCCTGCACGACAGCAGCGCCAAGCGCATTGCCCTGCGCCACGATCCGTCGCGACACAGCGCCCCGCTCACCGCGCAGCAAGAGCGCATTGCCTTCATGGAGGAACTTCACCCCGGGCGCGTCACTTACAACACGCCGTCGGCGCACCGATTACGCGGTCCATTTGACCGTGAAGCCTTCGTGGCGGCCTTGCACGCCGTGGTGCGCAAGCAACCGGTTTTGCGCACAGTAATCGAGAAAACCGCGGACGGACTGGTCCAGCGCGTCCTCGCCGAAGTGGATGTGCCCATCCCTTTCGAAGATCTCAGCGCCATAGCCGAGCAAGAGCGTGAAGCGGAACTGATGCGTCGCATGCAAGACATCGTCGATCACCCGATCGACATTCACGCGGCGCCCCTGTTTCGCGTGGCTCTCTACAAGCTGGCGCCGCAGGAACATGCCTTTTTGTTCATGCCGCATCACATCATTTGGGATGGCTGGTCATTCGACCTGCTCTACACCGAAATGGCCGCTGAGTATGCCGCCCGTACCGGAGCCCCATCCATCGCGCCCCCGCCTCTGCCCGCGAGTTATGCCGACTACGCCTATTGGCAGACCGAGTGGATGCAAAGCGAGACCTTTCGTCACCAGTTGAACACCTGGAACGCGCATATCAACAGCCTGCCCATTCCCAAAGCGCCCAACACCGACAAACCTCGCAGCGCAGGCATGACGGGTGAAGGCGCCTCCGCCTGGGTGCGTATCGACAAGACCTCGACAGAGGCATTGCGCCATATCGCGTGCAAGGCCGATGTCACCATGACCATGCTGGCGCTGGGCATCTACGCCGCCATGATGACTCAAGTCGCAGGCAGCTCCACCATTTCCGTGGGAGTTCCGGTACGCGGTCGCACCCTGGCCGAAGTCGAATCGGTCATGGGTTTTTTCAACAATCTGGTTCCCATCCAGTTGCAGATGAATCCTGCCGAGTCCATCACTTCCTTGCTGGGTCGGGTGAAACAGGAATTTCTGACCTCGCTGAACTATCAGGACATTCCTTTCGAGCGTCTGGCCATGGAGCCGGAAATGCTGGCCCGCTCCAAGCGCGTCGGACTCTATCAAGTCTTGTTCTCCTTCCAGGATGCTCGCGAGCGCAACCGGCAGTGGGGCGAACTGAGCCAAAGCGGCATCCTCATTTTCCAGAAGGGCGCCACGGAAGACCTCGGCCTCTGGCTCATGGAAGTTCCCGCCGGTCTGGAAGGCGGAATGACCTACAACGCGGACATTTACAACGCAGCAACCGCTGAGGCGCTGCGCTCGCGGTATCTCGAACTGGTCCAGCGCCTGATTGCCCAACCCGACCAGCCCGTAGGCGAATTGCTCGACGCCTCTGCGTCGGCATCGGCCCGGGCTCTGGCGCATCTGGCGGCAACAGAAGCTCCCGCCCACATCGAGAGCCCGGTTCGCAAACCCGCCCAAAGCGCTCGTACCCTCACTCCTACAGAACAAATCCTTGCCGAAATCTGGAGCCCCCTACTGGGCATATCCCCTAACGAAATCACACCACAGGACAACTACTTCGATCTGGGTGGAGATTCGCTCACGGCCCTCCAGATCATCGCGCAGCTTTATGAACGCACCGGAAAACGCGCCAATGCACGACTTCTGGTCTTTGAGTCGTTTGAACAGTTTGCGCGCAAGCTGGACGATCAGTCGCCTGAAGTCAGCGCCGCTGCAACGCCCAAAGGCGGCCTGATCAAGCGCCTGTTCGGCGGCCTGTCGCGCAACGCCTGACAACGACCTCCCTTACCCCCGCCCCGCCGCCTCCACGCCCTGGTTCGCCAGGGCGTCGGCCTGTTCGTTGCCGGGGTCGCCGGTGTGGCCGCGCACCCAGGTCCAGCGCAGGGTGTGGGACGCGGCCGCTTTTTCGAGCCGCTGCCACAGATCGACGTTTTTCACCGGCTTTTTGTCGGCGGTGGTCCAGCCTCGGCGTTTCCAGCCGACGATCCATTCGGTCATGCCTTTGAGCACGTATTGCGAATCGGTGTGCAGCAGCACGCGGCTGGGGCGCTTGAGGGCTTCGAGCGCCATGATGGCAGCCATCAGTTCCATGCGGTTGTTGGTGGTCTGCAGCTCGCCGCCGTGCAGGGTTTTTTCGTGGGCGCCGCTGCGCAGCACCACGCCCCAGCCGCCGGGGCCGGGGTTGCCTTTGCAGGCGCCGTCGGTGTAGATGATGATGTCGGTGTCGGTTTCTGTGGTCATGGTTTGGTGAGGGTGGATCTTGCGCCGCGCTGCGCGATGGGCCGCAGCGCCACGGCGCGGCGCTGGGTGCGCAGTTGCACTTTGCCAACCAAGCGCATGGCGGGCACGCGCTTGATTGCCGCGAGGAAATACACCGCGCCGAACACGGGCCACCAGCGGTCTCCGGCCTGGTCCATGAAGCGCCAGCGGTGCAGCCACAGCGGCGAGCACAGAGCGGGGCGGTAACAGCCGAAGCGGCCTTGGGTGACTTCAAAGCTGAGCAGACGCAGCCAGTCGCGCACGCGGCGGGGGGCGAGAAATTCGCCGTGCTGAGGCAGATACCAGCCGCCGCCCACGCGGCCGACCAGTTGTCGCATGCCCCACAGGCTCCAGGTGTTGAAGCCGCTGATGACGATCTGCCCGCCGGGCACCAGCACGCGGTCCACTTCGCGCAGGCAGGCGTGCGGATCGTCCACCCACTCCAGCGTGTGCGGCAGCACGACCAGGTCGAGCGATTGGGCGGGAAACGGCAGCGCCGTGAAGTCGCATTGCAGATGCTCGGTATGAATGGCGTGGGCGTGGGCGTGGGCGTGAGCGTCGGCGGGCTGCGGCTCGGGGGGAAGCTGTGCGTTTTCGGCCGCCACGCCCACGGCGTCCACCAGACCGGGCTCGGCATACACCGGCTCGCCGCCGTAATGCTCGGGCAGCAGGCAGGCCGGGCGCACGCCGGGCAGATCGGGCTGGGCCGACTCGGCGCCGTCGAGCGCCAGCCAGCGATGCGGCATGCGGTTGTGCGCCAGCCCCTGCAAAGCCGGGTTGCCGAGTTGCAGCGCGTGATAGCCGAAAATGTCAGTCACCACGCGGTCAATCTGGCTCTGCTCCCAAGCCAGGGCATAGCGACCGGGAGGCGTCTGCAACCAGTGCTGCAGGCTCATCAACGGCCACAGATCGGAGTCACCATGCATACAGAAGCGCTTGCTGCCTTTCGGGATAACTACATCTGGTTGATCCGGCCCGGCGCGAACGATCCGCGCACTTTGGTGGTCGATCCGGGCGACGCCGCGCCGGTGATCGACGCCCTGGAACGGGGCGGCCTGGAACTGCGCGGCATTTTAGTCACCCACCATCACAGCGACCACGTGGGCGGTATTCGCGAGCTGCTGCAGTGGCGGCAAGCGAAGCACCCCGCCGATCAGCCGCCCGTCTGGGGGCCTGCGGGCGAGACCATTCCCGCGCGCACGCAGGCCATGCGCCAGGGCGATGTGTTCTCGCCGACGGGTTGGCCCCTGCGTTTCGAAGTGCTTGAAGTACCGGGCCACACCCTGGGGCATATCGCCTATGTGGCCACCGCACTGCAGGGTGAGGAGCCGCCGTCGCTGTTCTGCGGCGACACGCTGTTTTCCGCCGGCTGCGGTCGTCTGTTTGAAGGAACCCCGGCCCAGATGCACCATTCTTTGAACAAACTGTCGCAACTCCCTGAAAATACGACAGTAAATTGTGCCCACGAATACACCCTCTCTAATCTACAATTCGCACGGGCTGCGGATCCCCTGAATGAGGCGGTGGTGGCGCACCAGAAACGGTGCCTGGCCTTGCGCGCCAAAGGGCTGCCCACCTTGCCGAGCCATATCGGCCTAGAGAAGCAGATCAACCCGTTCCTGCGCACCGACCAGCCCGGCGTGTTGCAGGCGCTGGAGCAGCACAGGGGCCAAAAGCCCCAAGACGCGGTGCAGGCGCTGGCCTGGCTGCGAGAGTGGAAAAACGATTTCAAGGGGTGAGAACCGATGCGGCAACTGAGACGACTGCGATTTTGGGCTTTGGGTGCAATGGTCGCAATGGCCGCCGGATGCGCCGCCGTCCCTCCTTCCGAAAAAACCGCAGCCTTCTCCCCAAGCTCACCGCCCAGCAGTTCTCCCGCCGTCACCGCTTCCGCAGCCGCCCAAGCCGCTGAGCCCGGCACACCGCTCAAGGCTGAGGTGGTCGGCAACAGCGCCGTCACTCCCGCCGAGCAAACGGCGCTGCAAGACGACACCAAAGACATCACCCCGCAGTACAACGACATCTGGCAACGCATCCGCGCCGGTTTCGCCATTCCCAATATGGACAGCCCGCTGGTGGCGCAGGCCGCGCAGTGGTACACCACCCGGCCCGACTATGTCGCCCGCATGACCGAGCGCGCGCGCAAATACCTCTACTACACCGTGCAGGAAGTGCAAAAGCGCGGCATGCCCACCGAGCTGGCGCTGCTGCCCTTCATCGAGAGCGCCTACAACCCCGACGCGCGCTCCGTGGCGCACGCCGTGGGCATGTGGCAGTTCATTCCGTCCACCGGCAAGCACTACAACCTGAAGCAGAACATGTTCCAGGATGATCGCCGCAGTGTGCTGGCCTCGACCAACGCCGCGCTCGACTATCTGCAGAACCTCTACAACATGTTCGGCAACTGGCAGCTCGCCCTGGCCGCTTACAACTGGGGCGAAGGCAGCGTGCAGCGCGCCATTGCCTACAACAAGGCGCACAACCTGCCGGTCGATTACCAAGACCTGCGCATGCCCAATGAAACACGCAATTACTACCCCAAGCTGCAGGCGGTGAAAGACATCATCTCCGACCCGGCCAAGTATGGCGTCACCCTGCCGGACATCCCAGACCATCCCTATTTCAAGGCCGTCACCATCACGCGCGACATCAATGTCTCGCTGGCCGCCAAACTGGCCGACCTGACGCCCGATGAGTTCCGCTCGCTCAACCCCTCCTACACCAAGCCGGTCATCCTGGGCGCGACCAACCCGCGCATCCTCTTGCCTTACGACAACGCCACGCACTTTGCCCAAGCGCTGCAGTCTTACAACGGCCCGCTGTCCACCTGGACGGCCTACACCGTCAAATCCACCCAGTCGCCGCTGCAACTGGCTCGCGACCTCAAGGTCAGCGAAGCCGTGCTGCGCGATACCAACGACATTCCGGCGCGGCAGCTCATCCGGGCCGGTTCGACCGTGTTGATTCCCAAGGCGGATGACGGCAGCAACAAAAACGTCAGCGCGGCCGTCGCCGAAAACGCGGTGCTGGCCTTTGCGCCCGAAGCTCCCCCGGGGCGTCGCATGGTGCTGCGCGTCGGCCGATATGGCGACTCGGTGCAAGGCGTCGCGCACCGCTATCACCTCAGCCCGCTGCAAGTGGCGCAGTGGAACCGCACGACCGAGCGCGGCATCTTCCGCAAGGGTCAGTTCGTGACCATTTACGTCACGCACACCCCGCGCATTTTCGTGGCCGAGCGCAAGGCGGACGAGCGTCGCATCGTGGCAGAGCGTGAGGCGGTCAAACGGCGCGTGGTGGCCGAACGCAAACCGCAGGTCAAGCGCCGCAACATCGTGCGCAAGCCCGTCAAGGTTGCCGAGCGTCAGCGCAAGGAACTGCACTACAGCGTGCAGACTCGGGATAAGAAGCTGATTGACGTCGCGCAGCAGTAAGCTCGATCACGCGATCAGACCGCGCCGTCCTGCCGCAGCGCGGCGATCTGCCCAGCGTCCAGACCCAGTTCGGCCAACACCTCATCGGTATGCGATCCCAAGGCGGGGCCGAGCCAGCGCGTGGCGCCGGGCGTGGCTGACAAGCGGGGCGCAGGCGCTGGCAAATCGACCGGCGTGCCGTCGGCCAGAGTGTGCGGCTCGATCATGCCGCGCGAGCGAAACTGGGCATCGGCCGCCACGTCGGCAATGCTATAGATGCGGGTGGCGGGCACCTCGGCCGCGCGCATGGCCTGCACGATGGCTTCGGGCTCTTGTCCCGCAGCCCATTGCTGGATGGCCGCATCGATCTCGTCGGCACGGGCCATGCGGCCTGGATTGCGCGCCAGCCCGGCATCATCGGCCATATCGGCGCGGCCGATGGCCAGCATGAGACGCCGGAAAATGGCGTCGCCATTGCCCGAAATCTGCACCCACTCGCCGCCCTTGCTGCGATAGACGTTGGACGGCGTGATGCCCGGAATGCTGGTGCCGGTGCGCTGCCGCACCGTGCCGTCGTAGCTGTACTCCATCAGCGTGCTTTCCAGCAGGTTGAACACGCTCTCTGTCAGCGCCACATCGACCATTTGCCCCTCCCCGCCCTGCGCCCCGTTCCACCGCCCGCCGGTGGCGTCGCGGTGGTGCAGCGCCATGAGCGCGCCCATGGTGGCATGCAACGCAGCGATGGAGTCGCCCAACGACAGATTGGCGCGCATGGGCGGACGATCCGGGTCGCCGGTGACATAGCGCATGCCGCCCATGGCCTCGGCAATGGCGCCGAAGCCCGGCTGCATGCGCATCGGCCCGGTCTGGCCGAAGCCGGAAATACGCACCATCACCAGGCTGGGGTTGACGGCGCGCAGATCGTCCCAGCCCAGGCCGAGCTTTTCGAGCGCGCCGGGACGCATGTTTTCCACCACTACATCGGCCCGCGCCGCGAGCTGCAGCACGATGCCGCGGCCCTGCGGGTGTTTGAGATTGACCGTGATGCAGCGTTTGTTGCGCGCCTGCGCGGTCCACCACAGCGACTCGCCTTTGTGCAGCTTGCGCCAGCTGCGCAGCGGGTCGCCGCCGGGGTCGCCGCCGCGTGCGGGCGACTCGATCTTGATCACGTCCGCGCCGAACTCGGCCATCAGCCGGGTGGCAAACGGCCCGGCGATCAGGCTGCCGAGTTCGAGCACGCGAAGGCCGTCGAGCGCACTGCGCACAGGCTGCGTTGAAGCGCCCGACTTATCCATAGAAAGGGGCAAACAACAAGGCGAAGTTGACCAACAGCGCCAGTCCCCACGCCGCCGAGCGCAACGAGGCGCGGTCGTTGAGGTAGCACCACAGATAAACCGCGCGCAACACCAGCCAGGCGATCAGCAGGCCGTTGATCAGTTCCAGCGGCGCTTTCAGATGCAGGGCAAACAAGGCCGCCGCAAACAGAAAGGGCAAGGCCTCGAAGCTGTTGGCCTGCGCCGCGTTGGCACGGCGTCTGCGCGGGTCGGTCTGCCGCTCCAGCCACAGCCGCGGCTCGTTGTTGTCGTAGCGGTTTTCCTTGGAGCGAAAAGTGCCCGACTTGGCCTTGCCCGCCGCAACGATGGGCAGTTGCGAAGCAATGAGCAGCAGGATGGCGGTGAGCAGCATGGGGATCTCCGGGGTGAATGTGCAGCATACAAAAACCAAGGGCCGACTGCTGTCGGCCCTTGGCACTACCGTCGCGTTCGGCCGGAATCAAACCCCCGGCGCGCGATCTTCAGGGAGCAGAACTCATCTCACGTCGTTAGCCCGCGTAGTCTGCGGCCACGGTTGCATCCTGTTTGTTGGCCATGCCCAAGACGCTGATGACCAGAGTGGCGACGATGGCGACCGCGAAGTTGATCACCAGCGCGTACAAGCCGATATAGGCCGGAATCACCAGACCGCCCACATGCAGCGCATAGCCGGATTTGTGAAAGCCCGACAGCGAGGCCGCCCAGATCCCCCAGGCCAGCCCCGCAGCCCAACCCAGCAGCAGCGCCTTGGCGTCGAACCAGCGGGTATAGATGCCGGTCACAATAGCAGGCAGTGTCTGCAGAATCAGAATGCCGCCCAGCAGTTGGAGCTGAATGGCGTAGGTCAGCGGCAGGAACACGATGAACAGCAGCGCGCCGAATTTCACCACCAGCGAGGCCAGCTTGGCCATGTCGGTTTCCTTTTTCGGGCTGCAGTTCGGATTGATATAGGGCTTGTAGATATTGCGCGTGAACAGATTGGCCGCTGCGATCGACATGATGGCCGCGGGCACCAGCGCACCAATCGCCACCGCCGCAAACCCCACCCCGACAAACCAGCTCGGGAAGTAGTGCAGCAACAGACCCGGCATGGCGAACTGCGGGCCATACTGCTTGAAGTACGGTGCCAGATCCGGCAGCTTGGCAATGCCCGAGGCGTAGGCCATATAGCCCAGCAAGGCAATCAGCCCGAGCATGAAGGAATACGCAGGCAGGAACACCCAGTTGCGGCGCAGGGTGTTGGGCCCCTTGGCCGACAGCACGGCCGTGGTGGCGTGCGGATACAGCATCAGCGCCAGCGCCGAGCCAAAGGCCAAAGTCGGATAGAACGACTGCAGGCCCAGGTTGCCGTCTTTCACCGGCGGCAGCAGCAGATGCTCCTTCGGAATGGCGGCGAAGATATTGCCGAAGCCGCCCAGCTTGTACGGCACCACGATGATGAGCGCGATCACCGTGATGTACACCAGCAGATCCTTCACCACCGCAATGGACGCCGGGGCGCGCAGCCCGCTGGTATAGGTGAACGCAGCGAGGATGACGAAGGCGATGATCAGCGGCACATCGCCCATCAGACCATGCCCGGCGGGGAAACCCAGCCCGCCGATCACCACCTGAATGCCCACGAGCTGCAGCGCGATATAGGGCATGGTGGCGACAATGCCCGTCACCGCGATCGCCAGCGCCAGCGCCGGGCTGCCGTAGCGTCCGGCGACGAAATCGGACGCAGTGATGTAGTTGTGCTTCTTCGCGACAATCCACAGACGCGGCAGAATGGCGAACACCATGGGATACACCAGCACGGTGTAGGGCAGCGCAAAAAAGCCCAGCGCCCCGGCGCCGAACACCAGCGCGGGCACAGCCACGAAGGTGTAGGCGGTATAGAGGTCACCGCCGATCAGGAACCAGGTGATCCAGCCGCCGAAACGGCGACCGCCCAGACCCCACTCATGCAGATGGTTCATATCCCCCTTGCGCCAATGCGCCGAGAGAAAACCCAGCGCCGTGATGAACAAAAAGAGACCGACGAAAACAACGGTGGCAACGATGTTCATGGCGTCAGTCTCCGCTTCCAGACGGCACGACCATCTTGTAGACGATGGCGATGAACACCCCCGACAGCGGCACCCAGACGAGCTGCCACCAGTAGAAGAAGGGAATGCCGAACACGCTGGGTTCCAGCTTGTTGAAGTAGGGAATGACGAGCACGGCTACGCAGGGAATCGCCAGCAGGATGACCTGCAGCGGCCCCAGTTTTTTGGGTGTGGACATGGAACGGGTCTCCAGGCTCGGCTGACGCGCCAGGGGCGGCCAACCTTCGGTTTTTTCACCGGCATCCATCGCCGGTGCGCTGACGTGTCGGAGATTAGCCCAGCCGTTTATAAATTCGGGTATCCGAATGTGTCATTCGCAAGCAAGCGAAAACGAACGAGCGTTCGTGAGGGTTTCTACCGAGAGTGCGCAAAAAAATCAGCGGATTTGTTCGGTTGATTCCCGCTTGATCAGGATGCGCGGAATGATCAGGGCATAACCCTGCTGCTGCCAATAGATCAACTCGGTCATGGCGTTGGGCACGATTTCGATGAAGTCCAGAAAATCCGCCGGGGTGTAGCCGAAATCGTGTGCCGCCTGTCCGCACACCTTGAACTTGACGCCCATCTGTGCGTAATAGCGCATGCGCTCGACGGCTTCACGGTAACGCTCCTGATTGCGGGTGACCGTGGCGGCAATCTCGACGCCGTGCAGCACCACGACGGCCTGCACATCTTCGGGCGAGAAGTCATAGGGCGAGGCCTGCACCGTGTTGAACACCGAGCGCACCCAGAACAGCGCATTCGAAAGGGTTGCGGGATCGTCGAGGTAAAACTCGAACAACACTTTCATCGGTGCCTTGTACGGCGTTTGCACCACCTGTCCAGCCGCGTTTGCCGCGCTGCTGGCCACCGCGCAGAGCGCTGCGATCAATACCTGTCGTCTTGTGGCTTGCATGACATCCCCTCGCGAACCCAGATGTATCCGGGTGTAATCGATGGGACATCGAGCGCCTAGCGGGACAACCCGGGGGGCAAAGCAAGGATGCTCAGCCAGCGTTGCCGGACTCGACGCCCCAACGGCGCAGAGCGGCGTCGTCGGATTCGCGGGCATCGACCCACTGGCCGCCCTCGGGCGTGGTTTCCTTCTTCCAGAACGGCGCCTGGGTTTTGAGGTAGTCCATCAAAAATTCGCAGGCGGCAAAGGCCGCGGCTCGGTGGGCGCTGGCCACCAGCACCAGCACGATGTCGTCGCCCGGCAGCAGGCGGCCCACGCGGTGAATCACCGTGATGCCCAGCAGCGGCCAGCGGGCCTGTGCCTCGTGCACCATGTCGGCAATGGCGCGCTCGGTCATGCCGGGGTAATGCTCCAGTTCCATCGCCTGCACATGGCCGGGGTCGCAAACGCCCGGATGATGGTCGCGGCATAGCCCCACAAAACTGGCGATCGCGCCCACATCCAGCCGCCCTGCCCGCAGCGCCTGCATTTCTGCGCCAAGGTCGAACGGCTCGGTCTGGATGCGAATGGTGATCGGCTCCATGCGTTCAGCCTCCGGTGACGGGCGGAAAAAACGCGACTTCGCAGCCGGGCTGCAACGCTGTGTCGCCATCGCACATGACCTGATTGCACGCCATGCGCAGCGGTTTTTCAGCCGCCAGCGCCAAGGCATAGCGCCCACCCTGCGCCCGCAGCCAGTCGCGCGCCTGCCCCACGGTGAGCACCGCTTCGGGCAGGTCGTGCGTTTCTTGTGACACACCGACGATTTCGCGCACGCTGGCGAAATACCGAATCTGAACGAGCATGGGTCAGCCCTGCAACAAGATTGAGAACGGAAGGTAGCGCAGCACATCGCCGCGGGCGATGGGGTGCAGCGGCGGGTTGTCCACCAGGCCGTCAGCCCAGACGGTCGAGGTGAGAACCGCGGAATTCTGCGAGGCAAACAGCTCGGCCTCGCCTTGCGCATTGAGCCGAACGCGCAGATATTCGCGGCGCCTGTCCGGCTTGGGCCAATCGAACGCGGCGCGCACCGGCAGCGTCTGCACTGCGGTTTGTCCGGCGCCCTGCAAGGCGAGCAAAAAAGGCCGCACAAAAAGGAGAAAGGTCACGAAGCTCGACACCGGATTGCCGGGCAGACCGATGAAGGCGGCTTCGCCCTGTTCTTCGCTGCAGCGTAGATGGCCGAAGGCCAGCGGCTTGCCGGGTTTCATGGCGATCTGCCACAGATCGAGCGCGCCTTCGGCCTGCACCGCGGGTTTGACGTGGTCTTCCTCGCCCACCGACATGCCTCCGGTGGACACCACGAGGTCGTGGCCCAGCGCGGCTTGGCGCAGCACGGCGCGGGTGGCCTCGAGCTGATCGGGCACGATGCCGAAATCGGTCACCTCGCATCCCGCGGTTTCCAGCAGGGCACGGATGACAAAGCGGTTGGAGTTGTAGATGGCGCCGGGGCGTAGCGGCTCGCCGGGCATGGTGAGTTCGTCGCCGGTGAACACAATCGCCACACGCGGCTTGCGGCGCACTCGCAGCGAGGCCACTCCCACGGAAGCGGCCAGCCCAAGATCCTGCGGCCGCAGCCGTTGTCCGGCTGCGAGCACCACACTGCCAGCCGCCACATCCAAGCCGCGTTGGCGCACCCAATCGCCGGCCTTGGGCGGCGCGTTGATGCGCACCGCATCGCCCTCGGCGACGCATTGCTCCTGCATCACCACGGCGTCTGCGCCCGGTGGAATGAGCCCGCCGGTAAAAATGCGCGCCGCCGTTCCCGGCTGCAAGGGCTGCGGCACGGCGCCAGCCGGAATGCGCTGGCTCACCGGCAGGCGGGCGCCCGCGGCAGACACATCGGCGCTGCGCAAGGCGTAGCCGTCCATCGCGGTGTTGTCAGCCGGGGGCACGTCGATAGTCGAGCGCACCTCTTGCGCCAACACCCGACCGAGAGCGGACGAGAGCGGCAGCGTCTCGGTCTCGCTGATCGGGCTCGCAGCGGCCAGCAGACGCTGCAAAGCGACATCGGGATCGATCAGAGGCGAAGCTGGCGCAGTCATGGCAGGTACTCGAATTTGGGGGCATTGTCCGTCAACCAGTCGGCCACGGCAGCCGGGGCGTTGATGTCGAGGACGGCGGCAGGGGCGGGCTGCGGGAGTTGCTGCGGCGAGTCGGTGGCGATGGCGAGAACCTGCGCATCCTCGGGGTAGCAGAGAGGGCGCCCGGTGCTGGCGCGCCACACTTCAACCTTGGGGAGCCGGGCCTGCTTGAAGCCTTCGACAAACACCCAGTCAGCGGCCGGATCGAGCATGGGCAAAAGCTCGGGCACCCCAAGCTCTCGAGGCTCAGGCAGACGGCGCTGCAGCGTGATCAGGCGGTCGGACGCGGCCAGCACCTCAAACGCGCCGGCCTCGCGGTGCCGCCAGGTGTCTTTGCCCGGATGATCGAACTCGAAGCGGTGGTGCGCGTGTTTGAGCACCGACACCCGCAACCCCTGCTGCACGAACTGCTTGACCAGCGCCTCGACCAAGGTGGTCTTGCCGCTGCCGGAAAATCCGGCAAATCCGACGACCTTCATCAGGAGCCCGCCAACCCCGCGCCGCAGTGCATCGCAATGTAGGACTTCACCGCCTCCACCTCGACCGGCATGACGGCGAAGCGCTGCGGGCGGCGTTCGAGGTCTTCGAGCCCGGCCGGGCGCTGCGGGCAGGTGCCCACGGCCTCTTGCAGGGTTTCGGGGAACTTGGCGGCCAGCGCCGTTTCGAGCACCAGCATGGGCACGCCCGGCTGCCGATGTTCGCGCGCCACCTTCACGCCGTCGGCGGTATGGGTGTCGATCAGCCGCTCGCTGCCCTGCCACACGCTGCGGATGGTGGCGAGCCGGTCGGCATGGGTGCTGCTGCCCGAGGCGAAGCCGTAGTCGGTCGCAATCGCTGCAAACGCAGGATCGGCCGAGAGGTCAAAATAGCCCTTGCTCGGCAGTTCGCGCGCAAACAGCGCGTGGACGCGCGAGGCATCGCGCCCGAGCAGATCGAAGATGAAGCGCTCGAAGTTCGAGGCCTTGGAGATATCCATCGACGGGCTGGAGGTGTGGTGTGTTTCCGCCGACTTGCGCGGACGATAGACGCCGGTGCGGAAGAACTCGTCGAGCACGTTGTTCTCGTTGGTGGCCAGCACCAGCTTGCGAATCGGCAGACCCATCATGCGCGCCACATGCCCGGCGCAGATGTTGCCGAAGTTGCCCGACGGCACGGTGAAGCTCACCTGCTCGTCGTTGCTGCGTGTGACCTGGAAGTAACCGGCGAAGTAATAGACGATCTGCGCCGCGAGCCGCGCCCAATTGATCGAGTTGACCGTGCCGATATGCCAGCGGCGCTTGAAGTCGAGGTCGTTGGAGACGGCCTTGACCATGTCCTGCGCATCGTCGAACACGCCCTGCACCGCGATGTTGTGGATGTTGGCGTCGGCCAGCGAATACATCTGCGCGGTCTGGAACGCGCTCATCTTGCCGAAGGGCGAGAGCATGAACACACGGATGCCGCGCTTGCCGCGCATGGCATATTCGGCCGCGCTGCCGGTATCACCCGAGGTGGCGCCGAAAATGTTGAGCTCGCTGTGCTGGCGGGCCAGCGCGTACTCGAACAGATTGCCGAGCAACTGCATGGCCATGTCCTTGAAGGCCAGCGTGGGTCCTTCGGACAAGCCCAGCAGCGCCATGCCCGGCTCGCCCTTCAGCGGTTTGAGGGGCACGATCTCGGCATGGCCGCCGAACACCTCGGGCGTATAGGTCTTGACGATCAGCGCGCGCAGATCGTCCGCCGGAATGTCGGTGATGAAACGCGACAGAATCTCAAAAGCCAGATCGGCGTAAGACAGCCCGCGCCATTGCACCAGCGTGGCACCATCGATCTGCGGATAGTGTTCGGGCAGGTAGAGTCCGCCATCGGGCGCCAGCCCTTCGAGCAGGATGTCGGAAAAACCTCGGGTCGCGGACTCGCCACGGGTACTCAAATAACGCATCAGCGCAACTCCTCTTTGCGAATGCGCACGATGGGTGCGTGCACGCTGGGCAGGGTCTGCATGCGACCGATGGCGGTGTTCATGCGCGACTCGACGGTGTCATGCGTGAGGATGATGAGGTCGGTCTGATGCTCGCCCTCCCCGGCCTCGCGCTGAATGAGGCCGTCGATGGAAATGCCTTCGTCCGCCAGGATGCGCGTGAGGTCGGCCAGCACCCCGGTCTGATCGGCCACGCGCAAGCGCAGGTAGTAGGCGGTGACCACCTGATCCATCGGCAGGATGGGCAAGTCGCTCATCGCATCAGGCTGGAAGGCCAGATGCGGCACGCGGTGTTCGGGATCGGCGGTGTGCAGCCGGGTCACGTCCACCAGGTCGGCGATGACGGCGGAGGCCGTGGGCTCAGAGCCCGCGCCTTTGCCGTAATACAGCGTCGGGCCCACCGCGTCGCCCTGCACCACCACCGCATTCATCGCGCCTTCGACATTGGCGATCAGACGTGTGGCCGGAATCAGGGTGGGATGCACGCGCAACTCGATGCCCTGTCCGGTGTTTTTGGTGATGCCCAGCAGCTTGATGCGATAGCCGAGTTGCTCGGCGTAGCGGATGTCGGCCGCCTGCAGTGCGGTAATGCCCTCGACATAGGCCTTGTCGAATTGCACCGGCACGCCGAAGGCGATGGCGCAGAGAATGGTGGCCTTGTGCGCCGCGTCCACGCCCTCGATGTCGAAGGTCGGATCGGCCTCGGCATAGCCCAGCGCCTGCGCCTGCTTGAGCACGGTGGCGAAATCCAGCCCCTTGTCGCGCATCTCGGACAGGATGAAATTGGTCGTGCCGTTGATGATGCCGGCGATCCATTCAATGCGGTTGCCCGCCAGCCCTTCGCGCACCGCCTTGATGATGGGAATGCCGCCGGCCACTGCCGCCTCGAAGGCCACCATCACGCCCTGGGCCTGTGCCGCCGCGAAGATTTCGTTGCCATGCATCGCCAGCAACGCCTTGTTCGCCGTCACCACATGCTTGCCCGCGGCGATGGCCGCCAGCACCAGCTCGCGCGCGGGATTGATGCCGCCCATGAGTTCGACCACGATGTCGATGTCGGGCCGGGTCGCCAGCGCCATGAAGTCTGTGGTGATGGGCAAGGCATCCCCCAGGGCGGCGCGCGCCTTGTCGGGGTTGCGCGCGGCAATCGCCGCAATGGCAATGCCGCGCCCCGCGCGTCGCTGCAGCTCTTCCTGGTTGCGTGCCAGCACCTTGACCACACCGCTGGCGACGGTGCCCGCGCCGAGAAGGGCAATCTGTAAAGGTTTCATAGAGGACGGGAGTGGAAGTCAGGCAGTCAGGCCGCCGCGCGGCTGCGCTTGCGGAGGGTTTCAAGAAAGCGAGCGATGCGGCCGATGGCTTCGGTCAGATCGTCGGCATTGGGCAGGAAGACCAGCCGAAAATGATCGGGCTGCGGCCAGTTGAAGCCGGTGCCCTGCACGATCAACACTCTTTCTTGCGCCAGCAGGTCGTAGGCGAACTGCTGATCGTCGGCGATCGGGTAGATCTTGGGGTCGAGCCGCGGAAACATATACAGCGCCGCCTTCGGCTTGACCACGGACACACCCGGAATCTGCGTGAGCAGTTCATAGGCCAGATCGCGCTGCTTGGTCAGACGCCCTTGCGGCGCGACCAGATCCTTGATGCTCTGATAGCCGCCCAGCGCGGTCTGAATGGCCAGTTGGCCCGGCGTGTTGGCGCACAGACGCATCGAGGCCAACATGGTCAGCCCCTCGATGTAGTCGCGCGCATGACGTTTGTTGCCCGACACCACCATCCAGCCCGAGCGGTAGCCGCAGGAGCGGTAGTTTTTCGACAGACCGTTGAAGGTGATGAACAGCACATCGTCGGCCAGCGAGGCGATGCTGGTGTGGGTGTTGCCGTCGTACAGCGTCTTGTCGTAAATCTCGTCGGCGAACACGATGAGTTCATGCTCGCGCGCCACCTGCACGATCTCTTCGAGCAACTCGCGCGGGTACAGCGCCCCGGTCGGGTTGTTCGGGTTGATCACCACGATGGCCCGGGTGTTGGGCGTGATCTTGCTGCGGATGTCGGCAATGTCCGGATACCAATCCGACTGCTCGTCGCAGATGTAGTGCACCGGCTTGCCGCCAGACAGCGCCACCGACGCGGTGTAGAGCGGGTAGTCAGGCGCGGGAATCAGCACTTCGTCGCCATTGTTGAGCAGCGCGTTCATGCTCATATTGATGAGTTCAGAGGCGCCGTTGCCGATGAACACATCGTCGATGCCCACCCCGGCAATGCCCTTCTCCTGCGTGTAATGCACGATGGACTTGCGCGGCGCGAACAAGCCCTTGGAATCCGTGTAGCCCGCCGCACTGGGCAGGTTGTGGATCATGTCCTGCACGATCTCGTCGGGCGGCTCGAAACCGAACACGGCGAGATTGCCAATATTGAGCTTGATGATCCGCTGACCATCCTCTTCCATCTGCCGCGCCTTGTCGAGCACGGGACCGCGGATGTCATAGCAGACATCGGCCAACTTGTCGGACTTACGGAATTCGCGCACAACCACCTCACTCTCAGCCTAGAAAAAGCGTCCGCACAAACACCGTGCGTGCTGCCACCCTGGCAACTCATCCTCATCCTGAGCGCACTTTCAGGGTAGGGGATTCAGACCCGCGCCCGCCCGCCATACGGAGGGCGAACCCTATAATTTACCTTGATCTGCATCTTCGACCGCTGCATTTCCCTTGGTTTGCGCCGCCCATTTCCCCCACGCCCGCCCCGCGCCCCGCGCGAGCCTGATTTAACGGCCCTCATCCGCCGCCGTCATGAAACTCCAGCCCGACTTCTCCCCCGATACGCAGATGGTCTCCGCTTACGGGCAGGGTTATGTCGAAGTCAACGGCGTGCGCCACACCAGCGCCTGCGTATTTGCCCCGCAGCAGGCGCCAAAGCCCTGGGGCGCCGAGCATGTCGGCGCGCTGTTGCCCGCGCACATCGACGCCCTGCTGCTCGATCCGCTGCCCGAGGTGGTGCTGATTGGTACGGGCCAAGAGCAGCATCTGCTGCCCGCCGCCTTGATGCGCCAACTCATCTCGCACCGCATCGGCTGGGAAGTCATGGACACCGCCGCCGCCTGTCGCACCTACAACATTCTGGCGGGCGAAGGTCGTCATGTGCTGGCCGCGCTGATGATCGAATGATCGGACCGGCGCGGAACGACACGAAATAGCGTGAACCGGCCCTGGTTCGCGCGGCAAG
Organism: Thiomonas intermedia; assembly: GCA_022730375.1. Lineage (GTDB taxonomy): Bacteria > Pseudomonadota > Gammaproteobacteria > Burkholderiales > Burkholderiaceae_C > Thiomonas > Thiomonas intermedia_C. The sequence continues at coordinate 28,113 of DZDA01000006.1, forward strand.
ATAAAATAAGGTTTTACGTCCTTCCGTTTCCCTCAGCAGTATTCATCACTGATCAGAACGAGGAGAAACGATGCAGCAGCCCAGCAGGAGACTTCATGGCTTTGGTCTTGAATAAAGTGGTTCCCGATTTCGAAGCCGCCGCCACCAGTGGCGTGCAGTTCAGCCCGAAAAACTATCTGGGCAAAAAAATTGTTCTCTACTTCTACCCCAAGGACATGACGCCCGGTTGCACCACCGAGTCCATGCACTTTCGCGACAACTTCGAAGCATTTGAGCAGGCCAATGCCGTGATTTTCGGCATCTCGCGCGACAACCTGCTGTCGCACGAAAAGTTCAAGGAGCACCTCGAACTGCCGTTCGACCTGATTGCCGATTCGGAAGAAAAGCTCTGCCACATGTTCGGCGTGGTGAAGAACAAGATCATGTATGGCAAGAAGGTCAAGGGCATCGAGCGCAGCACCTTCGTCATCGATGCCGACGGCGTCCTGCGGCAGGAATGGCGCGGGATCAAAGTCGCGGGGCACGTTGACGAAGTGCTCGACGTCATCCAGAAACTCTGAACCCCAAACACCCCAACGCGGCGCTTTGTTTTGAACATCAGACTCCGCAGCACTCTGTGCCCTCATGGCTGGTTGCGCATGCTCTGCATCGACAGCAGGCGCTCCTCTCATCCTGAGGTGGCTAACTATCTGAAAGCCGCTGTACCGTCTCGCGATGGTCAGCGGTTTTTTGTTGCGGTTTTGCGGTCTATCCGCCCCTGAATCAGCACCCCCGATTCCATCCTCTTCCCAAGTCTGCAAGCTTATCCATTCGCCTCATGCCCCTGCCTCCCCCACCCAAGTCCATGGGCAGCCTGCTGACCCAAGCTGCTCCGTCGATCACTCAGACGCCCCCCGCTTCGCGAAAGACCACGGCGCGCGACAAGACCCACCCAATGTCTCAAGAGACCGCGTCGGCTGTCGCAGTTGTACCGGCGGCGGCGCAGCCCGTGGCATCCACGCGCCAAACACGCCAGCCGATACCGCGTGAGGCCGTCCCCACTGCGGCGGATCGTTCCGCCCAGAAGGCGGTGCAGCCCAAGCGGGCGCCCATTGCCCAGCAGCCCGCCAAGCTCTTCGTCCTCGACACTAACGTGCTGCTGCACGACCCGATGTCGCTCTACCGCTTTGAAGAGCACGACATCTATCTGCCGATGGTCACGCTGGAAGAACTGGACGCGCACAAAAAGGGCCTCTCGGAAGTGGCGCGCAATGGCCGCCAGGTCAGCCGTGAGCTCGATGCCTTGGTGGCCGATACCGGCAGCGGCATCGACCAGGGTATCGCGCTGAGCCGCACCGGCCATGCGGAGGCCAAAGGACGCCTGTTCTTCCAGACCCGCGCGCACGATGTCGAACTGCCCATCGCGCTGCCTCAGGGCAAGGCGGACAATCAGATCCTGGCGGTGCTGCAAGACCTCACGCACATCCATACCGAGCGGCCTGTGGTGCTGGTGTCCAAAGACATCAATATGCGCGTGAAAGCCCGCGCCCTGGGGCTGCATGCCGAGGATTACGCCAACGACAAGACGCTCGACGACGCCGATCTGCTCTACACCGGCATGATGGTGCTGCCGCCCGATTTCTGGGACCGGCAGGCCAAGTCAGTGGAAAGCTGGCAGCAGGGCGGCAACACCTTCTACCGGGTGCAAGGCAAGTTCGTCGCGCAGATGCTGGTCAATCAGGCCGTTTATTGGGAGAGCGGCAGCGCCCCGCCGCTCTACGCGCGGGTGAAGGAAATCCGCGCGAACACCGCCGTGCTGCAGGTCATGCGCGACCATACGCACCAGAAAAACGCCATCTGGGGCGTCACCGCGCGCAACCGCGAACAGAACTTCGCCCTCAACCTGCTGATGGACCCGGATGTGGATTTCGTCACTTTGGCGGGACAGGCCGGCACCGGCAAGACCCTCCTCGCGCTCGCCGCGGGCCTGTCTCAGGTGCTGGACGCCCGGCGGTATAACGAAATCATCGTGACCCGCGTGACCGTTCCTGTGGGCGAAGACATTGGCTACCTGCCGGGCACCGAAGAAGAAAAAATGGGCCCCTGGATGGGCGCGCTCGACGACAACCTCGAAGTGCTCAATCAGAGCGAAGGGGGCAACTCCGGCGGCGAGTGGGGCCGGGCCGCCACGCAAGATCTCATCCGCTCCAAGATCAAGATCAAGAGTCTGAACTTCATGCGCGGGCGTACCTTCCTCAACAAATACGTCATCATCGACGAGGCCCAGAACCTCACGCCCAAGCAGATGAAAACCCTCATCACCCGCGCGGGCCCCGGCACCAAGCTGGTGTGCATGGGCAATATCGCGCAGATCGATACGCCCTACCTCACTGAAGGCAGCTCAGGCATGACTTTTGTGGTGGACCGTTTCAAGGGCTGGGGCCACAGTGGTCACGTCACCCTGGCCAGAGGCGAGCGCAGCCGTCTGGCCGACTACGCCAGCGAAGTGCTGTAAGCGCGGGAGAATCTGACGCGCGATCAGAATTCGCGTGTCAGGTTTTCAAACCGCGTCAGGGGTTTGAGGAAGGCGAGATGCACCACGCCGATCGGCCCGTTACGCTGTTTGCCGATGATGACTTCAGCCACCCCGGCGTCTTTCGAGTCTTTGTTGTAGACCTCGTCGCGGTAGATGAACAGGATCACGTCGGCATCCTGCTCGATGGCGCCCGATTCACGCAGATCGCTCATCACGGGGCGCTTGTCGGTGCGCTTTTCAAGATCGCGATTGAGCTGCGACAGCGCGATCACCGGGCAATGCAGTTCCTTGGCCAGAGCCTTGAGCGAGCGTGAAATCTCGGAGATTTCGGTGGCGCGGTTCTCGCCGTCTCGCGAAGACGACATGAGTTGCAGGTAATCCACCACGATCAAGCCCAACCGCCCGCCAAACTGACGGGCCAGACGGCGCGAGCGCGCCCGCAGTTCCAGCGGATTGAGCGCCGGGGTTTCATCGATGTGCATGTGCACGTCTTGCAAGCGTTCGATGGTTTCTGGCAGCCGCGTCCACTCGTCCTCGGAGAGCTGGCCGGTACGCAGATGGCTCTGGTCGATCCGCCCCATCGAACCCACCACGCGCAACACCAACTGTGATGCGCCCATTTCCATACTGAACACCGCCACCGGCAGTTGCTCATTGATCGCCACATGTTCAGCAATATTCAGCGAAAACGCCGTCTTGCCCATAGAAGGGCGGCCGGCGACGATGACCAGATCGCCTGGCTGCAAACCTGCGGTCATCCGGTCCAGATCGGCAAAACCCGTGGGCACACCAGTGGTATCGGCGCCGCCGCGCTCGGCCAACTCGCTCACGCGCTTGAGCAGTTCGCCCAGCAGGCCCTTCATCGACTGGAATCCCGCGGCCGACTTGGCCCCCTCCTCCGAGATGGCGAAAATGCGCGACTCGGCCTCGTCGAGAATCTGCTGCACGCCCCGCCCTTGCGGGTTGAGCGCATTCTGCGCAATGTCGTCGCTGATGGTCACGAGTTGGCGCAGCACCGCGCGCTCGCGCACGATCTCGGCATATCGGCGGATGTTCGCAGCACTGGGCACGCACTGCGCCAGCGAATTCAGGTAGGGCAGCCCGCCGCATTCCTCGTGCTTGCCGATGGATTGCAGCGCCTCCAGCACAGTGATCACGTCAGCCGGTTTGCTCAGATTGACCAGGTCGGCGATGGCCTGGAAAATCGCGCGGTGCTCGAACCGATAAAACTGCGCCGCCACCAGCAGATCGGCCACCTTGTCGAAGGCCTGGTTGTCGAGCAACAGCCCGCCCAGCACCGACTGCTCTGCCTCGATGGAGTGCGGCGGCGTGCGAATGGCGTCAAGGGCTTGGTCTTGCATGGCGGTCGACGGCAAATGCCATCCAAAAATAAAAAGCGACTTGGCATTGTGCCGCACGCAGCTGCACAAACCAGAAACGAAGCAGAGACAACAAGGGCCGCATTCGCGGCCCTTGTATCAAGCGCGAAAAACCCCGCGATTACATCGCTTCGGCTTTGACCTGCAGGGTGATGTCGGTGACGACATCGGTATGCAGAGCGATCGAGACCGGATGCTCACCCGTGGTCTTGACGTGACCTGCCGGGAAGCGAACCTGCGACTTGTTCACTTCAATGCCTTGCTTGGCCAGGGCATCCGCCACGTCGCCGTGGGTCACGGAGCCGAACAAGCGGCCATCCACACCGGCTTTCTGCACCAGGGTGATGACCAGGCCACCCAGTTTTTCGCCAGCGGCCTGCGCCTGAGCCAGCTTTTCAGCGGCGAGCTTTTCCATCTCGGCGCGGCGCGCCTCGAACTCCGCCAGGGCCGCGGCCGTGGCACGGCGTGCCATTTTCTTGGGGATCAGGAAGTTGCGGGCATAGCCGTCCTTGACCTTGACAACGTCACCCAGATTGCCGACGTTCAGAACTTTTTCGAGAAGAATGATTTGCATGGTGTCGTCCCCGGATTAGCCCTTGTGCAGGTCGGTGTAGGGCAGCAGCGCCAGAAAGCGCGCGCGCTTGATGGCGGTATTGAGCTGGCGCTGGTAGTGCGCGCTGGTGCCGGTCAGGCGGGCGGGAATGATGCGGGCGTTTTCCGCAATCAGGTCCTTGAGCACATCGACATCCTTGTAGTCGATCTGCTCAACCTTGGCGACGGTGAAGCGGCAGAAGCGCTTGCGCTTGAACAGCGAAGACTGCTGGTTGCGACGAGCGCGCTTCGGGTCGTTCTTTTTGTCGAATTTGCGTGGTGGTGCCATGATTTAAACCTCAATGTATTGTGTGACGTGCAACTTGATCTGGCGAGAGCCGCGACGCGATGCACGCAGAAAACCGGAAACTTGCAACAGCACTCCAGGACTGAGACGGTGCATTTCGTGAGCAATCTTTCCAAACCCGACGCAGCCGATCTGAAGCTGCACCTCGCAAGGCATTTCTGCCTCGGACTGGGTGGATTGATGCTGCAACACAAAATCCAGTGCTTCGATTCCGGCCGGCGTGTAGCGGAGTTCGCCCCGCTCGGCCAAAATGCCCTGAAGTTCGAGCCGATTGATCAGGCCGCTTTTCAGGCCGTTTGCTCCTGCTGCGCCTTGCGAGCCTCATCGCGCTCGACCTGCTTCATCATGATGGAAGGCGCGGTTTCGGCCTTGTCCGTCTTGATCACCAGGCTGCGCAGCACGGCATCGTTGAACTTGAAGCTGTGCTCGAGTTCGCGCAGGGTTTCCAGGTCGCACTCGATATTCATGCAGGCGTAATGCGCCTTGGCAAGTTTCTGAATGGGATAGGCCAGTTGGCGACGGCCCCAGTCTTCAACCCGGTGGATCTGTCCCGCCTTGGCGGTCACGGCGCTCTTGTAGCGCTCGATCATCGCGGGCACTTGCTCGCTTTGATCCGGGTGGAAAATCAACACAATCTCATAGTGACGCATGCAGATTCCTTCAAATGCGGCAGGGCGCAGCCCCTCTTTATGGTGAGGCCTACGCGCTGTCCTTGTGGATAGAAGCCGCCCAGAGCGCAAAAAGCGTCAATTCCGGCACAACCGGTGCGGCAAGGAACCGAGCATTATAGACGAATCGTCTTCCAGCTTCTCAATGTTTCGCCAACTGTTGCCAGGTCGCGATCACGGTGTCCGGGTTGAGCGAGATCGACGAGATGCCCTGCTCCATCAGCCATTGCGCCAGGTCGGGGTGATCGGACGGCCCCTGGCCGCAGATGCCCACATACTTGCCCTCGGCGCGGCAGGCGGCGATGGCCTGCGCCAGCAGCACCTTCACCGCCGGATCGCGCTCATCGAAAGCCTGCGCCACCAAGCCGGAGTCGCGGTCCAGCCCCAGGGTGAGCTGGGTCAGATCGTTGGAGCCGATGGAGAAGCCATCGAAATATTGCAGGAAATCCTTGGCCAGCACGGCGTTCGACGGCACTTCGCACATCATGATGACGCGCAGGTCGTTTTCGCCGCGCTTGAGGCCGTGACGGCCCAGCAGATTGATGACGCCCTCAGCCTCACCAAGCGTGCGAACGAAGGGCACCATGATCTCGACGTTGTCCAGCCCCATCTGTTCGCGCACCCGTTTGAGGGCGACGCACTCCATCTCGAAGCTCTGCGCAAAGTCGGGCGAGACATAACGCGAGGCTCCGCGGAAACCCAGCATGGGGTTTTCTTCGTCCGGCTCGTAGCGCGAGCCGCCGATGAGCTTTTTGTACTCGTTGGATTTGAAGTCAGACAGGCGCACGATGACGGGCTTGGGATAGAACGCCGCGGCAATGGTGGCGATGCCTTCGGCCAGCTTGTCCACATAAAACGCACGCGGGCTGACATGGCCGCGCGCCACGCTCTCCACCGCCTTCTTCAGATCGGAGTCGATATTCGGATACTCCAGCACCGCGCGGGGATGCACGCCGATGTTGTTGTTGATGATGAACTCCAAGCGCGCCAGACCAACGCCCTGGTTGGGCACCTGCGAAAAATCGAAGGCCAGGGTGGGATTGCCCACGTTCATCATGATCTTCGTCGGCACCTCGGGCATGGCACCGCGGGCGACTTCAGTCACTTCGGTTTCGAGCAATCCGTCGTAAATCTGGCCGGTATCGCCCTGCGCGCAAGACACCGTGACCAGCATGTCGTCCTTGAGCACGTCGGTCGCATGCCCGCAGCCGACCACGGCGGGAATGCCGAGTTCACGGGCGATGATGGCGGCGTGGCAGGTGCGGCCCCCGCGGTTGGTGACGATGGCCGAAGCCTTTTTCATCACCGGCTCCCAGTTCGGGTCCGTCATGTCGGTAACCAGCACATCGCCCGCCTGGACGAGGTGCATATCGGTGATGGAATGCACCACCCGCACCGGCCCGGCGCCGATTTTCTGGCCGATGGCACGCCCCGTCACCAGCACGGCGCCCTTGCCCTTCAGGGTGTAGCGCTGTTCGGTACGCGTGTGTCCGTTGGACTTCACCGTCTCGGGGCGAGCCTGCAGGATGTAGAGGTGGCCGTCGATGCCGTCCTTGCCCCATTCGATGTCCATCGGACGCTGGTAATGCGCCTCGATGGTCATGGCAAATCGCGCCAGCTCCTGCGCCTCGGCGTCAGTCAGGCAGTAGCGGTTGCGCAGTTCGGAGGGGGTATCGACTGTCTGCACCAGAAGCGGCGAACCCGCGGGTGCAAACTCCATGCGGATCAGTTTGGAGCCGAGATTGCGGCGGATCACCGCCTCCTTACCCGCCTTGAGCGTGGGCTTGAACACGTAAAACTCATCGGGATTCACCGCCCCCTGCACCACCGTCTCGCCCAAGCCGTAGGACGCGGTGATGAACACCACATCCGGAAAGCCCGACTCGGTGTCGAGCGTGAACATCACGCCGGATACCGCCTTGTCGCTGCGCACCATGCGCTGCACACCGGCCGACAGCGCCACATCGCTGTGCACAAAACCTTTGTGCACCCGGTAGGAAATCGCCCGGTCGTTGTAGAGCGAGGCAAAGACATGCTTTATTTTTTCCAGCACCGCACCGATGCCGCTCACATTCAGATAGCTTTCCTGCTGCCCGGCGAACGAAGCGTCGGGCAAATCTTCCGCAGTGGCTGAAGACCGTACCGCGAACGAAGCCTCTGGATTGCCCGCAGTGAGATCGGCATAAGCGCTGCGGATGGCCTGCTCCAGGTCAGCCGGGAACGGCGTTTCGACCACCCACTGGCGGATCTGCGCGCCGCAGCGCTCCAGGGAGCGCACATCGTCAGCGTCCAGTTCCGCGAGCATCGCCTCGATGCGCTCCTCCAGCCCCCCGGCACGCAGAAATTGCCGGAAAGCGTGCGCCGTGGTGGCGAACCCGCCCGGAACCCGCACCCCGCTGCCGGAGAGCTGGCTGATCATTTCTCCAAGCGACGCATTCTTGCCGCCGACCTGATCGATGTCGCTCATTCGCACATCATCGAGCTGCAAAATGAGCTCATTGCCGCTGTGGGCGGTGTTTTGCTGGGTCATGATGAAAGTCCTTCATAGAATGAGAAAATCGGGCTCGGCGTGATTCTCTGGCGAAGATGACATGTCTTGTTCGAGTTGGTATCGCCGTCTTCGCAAGTCACACTGACAATGCGGCTCATTCTAGGTTTTGAACGCTGACACATGCCTAACCGCTCGGTCTTTTTCGTCTCGGACGGCACCGGAATCGCTGCCGAGACCTTCGGCAACTCCGTTCTGGCGCAATTCGACGTGCAGCCGCACCGCATTCGCCTGCCGTTTGTCGACACGGTGGAGAAGGCGGTGCATGCGGTCGAGCGCATCAACGAGGTCGAACGCGCCGAGGGCAAGCCGCCGATTGTTTTCGTCACCCTGGTGCACCCGGATGTGCTCGACATCATTCAGGGCGCACGCGCGCTGGTGCTCGACATGTTCAACAGCTTTGTGCAACCGCTCGAAGTGGCGTTCGGCACCAAATCCAACCATCGCATCGGACGATTTTCCGATGCCGCTTACAGCCCGCAGTATCACAACCGCATTGACGCGATCAATTTTTCGCTCATGCACGATGACGGCCAGTCCACCCGCAATCTGACCGAGGCTGAAGTCATTCTGGTGGGCGTGTCGCGTTGCGGCAAAACACCCACCTCGCTCTATCTCGCCATGCAGCATGGCGTGAGGGCGGCGAACTATCCGCTCATTCCCGACGATTTCGAGCGCATGCGCCTGCCGGACGGGCTGAACGGTTTGCGGCACAAACTGTTCGGGCTGTCCATCACGCCCGAGCGTCTGAGCGAAATCCGCACCGAGCGGCGGCCCAACAGCCGTTACGCGGCGCTCGACAACTGCCGTTATGAAGTGAGTGAGGCGGAAAAACTCATGCGGCGCGAGGGCATCCGCTGGTTGTCGTCCACGCACAAGTCCATCGAAGAGATCGCCACCACCATCCTGCAGCAGATCCGCCCGGATCGGCTGGAATATTGAGCGCCACCCGCCATGCACGACGACGATAAAAACGCCTACCTACTGGGGTTTGCCTCGACCCAACAAAAAATTCCCGAACGCGAGGAAGCGCTGCCCATCGACCCCGACCGGGCGCAGATTCCGCTCACCGGGCTGATGGTTGATGCGGGTACCGATCTGTCGGGCACGATGGCGGCGGACCGGCGGGTGCGCATCCTGCCGCTGACCATCCAGTGGCCGGGCCGAACGCTGCTGGACAAAGGGACGGCGGAAGTCCGTACCGTTTCGCGCCAGCTCAGCCACGAGCGCATTCGCAGCGCCGAGGTCAGCGCGCCATCCGTCGAGGCGCTGAGCTACCGCATGCACCCGCATCTGACGCTCAACTTCGACCGACTGCTGCTGCTGGCCACGCACCCGGCTCTGGTGGAGGCCAGCCGCAGCGTGGAGCAGATGTTCAAAGACCATCAGGACGAAATCACCCACCTGCGCCGCGAGCGCCACCTCCGACCCGACTATGCCCTGGAGGTCATCAACACCCGTTCGCTACTGAGCGGCCCGGCCCTGCAGGCACGCCTGCTGCTGAACTCTCCCGAGATGCGCATGGGCGATATCCCGGGTCTGCGGCGACTTGCCCAAACGCTGGCCGATCAGACCGAGGTGTGGCTGGCACCAGGTCATCCCGCCGATGTCGCCTTCACGCTGGGGCGGCTTGAGCATCCCGATCTGTCTCCCTGGGTGCAGGCCTGCAGCACGCGCCTGACGCAAATCATGCACCGCTATCCGGTGCTGAGCTGCAAGGCTGGGGAGTTCGGTCTGGAAGCGCGGACGAGCAAGTGGAAGTCGGCTGCGTCGCGTGTAATCGACGCGGCAGCGCAAGCCATCTGGACAAACGCTCTTGCGGCCCCGGTGATTCAGCTCAGCTTCGATGGCAGCATTCGCGAACTGCGCGACTGGCCCGAAATGCAGGCGCTGAAAAAAATGGCCGCCGAAAATGAAGTGAAGCTCCACGTCACCCATATGAGTCTGGGTGGCCGGGTCTGGGCCTCGGCCCAATCGCTTTCGCTGGCATTGCTGCGCAAGCCCGCGGGCTAAAACCTAGCCCGCGGGCTTGCTGAACTGAGACTGCCGCACGCCCTCGTAGAGGCAGATCGCCGCTGACGCGGCGACGTTGAGCGACTCCACGCCATCGGCCTGGGGAATGCGCACCAGCGCGGAGCACTTGGCGACCAGCGCATCTGAAATACCCTGCCCTTCGTTGCCGAAGATCCAGGTCACGGGTTCCTTCAAATCGAGTTCGTACAACACCGTGTCAGCCTGCATGTGCGTGGCATAGATCGGGCGCGGGACGATGTTGAGCACCTGCTCCCAGGGCGGATCTTCGAACACCGGAATGACGAAGTGCGCGCCCATGGCCGAGCGCAGCACTTTGGGCGACCACACCCCGGCGCAACCCCGCAGCAGATACACCGCGCCGCAGCCCGACGCCGCGGCGGTGCGCAGCATGGTGCCCACATTGCCGGCGTCCTGCACCCGGTCGAGGATGAGCGCGCTGCCCGGGCGGGGCTTGGATGACTTCGGACGGGCGATCAGCATCCCCACCGGCGGGCCGTTCTCCACCGCGGTGATCCAGTTGAACAGGGCCTGATGCAAGACCACCGTTTGTGTGGTGCCGACGCGCTCGACCAGCGCCGCGATTTCCGGATCGAGCAGGCCTGTATCGGTGGTGATCAGCGGCTCGGCGGCATGGCCTGCGGCGAGCGCGGCTTCGATGAGATGAATGCCTTCCAGCCAGACCTGGCCGAGCTTGCGCACCGCGCCCGGTTCGGTGGACAGGCTGCGCAGGGTTTTGATCAGCGGGTTTTCAGCCGAGGTAATACGCTTCACGACACGACGTCCTTCAACGTGGGAGGGCGAATAGACTGAGCCAACAGGCGGCGGATAGGGGCAAAGCTGCGGCGGTGTGCGGCGCAGGGCCCCAGTGTAAGCAAAGCCGCGCGGTGCGCCGCCGTGCCGTAGCCGCTGTGGCACTCGAAACCGTAGCCCGGGTAGCGCTGCGCCAGCTCGGCCATCAGGCGATCGCGGTACACCTTGGCGATGATCGAAGCCGCGCTGATCGCAGGCTCTGCCGCATCGCCGCCCACGATGGCGCGACAGGGCATGGCCACCTGGGGCGTCTGATTGCCATCGACGAGCAACAGGTCGATCTTGCAGGGCAGCGCCGCCACGGCGCGCTGCATGGCCAGCAGCGTGGCCTGCAGAATATTGCGCTGATCGATTTCTTCGACCGAACTCTCAGCGATGCTCCAACCCAGGCTGTGCGCCCGGATTTGCGCATCGAGCTCCTCGCGACGGCGGGCGCTCAGCAGCTTGGAGTCGGCCAGCCCGGCAATGGGATGGGCGGGATCGAGCACCACGGCCGCGGCCACCACCGGCCCCGCCCATGGCCCGCGCCCGACTTCGTCGCAGCCGGCAATCAGCGCGACGGAAGCGTCGCCTTCTGCGGCGAACAAGGTGGCCTGCGTCATGCCGGAATCATGTCGAGAATGGCCTGCGACGCCAGCGCGGCCGTATCGCGCCGCAAACTCAGGTGCATATCGGCGAAGCGGTCTTGCAGGTGCTGCAATTGCGCCGGGTGCTCCAGCAAGTCGCTGGCCGCATCGGCCAGGGTCAGCGGGGTGCAATCGTGTTGCAACAACTCGGGCACCAGACGTTTGCCAGCCAGAATGTTGGGCAGCCCGACATCGGGCAGATAGCCCCGCCCCGCCATCATGCGGTAAGAGAGCGCTGACATGCGATAGCCGATCACCATGGGCCGCTTGAACAAGGCACATTCCAGCGTGGCGGTGCCACTGGCGACCAGGGCGAGATTGCAGGCGGCCAGAACGGTGTGCGACTGGCCGTCGATCAGGTGCAAGGGAAGGTCGGGATGAGCGGCCGCCGCCTGCAACACCATGGACCGCAGGCCCGCGTGAGCAATCGGCACGACCACCCGTGACATCAGGCCGCGCTGCACCAGCAGAGCGGCGGCGGCCAAAAACGGAGCAATGAGATGCTTCACCTCGGCCCGGCGGCTGCCTGGCAACACGGCCAGACAGCGGCCTTCTGCGGGCAGAGCCAGCACCCGGCGCGCCGCCTCGCGGTCGGGCTCCAAAGGAATGACCTCGGCCAGGGGGTGGCCGATGTAAGTCGCCTTCACGCCCGTATCGGCATAGAGCGCTGGCTCGAAAGGAAAAATGCAAAGCATGTGATCCACAGCCTGGCGAATCAGTTCGATGCGCTCGCGCCGCCACGCCCAGATGGACGGGCTCACCAGGTGCGCAACCGGTATGCCCGCCTGCCGCAGCCGACGTTCCAATTGCAGATTGAAATCCGGCGCGTCCACTCCAACGAACACCGCCGGCGGTTCGGCGAGAAGGCGTTGACGCAAACGCCGACGCATCAGCAGCAGTTCGGGCAGGCGCGCCAGCACGTCGGCATAGCCATTCACCGCGAGCCGTTCGCTGGGCCACCAGGCATTGAAACCCGCGGCCTGCATGCGCGGTCCGCCGATGCCCACGCGGTTCAGCTCGGGTGCCCGGTCGCGCAGGGCGCTGAGCAAATGCCCGGCCAGCAGATCGCCGGAAGCCTCACCGGCGACGAAGGCCAAAGTGGCCGAAGCACGGGCGGTCATCACCCGCTCAGGGCCGGACGATGCCACGCCCGGTATCGGCCAGGAACGCCTGTAGCGCGCCGAGCGCCTCGGCCGCCTGCGGCCGTTCGGCCAGCAGATCGGCCAGGGCGGCGCGCGCCTGCTCCAGCGACAGCCCCTGCCGATACAGCACACGGTAGGCGGCGCGCAGCGCGGTGATCTGATCAGGCGCATAGCCTCTGCGCCGCAGCCCTTCGGCATTGATGCCGTGCGGTTTGGCTGGATTTCCGGCCACCAGGGTGTAGGGCGGCACGTCCTGCAGGATGACCGAGCTGATGCCGGTCATTACATGGGCGCCAATACGCACGAACTGATGCACGCCGGTATAACCGCCCAGCACGGCCCAATCGCCCACATGAACATGGCCCGCCAGCTGCGCATTGTTGGCAAAGGTGGTGTGATGGCCCACCTGGCAGTCGTGCGCGATATGCACATAGGCCATGATCCAGTTGTCGTCTCCGACCCGGGTGATGCCGCCATCTTGTACCGTGCCGATGTGCAGGGTGCAGTATTCGCGGATCACATTGCGGTCGCCGATTTCCAGCGCCGTATCTTCGCCTTTGTATTTCTTGTCCTGCGGCTCGCCGCCGATCACGCTGAACGGGTGCAGCCGGTTGTCAGCGCCAATGCGGGTTCGCCCTTCAATGATGACATGCGCGCCCACGCGAGTGCCCGCACCGATGCGCACCTTGGGGCCGATCAGGGCGTAGGGGCCGATCTCGACATCGTCGGCGATTTCCGCGCCCGGATCGACCTGCGCCGTGGAATGAATCTTGGGCATGCTGGCCTTCAGGGCACGCTGCGCTCGGTGCACATCAATTCGGCCTGCGCGACCACGCGACCTTCGACCGAAGCCTCTGCCGTGAACTTGTAGATGCCCCGCATATTGCGCGTCATCTCGACAAACAGATCGAGCCGATCGCCCGGAACAACGGGCTGCTTGAAGCGCGCATTGTCGATGCCCACCAGGTAATACAGCGACCCCTGGGCCGGCGTTTTACCTACTGAGCCAAACGCGAGAATGCCCGAAGCCTGCGCCAACGCCTCAAGAATGAGCACGCCGGGCATGATGGGTTTTTGCGGAAAATGGCCGGTGAAAAACGGCTCATTGATGGTGACGTTCTTGTAGGCCTTGATGTACTTGCCATTCACCTGCTCGACCACGCGATCGACGAGCAGCATGGGGTAACGGTGCGGAAGCAGTTCAAGGATTTTCGTGATGTCTTGCGTGGTCGTCATGTCGATGGTTCTGTTTTCAAAGACTCGATGTGTTGTTCCAAATGGCGGATGCGGTCTCGCAGTTGATGCAGCTGGCGCACGGTCGCCGCATTGCGCTCCCAGTTGGCATGGGTGTCCAGCGGGAAAGCGCCGGTGTACATGCCCGGCTGACGCACGGAGCGTGAAACCAGCGACATGCCGCCGATGACCACGCCGTCGGCAATGCTCAAATGTCCCGCAATACCGACCCCTCCGCCGATAAAGCAGTAGGCGCCGATTTCCGCACTGCCCGATATGCCCACGCAACCCGCCAGCGCGGTATGTGCGCCAATGCGCACGTTGTGGGCAACCTGCACCAGATTGTCGATCTTCACGCCCAAGCCGATTTCGGTATTGTCGAGCGCACCGCGGTCGATGGTGCTGTTCGCCCCCACCTCCACATCGTCTTCCAGCACGGCGATGCCGACTTGGGCGATCTTCACTCCGGCGCCGTTTGCATCCCGGGCATAGCCAAAACCATCGCTGCCGACCACCGCGCCCGACTGCAACACGCAACGCGCCCCGAGTTGACACCCCCAGGCCACGCTACTACGCGGATGCAGCACCGAGCCAGCGCCGATCACGGCATCGCGCCCCACGAAGCAGCCTGCACCGATATGCGCCGCTTCCCCAATTTGCGCACCTGCCTCGATGACCGCAAAGGCGTCCACCCGTGCAGCGGGAGAAACCTGAGCCGCAGGATCGATCTGCGCGGCGGCATGACACCCCGGCTCAAACGGCGGTTGCCGCAAAGCCCAGAACCACTGCGACAGGCGTGCGTAATACAAATAGGGATCGCGGGCGAAAATCGCGTTGCCCGAGCGCGGCAACGCTCCGCGAAGCGACTCTGGCAGGATGACCGCACCGGCTGCGGTCTCGGTCAGCTGCGGGCGCAGCTTGTCCCGGTTCAGGAAGGTGATGTCGGATTCTGTTGCCGAGCCGATAGGCCGCAGGCGCTGAACGACCGCTTGCCCGTTCCCGATGAGTTCGCCGCCAAGCCGGGCCGCAATCTGCTCAAGCGTGAGGCCATCCATAAAGATGCCGGGCGTCGACACAGCCGACTGGCTCACTTGCCCGACTGAGCATCCAGCGCTTTGAGCACCTTGTCGGTGATGTCGATGCGCGGATTGACGTACACCGCTTCCTGGAAAATGATGTCGTAGTGATCTTTCAGGGCGATGTCGCGCACGACCTTGTTGGCCTTGTCGAGCACCGAGGCCAGCGCTTCGTTGCGGCGGGCATTGAGGTCTTCGGAAAACTCGCGCTGCCTGCGCTGGAATTCGCGGTTCATGTCCACGAGATTCTGCTGCACCTTGATGCGATCAGCATCCGACATGACCGGACCGTTCTTTTCCAGGCTCTCGTTGGCCGCCTTGATCTTGGCCGCCATGTCCTGCAGATCCTTGTCGCGCTTGGAAAACTCAGCCTCCAGCTTCTGCTGGGCCGCCTTGGCCAGAGTCGAATCTTTCAGCACCCGTTCGGTGTTGATGAAGCCGATCTTGAAAGGTGCGTTGGCCGCGGCGCCAGCCGCGGGCACTGCCGTCTGCGCCATGACGGGCGTGCTGACCAAAAACGCGGTGGTGCAAACCGCGGCCAGAAGAGTGCGAGATAGGGTGTGGAATTTCATGGAAATCGTATGAGGTTAGAAACCGGCGCCAACCGTGAACTGGAAGCGCTGGAGTTTATCGGTGGACTTGTAGCGAACCGCCTTGGCCAGACTGAACTTCAACGGGCCAATGGGTGAAATCCAGGACACACCGATACCGACGGACGAGCGCATATCGCTCAGGCTGACTTTCTGGTTCTCGCCCCACACATAGCCGTTGTCATTGAACACCGACATGCGAAGCGATTTGTCGGCGCCCGTGCCGGGGAAGGGAAACTGATACTCGAAATCAGCGATCAGCATTTTGGCCCCGCCCAGCGCGTTGCCCTGAGCATCTTGCGGGCCCAGAGAGCTTTGTTGAAACCCGCGCACGGTGCCGATACCGCCGGCGTACAGATTCTTGAACACCGGCAAGGGACGGCCGTTCAACCCATGGGCATAACCGATCAAACCGTTGAACGCGAGATTGGTGGTTCGCGTAAGCGGCAGATACTGCTGGTATTGATAGGTGATGCGGTCGTAGCGCAGGGTGCTGAACGGACTGATCTCGAAGCTCAGGCGCTGATAACGGCCATCGGTGGGCACCAGGGCGCTGTTGCGGCTGTCGCGCTGCCAACCGATGGTCAGCGGAATGCCGCTGGATGTCTTGCCGAACTGGTTGACATAGGCGATGTACGAGGCCGGCGCACCCGGAGCGAGATCCAGGGTGTAGCGCTCATACCCGGCGCCGAAGAACACCCGGTCTTCTTCGGTGAACGGAATGCCGAACTGAAGGTTGAACCCCGGCGTCACAATTTTGTAATTGCTGCCCTGGCTGGTGTAAGGCTGGATGGTGCGGTAATACGCATTCACCGTGCGGCTGATGCCGTCTTCGGTGAAATACGGATTGGTGCTCGATACCGACAGCGTGCGGTAGAAGCTCGACGTGTTGAAGTCGACCGCGAGGTTGTTGCCGCTGCCAAAAATATTGTCCTGGCTGATCCCGGCGTTGAACGACAGTTTGTCCGCACTCGAAAAGCCCACGCCCAGAGACAGGCTGCCCGTGGGCTTCTCCTCCACGTTCGTGTCGAGATCGACCTGATCGTTGGTGCCAGGCACTTCACGCGGCTGCAGCGTCACCCCCTTGAAGTAGCCCAGACGATCCACCCGGTCGCGCGAGAGTTTGATGCGGTCGGAGTCGTACCAGGAGTCTTCGAATTGCCGGAATTCGCGCCGAATCACTTCGTCGCGCGTCCGGGTGTTGCCCGCAATATCGATGCGGCGCACATAGATACGCTTGCCCGGATCGGCGGTGATGGTGAAGGCCACCTGATCCGTCTGGCGATCAATCACCGGTTTGGACTCGACCCGGGCGAAGGCATAGCCATACACGCCGAACTGGTTGCTGATGGCCTTGACGCTCTCGTTGAGCGCCTGCGCGCTGTAAGTCTCGCCCGGCTTGAGTTTGACCAGCGCGCGGAATTCATCGTCCTGCCCGAGATAGTTACCCGCGAGTTGGTAGCCCGACACGGTGTACTTCGGCCCCTCGTGCACGTTGACGGTGATATAGATGCCATCTTTGTCAGGCGACAGGGCCACCTGCGTGGAGTCGATGCGGAAATCGAGATAGCCCCGGTCTTGGTAGTAGGAACGCAGGGTTTCCAGATCGGTATTGAGCTTGGCCTTGGAATACTGGTCGTCCTTGGTATACCAGCTCAGCCAACCCGGCGTGCTGAGGGTAAACAGGCCCAGCAACGTGCCTTCGCCGAACACCTTGTTGCCCACGACGCGGATGGAACGAATCTTGGCAATTTGCCCTTCGACCACGGTGAACAACACGTTCACCCGGTTGCGCGGCAGCGGCGTGGTTGTGACATTGACTTCGGTACCGTAGAAGCCCTTGGCCAGATATTGCTGCTTGAGTTCCTGAACGGCCTGATCGATCAAGGCTTGGTCGTAAGGCCGGGCCTCGGCAAGCCCCACGGAGGCGAGCGCCGTCGTCAAGGCTTTTTTGTCGAACTCCTTGGTTCCGGCGAATTCAACCCCGGCAATGGTCGGGCGCTCCTCGACGATGAGGGTGACCACATCGTTGTCGGTTTCGATACGGACGTTCTTGAACAGCCCGGTGGCGAACAAGGCCCGAATGGCTGCTGCCCCGCTCTCGGGCGTGTAGGTTTCACCTACCCGAAACGGCAGATAGCTGAACACAGTGCCGGGTTCGGTTCTTTGCAGACCGTCGACCCGGATGTCCTTGATGGTGAACGATTCAGCTGCGTGTGCTTGCACGCCTGCAACAGCGATCACAACCGCCGTCGCACAACGAAGTGCGGGAGAAAACCTCAAATTGACCTCGAGCTGGATTAGTGCATCTGGCCGAGCAAGCGAACCAGATCGTTGTAGAGGGCGATGGCCATCATCATGGCGATGACCACGAGACCGCCTTGCTGCAGCCTTTCCTGCCAGCGTTGCGAGACGCTGCGACGGGTCAATCCCTCATACGCATAATACAGGAGATGCCCTCCGTCCAGAATGGGCAAAGGCAGCAGATTGAGCACGCCCAGGCTGACGCTGACCACGGCCAGAAAGCTGAGATACGCCATCCAGCCCAGCTCGGCGCTTTTGCCCGCGTAATCGGCAATCGTGACCGGGCCGCTCAAGTTTTGCAGCGAAGCCTGGCCGATCACCATGCGCCCGAGGGTCTTGAGGGTCAGCACCGAAAGATCCCAGGTGCGCTGCGCGCCGTCCTGCAAGGCCTGCAGCGGATTACGCTCGATTTTTACCGTGGGGATTTCGCCGCCCAGCATGGCCTCGATGCGCCAGACCGCCTGGCCATTGACCTGCACCGGCTTGGCCTGCAACTGGGTTTGGAAAGTGCGGCCGTCGCGACGCACCTCAAGCTGCATCGGCTTGCCGCCCGAGGTTTGAATGGCGCGCATCAAGGCGTCAGACGTGGCGATGGGTTTGCCGTCCACTGCGATGATCCGGTCGCCCGCAAGCAGTCCACTGCGCAGTGCCGGGCCGCCTGCGACCACTTCGCGAATCTCGGCCGGCGGGCTCTGCAGATGCAAGCCGTAGGTGGTGAGAAACCCGGCGCTCTCCGCCGCTCGCATGCTCGAAGAAAAGTCGAGAGGAATTTCGTGCGTCGGGCCACCCGCTTTCCGTTCTACGACGAGCGCGAGGCGATCACCGTTCATCGCAGCGTTCAGCAGCGTCCAGCGCAGCCCCGTCCAGCTCTGCACGGCTTCCTGCGAGCCGTCATGCGCGACCGCCAAGACACGCTCACCGCCCTGCACTCCCGCTGCGGCAGCGGTCGAGTGAGCGGGTGGCGCGCCCAGTATGGCAACCGGCTCGCGCACACCAACCAGCGCCACCACGGCAAACAGCACGATGGCGAGCAATAGATTGGCCGCTGGCCCTGCTGCGACGATGGCCGCGCGCTTGGACAGACTTTGTCGGTTGAATGCACGCGGCAGCTCGGCCTCGGCCACTTCGCCCTCGCGTTCGTCGAGCATCCTCACATAGCCGCCGAGCGGAATCCAGGCCAGGGTGAATTCAGTCTTGTCGGCGCCTCGCGTCCAGCGCAGCAGGGGTTTACCGAAGCCGATGGAAAACCGCAGCACCTTGACGCCGCACGCCACGGCCACGCGGTAGTGACCAAACTCGTGGATGGTGATGAGCACGCCGAGTGCAAAGGCAAACGCCAGCAGGGTGATGAGCAGGTTCATGGTTTCGCGTCAGGCCAGTTGCGACGCACTTCCCCGCCCGGAGGGCGAGAGTTGCGCGACGCGCTGTTGCGTTTGGAGTCGCGTCTGGACGTCTAGTTCAGCCAGGGCCTCCAGCGAATCACAGCCCGCGCATTGTGCACTTGCCAGCAAATCCGCATTGATCCGGTGAATATCGGTAAAACGGATGCGCTGATGGAGGAAGGCATCGACGGCCACTTCGTTGGATGCATTGAGCACTGCGCAGGCGCCCACCGGCATGCGCAGAGCCTCGAAGGCCAAGGCCAAGCCCGGAAACCGCTGGGGATCGGGTTGTTCGAAATCGAGCCGTCCCACGCGCGCCAGGTCGAGCCACGGCACGCCCGAGGCCATGCGGGTGGGATAGGACAGGCCGTAGGCAATAGGGGTGCGCATATCGGGCTGCCCGAGTTGGGCAATCACCGAGCCGTCGTGATAGTTGACCATCGAATGCACGATGCTCTGGGGATGGATCAGCACCTCAATCTGCTCGGGCCGCATGCCGAACAGATAGTGCGCCTCGATGACCTCCAGCGCCTTGTTCATCATGGTGGCGGAATCGACCGAGAT
Organism: Thiomonas intermedia; assembly: GCA_022730375.1. Lineage (GTDB taxonomy): Bacteria > Pseudomonadota > Gammaproteobacteria > Burkholderiales > Burkholderiaceae_C > Thiomonas > Thiomonas intermedia_C. The sequence continues at coordinate 47,882 of DZDA01000006.1, forward strand.
CTTCGCGCCCATGCTCCAGTTCGGATGGGCGCAGGCCTCCGTCGGCGTGACCGTGTGCAGGGTGTGCGCGGCGCGCTGGCGAAACGGCCCGCCCGAAGCGGTCAGCACGATATTGCGCACGTCCGCCTGCCAGCGGCTGCGATCATCAGGCAGACTTTGCTGAATGGCGCTGTGCTCGCTGTCGATGGGAATGAGATCGCCGCCGCCTTGCGCCAAGGCCTGCAACAGCAGATCGCCGGCGACGACCAGCGACTCTTTGTTGGCCAGCAGCAGCCGCTTGCCGGCACGGGCTGCTGCGAGGCTGGCCGACAGACCGGCGGCGCCGACGATGGCAGCCATGACCAGATCGACTTCGGGCGCGGCAGCCACGTCGTCAAGCGCCTGGGAGCCGCTCAATACTTCCGTCGGGCAATGCTCAGCGCGCAAACGTTGCTGCAGACTGCTGGCGGCCGACGCACTGCCGAGCACGGCGTAGTTCGGACGAAATTCGAGACACTGCGCAAACAGTTTGTCGGCATTGCTGTGCGCTGCCAGGGCAAACACCCGAAACTGCTCTGGGTGCAGCGCCAGCACGGCCAGCGTATTGGTGCCGATCGAGCCGGTAGAGCCGAGAATGGTGACCGTTTTCATAGCGCCAACAGCAGCAAGGCCAGGGGCAACACGGGCAAGAGCGCGTCGATGCGGTCCAGCACGCCGCCATGTCCCGGCAGCAACTTGCCGCTGTCTTTCAGCCCTGCCGCGCGTTTGAGCAAGGATTCGAACAGGTCGCCCGCAATGGCAAACGCCAGCAACACGACGACCAGAATCGCGAGCCCGAACCCGCCGAACTGCGTGTTGAGCCGCGAAAAATAGTTGGGGTAAATCGGCGCCAGACTCACGCAGACTGCGGCGTAGAACAGGGTGGCGGCCAGAGCCGTCCAGGCCCCGGCACGGGTCTTTCCAGGGCTGATCGACGGCGCGAGCTTGCTGCGCCCCCAGGCCCTGCCGCCAAAGTACGCCGCAATATCCGCCACCCAAACCAGCGCCAACAAAGACAGCATGAAAATTGCACCTTGAACACGCAGTTGCACCAACGCCAGCCAGGCGGCCTGCAACAGCAAAAAGCCCAATAAAGTGAGCGCCAAAGGATGGCGCAGCGCCACGGGCAGGCGGGCCTTTGGCAAACTCAGCCCCAACGCGAGCAACCATGCCATGCTGCAGGCCAGCCAGAACCAGCGCCAGGCTGAAGCCATCTGCCAGGCCTGCTGTTGCAATAGCCAGAGCAAGGCCGCCGCAATCGCCGCCCAGAGCAAAGCCCAGGAAGACAGCACGCTCAAGTCTTGATAGCCAGCCAGCCGCGCCCACTCGCCCATGCCCACAGCACAAAAGGCCAGCGCCAATAGCGCGAATGGCAGGGGATCGTGCCAGAACAAGGTGGGCAGCAACAGCGCCATCAACACCAGGGCGGTCAGGACGCGCTGTCGCAACATGATGCTGATGCGCCGCTCGCCGCCTCAGGCCGCGGCCGGCGATTTCGCCTCGGGGACGCCACCGAAACGGCGCTGGCGGCTGGCAAAATCGGCCAGCGCTGCGTCAAAGGCTTCGGCATTGAAGTCTGGCCAGAGGATATCGCTGAAATAGAGCTCGGTGTAGGCCAGTTGCCAGAGCAGGAAATTGCTGATGCGATGCTCGCCCCCGGTGCGGATCAGCAGATCCGGGTCGGGCGAGTGCGACAGGGCCAGATGCCGCGCCAGCGCTTGCTGCGTGGGGACTTCCTGCGCGGCCAGCAGGGCTTGTGCCGCCTGCGTCATGTCCCAACGCCCGCCATAGTTGAGGGCCACGTTGAGCACGAGCGTGTCATTGTGGCGCGTCAACGCCTCGGACTGGTCGATGAGCGCGCGCATCTCAGCAGAAAAGGCCGACAGATCGCCCACCACATGCAACTGCACGCCTTGTTTGGCCAGTTCCGCAGACTCGCGCTGCAGCGCCTTGACGAACAGGTCCATCAAGGTCTGCACCTCCTCCGCCGGGCGCGTCCAGTTTTCAGAGGAAAAGGCGAACACCGTGAGGTGCTTCACGCCGATCTCCGCGCAGTGACGCACGATTTTTTTCAGCGCGTCAACACCGAATTTATGTCCGGAGGAACGCGGCAGAAACCGGCGCTGCGCCCAGCGTCCGTTGCCATCCATGACCACCGCTACATGGCGTGGCAGCGTGGACGGGTCGCGCTTGGCGATGGTTTTCTTGCTCATGCCGTCAATAAGAGAAACACAGCTTGGAACGCCGATCAGAGCAGCGGAACAATCCGCTGACTCCCGTCAGACCGCCATGATCTCCGCTTCTTTTTGCGCCAGTTGTTTGTCGATCTCGACAATGCAGCGGTCGGTGATTTTCTGCACCTCGTCCTGCGCGCGGCGCTCATCGTCTTCGGAGGCTTCTTTCTCTTTGACGAGGTCTTTCAGGCTTTGGTTCGCATCGCGGCGCAAATTGCGCACGGCCACCTTGGCCCCCTCGCCTTCCTGCTTGATGACCTTGACCAGATCGCGGCGGCGCTCTTCGGTCAGCGCGGGCATGGGCACGCGAATGATGTCGCCCTGCGTCTGGGGATTCAGACCCAGATCGGATTCACGAATCGCCTTTTCCACGGCCTGGACCATTTTCTTTTCCCACGGCTGCACGCTGATGGTGCGGGCATCGACCAGATTCATGTTCGCCACCTGATTGATCGCCATCATGGTGCCGTAGTAGTCCACCATCACATGGTCGAGCAAGCCGGTATGCGCGCGCCCGGTACGCACCTTGGCCAGATCGAGCTTGAGCGACTCGATCGACTTGTGCATTTTTTCTTCGGTGTTTTTCTTGATCTCTGCGATTCCCATGATGTACTCCAAAAACAGATCGGGAAAAAACAAAACCCGCTGCGCGGAAAGCAGCGCGGCGCGGGTCTCAAAGACTGCGATGGTAATCAGACGTAGACGTCCGTGCCTTCATCGGCGCCTTGAACCACGCGCATCAGCGCCCCCGGCTTGAAAATGCTGAATACGCGAATCGGCATCTTCTGGTCACGGCACAGCGCAAAAGCCGTCGCGTCCATCACCTGCAAGCGCCGTGCGATCGCCTCATCGAAGCTGATACGCGCATAACGCTCAGCCTGCGGGTCTTTGGCCGGATCGGCGGTGTAGATGCCATCGACCTTGGTCGCCTTGAGCATGACCTCGGCGCCGATCTCGGCTGCGCGCAGCGCGGCGGCCGTATCGGTGGTGAAGAACGGATTGCCCGTGCCGCCGGCAAAGATCACCGACTTGCCTTCCTCAAGATACTGCAGCGCCTTGGGCCGCACATAAGACTCGACGACCTGGTCGATGGCAATGGCCGACATCACGCGCGGATTCAGCCCGGCGTGCTTCATGGCGTCGCTCAGCGCGAGCGAATTCATCACCGTCGCCAGCATGCCCATATAGTCCGCAGTCGCCCGGTCCATGCCCACAGCGCCCCCCGCCACTCCGCGGAAGATGTTGCCGCCGCCGATGACTATCGCCAGCTGCACGCCAGAATGCACCACCTCGGCGATGTCCCGCACCATGGCCTCGATGGTGGCGCGATTGATGCCATAAGCATCATCCCCCATCAGGGCCTCGCCTGAGAGCTTGAGCAGAACACGTTTGTATCCGGACATGGTGACTCCTGGCGAGCGTTAGAAAGGTGAAAAGGCAGAGATGGAGAAGCTGCAAAGAAGCGGGACCACAAGGAGCTAGGCGACCGGACCTCGATCAGCCGCGATTCGGCCCCGGTCAGCCGGGCAACGGCGCTCAGCCTTGCTTGGCTGCAGCCATCTGCGCGGCCACCTCTTCCGCAAAATTCTCCGACTTTTTTTCGATGCCCTCACCCACCACATACAGGGTGAAACCGTGCACCGTGGTGTTGGCGGATTTCAGCATCTGCTCGACCGTCTGCTTGTCGTTCTTGACGAACACCTGATCGAACAGCGAGACTTCCTTGAGGTATTTCTGCACCGAGCCTTCAACCATTTTGGCAATGATCTCGGCGGGCTTGCCCGACTCGGCCGCTTTCTGCGAGGCGATTGAACGCTCTTTCTCGATCAGATCGGCGGGCACCTGAGACGACGACAGCGCCACCGGCTTCATCGCGGCGATGTGCATGGCCACATCCTTGGCGGCCACTTCGTCGCCGGCAAACTCGACCATCACGCCGATGCGCGTACCGTGCAGGTAGCTCACCAGCTTGTGATCGCCTGCAAAACGCTTGAAGCGGCGAATGGTCATGTTCTCGCCGATCTTGCCGATCAGCTTGCTGCGGCGCGCTTCGATGGTTTCGCCATCGAGCGTCAGTGCCGACAGCGCTGCCACGTCGGCAGGGCTCTGCGCCGCGATCAGCTGGGTCAGGTCTTTGCCGAAGGCCAGGAAATCGTCATTCTTGGCCACGAAATCGGTTTCGCAGTTCAGCTCGATCAGCGCGCCGGTCGTGCCGTTGATGTACGCCGCCACGATGCCTTCAGCCGTCACGCGCGAAGCCGCCTTGCTGGCCTTGCTGCCGAGCTTGACGCGCAGGATTTCCTCAGCTCGATCCATATCGCCTTCGGCCTCGGTCAGCGCCTTCTTGCACTCCATCATCGGGGCATCGGTCTTGGCACGCAGTTCTGCCACCATGCTTGCGGTAATTGCCGCCATTGTTGAACTCCTTGAAATCGAAAACTAGAAACGCAGTTGAAAAAAAGGGGCTGTGAATCGCAGCCCCGGGGTGTTTCAGGCCGGTGAATCGGGCCGTTGCAGCAGGATCATCGTGGCCCCGTCAGGCGGCAGGCGCGTCTTCCTGAACTTCGACGAATTCTTCTTCGCCTTCGGAGACGGCTTGCACGACTTCATTGACCGCGTCGTTCTTGCCTTCCAGGATGGCATCGGCCATGCCCTGCGCATACAGCGTCACGGCTTTGGCCGAGTCGTCGTTGCCCGGAATGATGTGAGTCACGCCCAGCGGGGAATGGTTGGTGTCGACCACGCCGATCACCGGAATGCCCAACGTCTTCGCCTCGGCGATGGCAATCTTGTGGTAGCCCACGTCGATGACGAAAATCGCATCGGGCAGAGCCGCCATGTCTTGGATGCCGCCGATGGACTTTTCCAGCTTTTCCATTTCGCGCTGGAAGGTCAGCGCTTCTTTTTTGCTCATCTGCTCAAGCACGCCCTCGGCCGCCTGGGCCTGCATGTCCTTGAGCTTCTTGATCGAGGTCTTGACCGTCTTGAAGTTGGTCAGCATGCCGCCGAGCCAGCGCTGGTCAACATAGGGCATGCCGCAACGCTCGGCCTGTTCACGCACGATTTCACCAGCCTGACGCTTGGTGCCGACGAACAGAATGGTGCCGCGGCGCGCAGCAAGCTGGCGGGCGAACTTGACGGCGTCCAGATACATCGGCAACGTCTTTTCGAGGTTGACGATATGGATTTTGTTGCGATGGCCGTAAATGAAAGGGGCCATCTTGGGGTTCCAGAAACGGGTTTGGTGACCGAAGTGCACCCCGGCTTCCAGCATTTGACGCATTGAGACTGACATAAAGTTTCCAATCCAAGTTGGGTCTGAAATCCGGCTCCGATTGGCACGCCGCCCAAATTCTCCAGTGCAAGCACCGGACAACTTCGGCAGCGGCTCAACACCTGGTTGAGCCGGTTTGCGGGTGGTTTGCGCCAATTACCTCGTGCTGAATTTTGGGCGATCTGTCAAATCTCTCCCTCGGTCGCGTTGGTAGCATGGCGCGTTCGTTCTGTGCTGCTTTATGCAGGCCAGTCTCTTTCTTTTGCGCTGGCCCGGTGCTTTCTGAACGCTTTTTCTATGCCTTCATTCCGCACCGCACAAAACCCGAGCATCATAGCAGACATCCGTCCACCCACACTGACTGACAGGCTCGGCCCCGTCCTGCGTCCTCCACTCTTTCTTTTTCAGCTCGCCGCTCGTCTCTTATGTCCGAACATCCTTTGCGTCAGCAGCTTCACAACGAGATCCACGCCCGCCCGTTCGAGCGAGTGGGTGCGCCGGCGCAGGTCAGCCATCAAGTGATGCTGGTCAATCCGGCCGAGTCGCAACAGGCGTTCGAACACCTCAGTGAACTGCTCGGCAATCTGCACCTGCCGCCGCCCTCGTCGGGCAGCATGTTTCACACTGAGCAGATCGGCCCGGTGCGCCTGCGCTGGGAGCGCCACGGCGAGTTCGTCAGCTACACCTTCATTACGCACGAGGCCCTCGGCCCGGAAGATCCGCTGTTTGAACGCTGCGCCTGCGACCGCGTTTCAGCGGAATGGCTGGCGCGCATTC
>DZDA01000045.1 GCA_022730375.1 Thiomonas intermedia
GCCCTAATCGAGCCAGCCCTTTTTGCGGAAAAACCAGAAAGGTGCGATGACCGAGAACACCATCAGTGCCAGGGCGAAGGGGTAGCCGAAGTGCCAGTCGAGCTCGGGCATGAGTTTGAAGTTCATGCCGTAGATGCTGGCGATGAGCGTGGGCGGCAGCATGGCCACCGAGGCCACCGAAAAAATCTTGATGACCTTGTTCTGGTTGATGTTGATGAAGCCCACCGTGGCGTCCATCAGGAAGTTGATCTTGTCGAACAGAAAGGCGGTGTGGCCGTCGAGCGAGTCGAGGTCGCGCAGAATCTGCCGCGCCTCTTGCGACTGATCGGCGCTGAGATGGCGACTGCGCAACAGAAAGCTCAGCGCGCGGCGGGTGTCCATCACATTGCGGCGGATGCGGCCGTTCAGGTCTTCCTGCTGTGCAATGCCGGTGAGCGCCTGCGAGGCGTCCTGGTCGCTGGGGCGCGGCTTGAGGATGTGCGCGCCGATGGCCTCCAGGTCGTCGTATATGCCTTCGAGGGTATCGGCGGAATATTCAGCGTCGGTGAGGTAGAGCGCGAGCAGCACGTCGGTGGCGTTTTCAATCAGCCCGGGCATGCGCCGCGCCCGCAGCCGCAGCAGGCGAAACACGGTGAGATCGTGCGTGTGAATGGAAAACAGCACGCTGCCGTGAATGATGAAGGCCACGCGCTCGTTGCGCGGACGCTCTTCGTCGCTGATGAGAAAGTCGGAACGCAGGTGGAGCTGGTTGTCGTCCTCCTCCTCGTAAAACCGCGCGGATTCTTCCAGATCCTGGTCGAGGACGTCGGCGGGGATGGTCAGGCCGAAGCGGGCCTCGACCCAGCCAAGCTCGCGTGGATCGGCCGATTCGAGATCGACCCAGACGGGCTGCAGCCCCGCGAGGGTTTGCGGGTCGCCGATCTCCTGCTGCACCAGGCGGCCATTCTTGAGGGTGAACACATTGAGCATAGGGCTGCATTATGCGCAATGCGGGTCGGGCGCGGTGGGGTTGAAAAATGCCGTTATCGCATCGCGCTGCGCCAGCGCATCGGTCCGGCCGAGATCGACCAAGGCGGAGAGGTAATCCGGCGTGAACAGCAGATAACTGGCCAGCGCCGATCCGCGGCCTGTACCCATGCCCACCGATTGCAGCAGCAGCCGCGCGCCACGGGGCATGCTGTGCCAGTGCCGCGCGGCAATGGCGTCGATCGAGGTGGAGGGCAGCAGGGTCAGCGTGGGCAGGGCGCGGTAAGGCAGCTTGGCGCGCAATTGGGGAGGCAGATCCGACAACATGCGGTTGATGCGCCCGGCCTGCTGCGCATCGGCGCGCAGGGTGTCGAGAAACACGCTGGACATGGCGTGCGCCGCAATCTCCGCCACGCTGGGGTAGGGCGGCAGATGCTGGCGCATTTGCCCCGCCTCGGGATGCGGCTCGGCCACGCCGATGGCCAGCGCGCGTTCTGCACCCAGATGAATGGCGGGCGCCAGCGGGGCGAGCTGGCGCATGGCGCCGTCGCCAAAGTATTCCGGCCCGACTTCGCCATACAGCGGCGTGGCGGGAAACACGAAGGGCAGGGCGCTCGACGCCAGCAAGTGCTCGACGCCGATGGGCTGCGCAATGCCCCACAGCCCGGGCCGCCGCCAGGGCTGCACCTCGGGGCAGGCCTGAAAGAAGGTGATGTGCCGCCCGCTGGTATAGCTTGAGGTGGCCACAGATAGCGCGCGCAAGGCGCCGCTCTGAATCGCGGCGTCCACCGCGTCGAAGTGCACCCGCCGACCCAGGGTGTCGGCCAGCGGGGTGTTGTCGAGCAAGGCGCGCGGGTTCTGCTTCCACAGCCAGCCGAACACCATCAGCCCGAGCCAGCGCGCGCCGCCGCGCAGCAGTTGCCATGTGCCGACCTCGAAGACCTCGTGCGCCTGCAGGGTGCTCCAAAGTGTTTGCAGCTCATGCAGGGCGGCTGGCCAGTCGGCGCATCGGCTGGCGAAATACGCCGCATTGATCGCTCCGGCCGAGGTGCCGCAGACCACGGGAAACGGGTTGCGCTGCGCGGGCCAGCCCTGCGCCTGCAGAATCTCGCCCACGCCGCCCAGCACACCGGCCTGATAGGCCGTGCGCGCCCCGCCGCCCAGCAGCACCAGCGCCGCGTTTTGCGGCGGCGGGTTGTTGGCGGAGGTCGTGTTGTCAGGCATGGCGGCGTTCAAAATACCACTGCGCCGCGGCAAGAGAAATGCGGGTTAGCACACGAAACGATAGACCCCGCTGTCTTCCAGGCGGCGCAGCTGCCCGTCGAACCACAGCTTGTGCAGATGGGCGATGGACTCGCCCATGGCGAAGGTCATCTGGTGCACGTCCAGCGGGCGTTTGAACAGCACGGGCAGCAGGTCGGCCGCGGTTTGCGGGGTGGCGCAGGCCTGCATCACCTCAGCCAGACGCTCGCGGTGATGCTGCTGCAACTGCCCGATGCGGGCCAGCGCGCCGCGGAAGGGCAGGCCGTGCGAGGGGAAAATCAGCGTGTCGTCCGACAGCAAGGCGGCGAAGCGCGCCAGGCTGTCGAGAAACTGCTGCAGAGGGTTGGACAGCGGTTCGTTGTCGTTCACGCTGATGTTGGTGGAGATGCGAGGCAGCAGCATGTCCCCCGCGATGAACAGCGCGTCGGCCTCGCAGTGCAGGCTGATGTGCTCCGGCGCATGGCCGTAGCCCGCAACGCAGCGCCAGTCGCGCGTGCCGATTCGCAGCACGTCGCCGTCCTGCAGGCGCACGAAACGCGTGGGCATGGCGGGCACCAGGCCGGTGTAGTAATCGGTGCGCTTGCGGATGGCGGCCAGAGTCTGCGGGTCGGCGAGGCCATGTGCGGCGTAGTGCGCCGCCATCGGCTCGCCGCCGATGGTCATGCAGCCGCGCGCCGCCATGCACGAGACGGCATAGTCGGTGGCGCTCATCCACAGCAGGCAATTCCAGCGCGCGGTGAGCCAGTGCGCCAGCCCGACGTGGTCCGGGTGCATGTGCGTGACCACCACGCGCAGCACCGGCAGGCCGCCGATCTGCGTGGCGAACACCTGCTCCCACGCCGCGCGGGTGGGCGGGGAGTCGATGCCGCAATCCACAATCGTCCAGCCGCGCACGCCGCCCAAGGTGTCTTCCAGCAGCCAGAGGTTGATGTGGTTCAGCGCGAAGGGCAGCCCCATGCGCAGCCAGCGCAACCCCGGCGCCAGCTCGATGCTTTCTCCCAATGCGGGCGTCGTCTCTCCAAAGGGGTAGCGGATGGCATCGGTGGCGGGCTGGGCAGACATGGCGGGCAGGTTCAAAGGGATGGGAGAGTGATGGCGCAAACTACACTTGACGTTAACGTCAACTGGAGCCGAGTATAGGCACGCATGAAAAAAGCCGCTGCTGCACCCGCCGCCCCCACTTTCACCATTGGTGAACTCGCCCGCGAGTTCGACCTCACCACCCGCGCCATCCGCTTTTACGAAGAAGCCGGCTTGCTCAGCCCGCAGCGCGAGGGTCGGCTGCGCGTTTACACCCAGGGAGACCGCACCCGGCTGAAACTCACCCAGCGCGGCAAACGGCTGGGCCTGAGCCTGGCCGAGATCAAGGAACTGGTGATGATGTACGAGTCGCCGCGCGACACCGCACCGCAACTGCGCCGCTACCTCGAAGTGCTGGCCGAGCATCGTGCCGACATTGAGGGTCGCATGGCCGATCTCAGGGCGACGCTGGAGGAAATCCGCGCCTACGAGACCGAGGCGCGGGGGCTACTCAAGAAGCAGGGCGGGTGAGGTGGGCGCTGGTTCTGGATGGGTGCTGAATGAGTCACTATTCACGTTGACGTAAACGGAAGGTAAGATCACCGAGAATCTGCCCACAGAGCAGCCCCCACGGAGACTTGCCATCATGACCACCGCCCCCGCCGTTCTATCGCCTGCGCAGGAGGAGGCCATTCGCTAGAGCTTTGCCCGCCAGGGCTTGATGCACCGCGCTGAGGACGGCGTTGAGACAGCATGCGCGGTGATGCAGCAGACCATCGCGCCGGCGCCCAAACGGTATTGAAATCACGTCGAAACAAAGCATCGAAACACGCAACCGAGGAGACCCCATGCAACTGCCCGGACTGGACTTCCAACTCGGCGAAGACATCGCCGCGCTGCGCGAGGCCGTGCGCGACTTTGCCGAGCAAGAAATTGCCCCGCGTGCGGCCGAAATCGACCGCACCGATCAGTTCCCGATGGATCTTTGGCGCAAATTTGGCGACCTGGGCCTGCTGGGCGTCACCGTGCCCGAGGCCGATGGCGGAACGGGCATGGGTTATCTGGCGCATATGGTGGCAATGGAAGAAATCTCCCGCGCCAGCGCCTCGGTGGCGCTGAGCTACGGCGCGCATTCCAACCTCTGCGTCAACCAGATCCGCCGCAACGGTAGCGCCGCGCAGAAGGCGAAGTACCTGCCCAAGCTGCTCAGCGGCGAGCATGTGGGCGCGCTGGCGATGAGCGAGCCGGGCGCGGGCAGCGACGTGGTGAGCATGAAGCTGCGTGCCGATTTGCGCGCCAGCCCGCGCGGCGACGTCTATGTGCTCAACGGCAGCAAGATGTGGATCACCAACGGGCCGGATGCCGACGTGCTGGTGGTCTACGCCAAGACCGAGCCGGCCGCGGGCTCCAAGGGCATCACTGCCTTCCTGGTGGAGAAGGGCTTCAAGGGCTTCTCGGTGGCGCAGAAGCTCGACAAGCTGGGCATGCGCGGCAGCCATACCGGCGAGTTGGTGTTTCAGGATTGCGAGGTGCCCGCAGAGAACGTGCTGGGCCATTTGAACGGCGGCGTCAACGTGCTGATGAGCGGCTTGGATTACGAGCGCGCGGTGCTCGCCGCCGGGCCGGTGGGCATCATGCAGGCGGTGATGGACAGCGTGGTGCCCTATGTGCACGAACGCAAGCAATTCGGCCAGAGCATCGGCGAGTTCCAGCTCATCCAGGGCAAGCTGGCGGATATGTACACCGTGCTGCAAGCCGCCCGCAGCCTGCTCTATACCGTAGGCAAAAATCTCGACGCGCTGGGCGACGGCCATGCCCGCTCGGTGCGAAAAGACTGCGCGGCCGTGATTCTCTGGTGTGCCGAAAAGGCCACCTGGATGGCGGGCGAGGGCATTCAGATCTTTGGTGGCAACGGCTATATCAACGACTACCCGCTAGGCCGACTGTGGCGCGACGCCAAGCTGTACGAGATTGGCGCGGGCACCAGCGAAATCCGCCGCATGCTGATCGGCCGGGAACTGTTCGCGCAAACGGCGTGAAGCCGTGAAGCTGGATAGCGAACAGGGCTGAGTGACTGATGCGGCGGGTGATTCAGTTATCGAGGCGCTTACCGAGGTGGCTACCGATGCGCTTTTTCCGGCATCTGCAACCCCACGGCGTCGAGCACCGCATCCAGCCGCTGCACGGCGGCGGGCACGTCCTGCCATTTGTCCAACCCGAACAGGCCGAGGCGGAAACTCATGTAGTCGGCCGGTTCGTCGCAGGCCAGCGGCACGCCGGCGGCAATCTGCATGCCCTGTGCCACAAACTTCTTGCCGTTCTGAATGTCAGGGTCGCGGGTGTAGCTCACCACCACGCCCGGCGCCTGAAAGCCGGGCGCCGCCACGCTCTTGACGCCGCGCCGCTCCAACGAGGCGCGCGCTGCGCGACCCAGCTCCATCTGCGCGGTCTTGAGCGCGGGCAGGCCGTAGCTGAACGCCTCGCGCATCTGGTCGCGCACTTCCGCCAGGGTGTCGGTGGGCATGGTGGCGTGATAGGCATGCGTGCCCTTTTCGTAGGCCTGCATGATCTGATGCCATTTTTTCAGGTCGCAAGAGAAGCTGTCGCTCGTGGTTGTTTCCAGCCGCGCAAGCGCCCGCTCAGACAGCAGCGCGAAACCGCAGCAGGGCTGGCCGCTCCAGCCTTTTTGCGGTGCGCTGACCAGCACGTCCACGCCGGTGGCCTGCATGTCCACCCACATGGCGCCCGAGGCGATGCAGTCGAGCACGAACAGGCCGCCCACCGCATGCACCGCGTCGGCCACGGCGCGCAGATAGTCGTCGGGCAGCATCATGCCGGCGGAGGTTTCCACATGCGGGGCGAACACCACGGCGGGCGCATCAAGGGCGATAGCGGCCACCACCTCGTCGATGGGCGCGGGCGTGAAGGGCGACTCGGACGCATCGGCCACGCGGCGGGCCTTGAGCACCGTCACCTTGTCCGACAAATGCCCGGTCTCGATGATCTGGCTCCAGCGATAACTGAACCAGCCGTTGCGCACAATGAGCACTGGTGCACCCTGCACGAATTGCCGCGCTACGGCCTCCATGGCAAACGTGCCGCTGCCGGGCACGATGACCGCTGCCTGCGCGTTGTAGGCCTGTTTGAGCAGGGACGACAGATCGCGCATGACCTGCTGAAAGCGGGCCGACATATGGTTGAGCGAGCGGTCGGTGTAAACCACCGAATACTCCAGCAGTCCATCGGGATCGACATTGGGCAGCAAGGCGGGCATCAGAAATCTCCTAGTCTTATGGATCGAAAAAGTCGGCGCGGCGCCTGCGCCGACAACCCAAAAAGCCTAGCACGCAGCGGCGTCAAGCGCTGGGTGCTTTGCCTTACGGGTGCTGCAGGTTTACAGTGGGCAGAGCGTTTTCGCTTTGCAGAGATCCGATGAACCAATTCCCGCCCCGCCTCGATTCCCCCGTGGCTTTTGCCATGGCCCGCACCATGCTCGACGGCTTCAATCGCCATTACCGCCTGTTCCGCCAAGTGAGCGCCGCGGCCAAGCAGCGGTTCGAACGGGCCGACTGGGCCGCTCAGCAGGCAGCGCAGCGCGAGCGCATCGCGTTTTACGACCAGCGGGTGGACGAGGCCACCGAGCGGCTGCAGAACGAACTCGATGCCGGCAACCAGCCCATGGGAATTTGGCAGCAGGCCAAGCTGCACTACATCGGCCTGCTGACCAATCACCACCAGCCCGAGTTGGCCGAAACCTTTTTCAACTCGGTAACGACCAAGATTCTGCGGCGCGAGCATTTCAACAACGAGTTTCTGTTCGTGCGCCCGGCGCTGTCCACCGAGTACATCGAAAACGAGGAGCCTGCGGCCAAGCCGACCTTCCGCGTGTATTACCCGCACACCCACGAGGCGCTGCACGCCTGTCTGCGCCGCGCCATCGAGAACTTTCAGCTCGCGTTGCCGTTCGAAGATCTGGACCGCGACGTGAACCAGGTACAGGCCGCCGTGCGCCAGCGCTTCGGCAACGATGTGCGCCTGCGCGCCAACTTCCAGATTCAGATGCTCGACTCGCTGTTCTATCGCAACAAGGGCGCGTATGCGGTGGGCAAGGTGATCAACGGCTTTACCGAATTTCCGCTGGCGCTGCCCATTCTGCACAACGAGCGCGGCCAGCTCTTTATCGACACGGTGCTGCTCAGCGAGGACGATCTGCTGCTGCTGTTCTCCTTCGCCCGCGCCTATTTCATGGTCGATATGGAAATTCCGTCGGCCTATGTGCAGTTTCTGCGCAGCCTCATGGCGCGCAAGCCGCGCGCCGAGCTGTACAACGCGCTGGGTCTGGCCAAGCAGGGCAAGACCCTGTTCTACCGCGACTTTCTCTATCACCTGCGGCATTCGAGCGATCAGTTCATCGTGGCGCCGGGGATCAAGGGCATGGTGATGGTGGTGTTCACCCTGCCGTCCTTTCCCTTTGTGTTCAAAGTCATCAAAGACTTTTATCCGCCGCAGAAAGACACCACCCGCGACAAGATCAAGGGCAAGTACCTGCTGGTGAAACAGCACGACCGGGTGGGGCGCATGGCCGAGACGCTCGAATACTCCAACGTGGCCTTCGAGCGCGCGCGCTTCTCGCCCGAGCTGATTCAGGAGATCGAAACCTTCTGCCCCTCGCAACTCGAATACGACGGCGACACCATCATCATCCGGCACTGCTACATCGAGCGGCGCATGATTCCGCTCAACATCTACCTGCAGGAAGCCGACGACGCCCAGCTCGAGGCCGCCGTCATGGAATACGGCAATGCCATCAAGGACATGGTGGCGGCCAATATCTTTCCTGGCGACATGCTGTGGAAGAACTTCGGCATTACCCGCCACGGCAAGGTGGTGTTCTACGACTACGACGAGATCGAGTACATCACCGACTGCAACTTCCGCCGCGTGCCCGCGCCGCGCAACGAAGAGGACGAAATGGCCGCCGAACCCTGGTACGCCGTGGGTCCGCACGATGTCTTTCCCGAAACCTTCGGCCAGTTTCTGCTCGGCAACCCCAAGGTGCGCGCCGTGTTCATGAAGCACCACGCCGATCTGCTCGATGCCGCCTTCTGGCAGGAGCACCAGAGCCGCATCCGCGAGGGCCACCTGTACGACGTGTTCACTTATGACGCCACGCGCCGCTTTGCCCGCGAAAGCGATCTTGCGGCATCCAACAAACCCGTTCAAGCTGTTCAGGAGACTTCGACATGACTGACCCCATCGTGATTGTTTCTGCCGCGCGCACGCCCATCGGCGGCTTGCTCGGCGACTTTGCTGCCGTGCCCGCCTGGGAACTCGGCGCTACCGCCATCGCCGCTGCCGTGCAGCGCGCGGGCATCGCGGGCGACGCCGTGAATGAAGTGCTCATGGGCAACTGCCTGATGGCCGGACAGGGCCAGGCCCCCGCGCGCCAGGCCGCACTCAAGGCCGGGCTGCCGCAGTCGGCCGGTGCGGTCACGCTGTCCAAAATGTGCGGCTCGGGCATGCGGGCGATGATGTTCGCCCACGACATGCTGGCCGTGGGCTCGGCCGATGTGATGGTGGCCGGCGGCATGGAAAGCATGACCAACGCGCCGCATCTGGCCTTCGTGCGCAAGGGCGTGAAATACGGCGCCACCGCCTTCTACGACCACATGGCCATCGATGGTCTGGAAGACGCCTACGACCGGGGCAAGGCCATGGGCGTGTTCGCCGAAAGCTGCGTGAGCAAATACGCCTTCAGCCGCGAGGCGATGGACGCCTTCGCCATTGCCTCGACTGAGCGCAGCAGACAAGCCAACGAAGATGGCAGCTTCGAGTGGGAGATGGCGCCGGTGACTGTCGCCGGGCGCGGTGGCGAAGTGCAAATCTCGCGCGACGAGCAGCCCTTCAAGGCCAAGCTCGACAAGATTCCTACGCTCAAGCCCGCGTTCAAGAAAGACGGGGCCATCACCGCCGCCACCTCGTCGAGCATTTCCGACGGCGCTGCCGCGCTGGTGCTGATGCGCCAGTCCACCGCCGACAAGCTGGGCTGCGCGCCGATCGCTCGCATTCGCGCCCATGCGGTGCATGCGCAGGCGCCCGAGTGGTTCACCACAGCGCCCGTGGGGGCCATTCAAAGGGTGCTCGACAAGAGCGGCTGGAAGGCGGCCGATGTGGACCTGTGGGAAGTCAACGAAGCCTTCGCCGCCGTCACCATGGCGGCCATGCGCGAATTCAAGCTGCCGCATGAGATCGTCAACGTGCACGGCGGCGCGGTGGCGCTGGGTCACCCCATCGGCGCGTCGGGCGCGCGCATCGTCGTCACCTTGCTGGGCGCGCTGCGGCAACGCGGGCTCAAGAAGGGCGTCGCTGCGCTGTGCATCGGCGGCGGCGAGGCCACGGCGATGGTGGTTGAACTGCTCTGAACCGTCATGTTGCTTTCTGATGATCACCGCATGATCCGCGACGCGGTGCGCGACTTCGCCCAGGCTGAAATCGCCCCGCATGCGGCCGACTGGGCGCGCGAAAGCCGCTTTCCGCGCGAGGCGCTGCAGGGCTTGGCGGCGCTGGGTTGCCTGGGCATTGCCGTGCCCGCCGAATGGGACGGCGCGGGGCTCGACTACCTGTCTCTCGCGCTGGCCATCGAGGAGATCGCCGCGGCCGACGGTGCGACCAGCACCATCGTGAGTGTGAACAACTGCCCGGTGTGCTCCATCCTGATGGCCTGGGGCTCCGACGCGCAGAAAGACCAGTGGCTGCGCCCGGTGGCGCGCGGCGAGTGGATCGGCGCGTTCGCGCTGACCGAGCCGCAGGCCGGGTCAGATGCGTCGAATCTGCGCGCCACGGCAAAGTTAGTGGGTGACCACTACGTCCTCGACGGCGTCAAGCAGTTCATCACCAGCGGCCAGAACGGTCAGCTCGCCATCGTGCTGGCGGCAACCGACCGGGCTGCGGGCAAGAAGGGCATCAGCGCCTTCATCGTGCCCACCGACACACCGGGCTACATCGTCGAACGGCTCGAAGACAAGGCTGGACAGTCGGCCAGCGACACCGCGCAGATCCGCTTCGATGGCTGTCGCGTGCCAGCCGCCAACCGCATTGGCACCGAGGGCGAGGGCTACAAGATTGCGCTCTCCGGCCTGGAAGGCGGGCGCATCGGCATTGCGGCGCAGTCGGTTGGCATGGCGCGCGCCGCGTTCGAAGCGGCGCTGCGTTATGCGCGCGAGCGCACCGCCTTCGGCAAGCCGATTGCCGAGCATCAGGCGGTGCAATTCCGCTTGGCCGAGATGGCGATGCAGATCGAAGCGGCGCGGCAGTTGCTGTGGCACGCCGCCAGCCTGAAAGACGCGGGCCAGCCCTGTCTGAAGGAAGCCGCTATGGCCAAGCTGATGGCCAGCGAAATGGCCGAGCGGGTGTGCAGTGCGGCGCTGCAGATCCACGGCGGTTACGGTTATGTGGCCGATTTTCCCGTCGAGCGCATCTGGCGCGATGTGCGGGTTTGTCAGATTTACGAAGGCACCAGCGACGTGCAGAAAATGCTTATTGCCCGCGCGCTGTAAAACGATATTCACCGGAGACTCCCATGCCCGTCAGCCCGATCACCTTTTTCTTCGATTTTTCTTCGCCCTACGCCTACCTGGCGAGCACGCAGATCGAGGCCATTGCCGCGCGCCATCTGCGCGACATCGAATGGGTGCCCGTGCTGCTCGGGCCGGTGTTCCAGGCGACGGGGTCGAAGCCGCTGATCGATCAGCCGCTCAAGGGCGACTATGCCCGCATCGACATTCCGCGCTCGGCCCGCTTTCTGGGCGTGCCTTACGTTCAGCCAGTGCCGTTTCCCATTGCCACTTATCAGGCCGCACGGGTGCTCATCGGCCTGCAACGCGACCTGCCCGCGCAGGCCGCGCCGTGGCTGCATCGCTGTTTTTCGGCCTATTTCGCGCAGAACCGCAACATCGCCGAGTTGCCCGTGCTTGAAGCCCTTGCCGCCGAGCAGGGGCTGGCGAGCGACGCGGTGGCGCGCTATACCGCCGAACCCGCCATCAAGACTCAGCTCAAGGCCCACTGCGACCGCGCGCTGCAGCAAGGCATGTGCGGCGCGCCTTATATGGTGGTGGACGATCAGCCCTTCTGGGGCGTAGACCGGCTGCCGCAGCTCGAACATTGGCTGCAGACCGGCGGGTTTTGAAGCCGCCAAGAATGAAGACCGGAGAATCATCATGACCGAGCCAACCCCGCTGGTGCAGGCCTACGCCTGCGGCGCCACCGACCAGCCGCTGCTGACGCAGACGATAGGCGATTTTTTCGACGCCATGGCCGAGCGCCAAGGCCTGCAAGAGGCGCTGGTTTCGCGCCACCAGAACATCCGCCTGAGCTATGCCGTGCTCAAGCGCGAGGTGGATCGCCTGGGCAGCGCCCTGTTGCGCAGCGGCCTGCGCAAGGGCGACCGCGTGGGCATCTGGGCGCACAACAGCGTGGAATGGGTGCTGATGCAACTGGCCACCGCCAAGGTTGGCGTGATTCTGGTGAACATCAACCCGGCCTATCGCACCTCCGAGGTGGAGTACGCGCTCAACAAGGTGGCTTGCAAGGCGCTGGTCACCATGACCTCGTTCAAGACCAGCGACTATCTCGCCATGCTGCGCGAACTCGCGCCGGATCTGGCCACTTGCACGCCAGGCGAACTGCGCGCCGCGCGCCTGCCCAATCTCAAACTGGTGGTGCATCTGGGCGATGCCGACGAACCCGGCATGCTGCGCTTTGCCGACTGGATCGCCCGCGGCAGCGCCGATGACCCGGCGGTAGCCGAGGCCGCGGCTACCCTGCATGCGCACGAGCCCATCAACATCCAGTTCACCAGCGGCACCACCGGCTTTCCCAAGGGCGCCACGCTCACGCACAGCAATATCCTGAACAACGGTTTCTTTATTGGTGAGGCCATGAAGCTCACCGCTGAAGACCGGCTGTGCATTCCGGTGCCGCTGTACCACTGCTTCGGCATGGTGCTGGGCAACCTGGCCTGCCTGACGCACGGCGCCACCATCGTCTATCCCAACGATGGCTTCGATCCGCTGCTCACTTTGGAGTGCGTGCAGGACGAAGCGTGCACCGGCCTGCACGGCGTGCCGACCATGTTCATCGCCATGCTCGATCACCCGCGTTTTGCCGAGTTCGATCTGAGCACCCTGCGCACCGGCATCATGGCCGGCAGCCCCTGCCCAACCGAGGTGATGAAACGGGTGGTGCGCGACATGCACCTTTCCGAAATCACCATCGCCTACGGCATGACCGAGACCGCGCCGGTGAGCTGCCAAAGCTCCACCGACACCCCGCTGGATAAGCGGGTGAGCACGGTGGGGCAGGTGCAGCCGCATCTGGAAGTGAAGATCGTCGATCCGCAAAGCGGCGCAACCGTGGCGCCCGGCGAAACCGGCGAGCTTTGCACCAAGGGCTATTCGGTGATGCACGGCTATTGGGGCGACGCCGAGAAGACACATGAGGCCATCGACCCCGAGGGCTGGATGCACACCGGTGATCTGGCGGTGATGGATGCGCAAGGCTATGTGAACATCGTCGGCCGCATCAAAGACATGGTGATCCGCGGCGGCGAAAACATCTATCCGCGCGAGATCGAGGAATTTCTCTACCGCCATCCGCTGGTGCAGGACGTGCAGGTGGTCGGCGTGCCCGACCCGAAGTACGGCGAGGAACTTTGCGCCTGGATCATCTCCAAGCCCGACGCCGCGCCCACCGAAGATGACATCCGCGATTTCTGCAAAGGCCAGATCGCGCACTACAAGATTCCGCGCTACATCCGTTTTGTGCAGAGCTTTCCGTTGACCATTACCGGCAAGGTGCAGAAGTTCAAGATCCGCGAAACCATGCAGCAAGAACTCGGGCTCCACCCCGACCGCACCGCCTGAAGACCCCATGCCCATTCTTGATACCCGACTCAACCCGCGCAGCGCCGAGTTCACCGCCAACGCCGCCGCCATGCAGGCTCTGGTGGACGACCTGCGCGCGCGCCTGGCCCGCGTGGCCGAAGGCGGCGGGGAGGCCGCCCGCGCCAAGCACGTCGCCCGCGGCAAGCTGCTGCCGCGCGAACGCGTGGCAACACTGCTCGACCCCGGCTCACCTTTTCTGGAGTTTTCTCCACTGGCTGCGCACGGCCTGTATGACGACGCGGCGCCCGGAGCCGGGATCATCACCGGCATCGGGCGCGTGAGCGGGCGCGAGTGCGTGATCGTCTGCAACGACGCCACGGTGAAGGGCGGCACGTATTACCCGATGACCGTCAAGAAGCACCTTCGGGCGCAGGAGATCGCGCGCGAGAACCGCTTGCCCTGCATCTACCTCGTTGATTCGGGCGGCGCCAATCTGCCCAACCAGGACGAGGTGTTTCCCGACCGCGACCACTTCGGTCGCATCTTCTACAACCAGGCCACCCTGAGCGCCGAGGACATCGCGCAGATCGCGGTGGTCATGGGCTCTTGCACCGCGGGCGGCGCCTATGTGCCGGCCATGAGCGACGAGTCGGTTATCGTCGCCAATCAGGGCACCATCTTCCTTGGCGGCCCGCCGCTGGTGAAGGCCGCAACTGGCGAGGAAGTCAGTGCCGAAGACCTGGGTGGAGGCGACGCCCACACCCGGCTGTCGGGCGTGGCCGATCACCTGGCGCAGAACGACGCGCACGCGCTCGACATCACCCGGCGCATTGTCTCGCGGCTGCGCCCGGCCGAGCGCGCGACGGTGGATCTGCGCACGCCGCGCGAGCCGCTGTATGCAGCCAGCGAGCTGTATGGCTGCATTCCGACCGATGCGCGCAAGCCCTTCGACATCCGCGAGATCATCGCCCGCATCGTGGACGGTTCCGAGTTCGACGAGTTCAAGGCCCGCTTCGGCGCCACGCTGGTGTGCGGCTTTGCACATCTGCACGGCATGCCCGTGGGCATTCTGGCGAACAACGGCATCCTGTTTTCGGACAGTGCGGTGAAGGGTGCGCACTTCATCGAGCTGTGCTGCCAGCGCCGCATTCCGCTGCTGTTCCTGCAGAACATCACCGGCTTCATGGTCGGACGCAAGGCCGAGAACGAAGGCATCGCCCGCCACGGCGCCAAGCTGGTCACGGCCGTGGCCTGCGCGAGTGTTCCGAAGTTCACCGTCATCGTCGGCGGCTCGTTCGGCGCGGGCAACTACGGCATGTGCGGCCGCGCCTATGGCCCGCGCCAGCTGTGGATGTGGCCCAACGCCCGCATCAGCGTGATGGGCGGTGAACAGGCGGCCAGCGTGCTCGCCACCGTGCGGCGCGACGGCATCGAGGCCAAGGGCGGCAGTTGGAGCGCGGAGGAAGAAGAAGCCTTCAAGGCGCCCGTCCGCACTCAATATGAAGCCCAGGGCCACCCCTATTACGCCACCGCGCGGCTGTGGGACGACGGCGTGATCGACCCGGCCGACACCCGCCGCGTGCTGGCGCTGGGTTTGTCGGCCGCGCTCAACGCCCCAATTCCAGACGCTCGCTTCGGCGTGTTCCGCATGTGATTGCTGCCCCCTATAATGCGCATACTTCATTAACTGGGTACACATCATGCGCACAAACATCGAGATCGACGACGAGCTCATGGACGCTGCTATGCGCGCTGGTCCGTTCAAGACCAAAAAGGAGGCAGTCGAGGAGGGGCTCAAGCTCTTGCGTCGCCGCGCCGCCTACCGCGATTTGCTCGCCCTGCGCGGCAAGCTTCATTGGGAAGACCCCTTGGCCGAGGGCGCTGCGCCGCCCATGGTGCAGGAGCGGCGCGCGCCTTACAGTGCGGCCAGTGCTCCTGCCAAGACGGCTGGGCGCAAGACAACCGCCAGCAAGGCGTCCGCCGACAAGGAGTAGCCGCATGATTCTGGTTGACAGCTCGGTGTGGATCGATTTTTTCAATGGCCGTGCCACCCCGCGCGTCGCGAATCTGGCGCTCCTGCTCGACGATATGGCGCCGGTGGCCGTGGCCGATCTGGTGCTGTTCGAGGTGTTGCGTGGCTTCCGTCACGAACGCGACTATCTGGCCGCGCGCAAGACCTTGACCGCGCTCGCCGTGGTTGAAATTGGCGGAGAAGACAACGCACTGCAGGCCGCGCAGCACGACCGCCTGCTGCGGGCCATGGGCTACACCATCCGCAGCGCGGTGGACGTGCTCCAGGCCACTTACTGCATCGAACACGACTACGCCTTACTGCACAACGACGCCGACTTCGACGTCATGGAAGACCTGCGCGGCCTCAAGGTCTGGCGGCATTGACTGCGTCCGATCCACGGTGTTTCACTACGAGTTTTCCGATGACACTCCAAGACCATTTCCGCACCCTGGCGCGCTATCACGTCTGGGCCACGCACCGCCTGCTAGACAGGCACGTTGCGCTGCTCCCCGAAGCCGATTACCGGCGCGACTGCGGGCTGTTTTTCAAAAGCATTCACGGCACCCTCAATCATCTGCTGGTGGGCGAAGGCTTGCTGTGGCAGCGCCGCTTTCTTGAGGGCGTATCGCCCGCGGGCGTGAAGCTCGACGACGAGGCCGAGGCCGACCGCGCCAGACAGGCGCAACGACTGAAGGAGACCGCGCGGGCATGGCAGCCCTATGTCGAACGCTTGAGCGAGGCCGATTTCGACCGGCCATTCGACTACGCCACCAGCAAGGGCGAGCCCACGACGACACCCTTCGCGGCCACGCTGGCGCATGTGTTCAACCACGCCACGCATCACCGCGGGCAGATCACCGCAGCGCTCACCGCCATGGGGCATCCCTCGCCCGTGCTCGATCTGATCTACATGCTGCGCGATGAAGCGACAGCCTCACCCAAGCCATGAGCGAATCCTCGGTCATCGTCCAGCGCGAAGGGGCCGTTGCCACGGTCACCCTTCATCGCCCCGAAGTGCGCAACGCCTTCGACGCCGCCACCATCGCCGCGCTGCATACGGCCTTTGTGGAACTCGGTCAGGAGGCTGAAGTGCGTTGCGTGGTGCTGGCCGCGCAAGGCCCTTCGTTCTGCGCCGGGGCCGATCTGCGCTACATGCAGCAGTTGGCGACTTACACCGAGTCGCAAAACCGCGACGACGCTTTGCAGCTCGCCCATATGCTGCGCGCCGTGTCCGAATGCCCCAAGCCCGTGATCGCGCGGGTGCAGGGCGATGCGTTTGCCGGTGGCTTCGGTCTGGTGGCCGCCTGCGATCTGGTCGTGGCGCTGCAGACCGCGCGCTTTGCCTTGAGCGAAGTGAAGCTCGGCCTGACGCCCGCCACCATCATGCCGCATGTGCTGCGCGCCATCGGCGCGCGCGCGGCGCAGCGCTACGCCCTGACCGCCGAAGTGCTCGACGCGGTCACCGCGCAGGCCATCGGCCTGGTGCATGAGGTGGCCGACGACGTTGCCGCGCTGGACGCGCAGGTGCAGCGCTTTTGCGCCGCGCTGCAAAATGCGTCACCGCAAGCGCTGGCTGCGGCCAAGCGGCTGCTGGCCGAAGTGGCGCATCGCCCGCTGGGCGATGCCTTGCTGGCCGATACGGCCGAGCGCATTGCGCAGGCACGCGCCAGCGCCGACGGACGCGAGGGCATCGCCGCCTTTCTCTCCAAGCGCAAGCCGCACTGGGTCGATCCAGAGGCGCGCTGACCCGACTTCACACTCACTTTCTGGGACTGCCCATGACCTTGACAAACCCCATCGGCTGGACGCCAGAGCGCATCGAAGCCCTGCTCGATCTGCCCTTGCCCGAACTGCTCTGGCAAGCCCAGCAGACCCACCGCGCGCACTTCGACCCCACCGACATTCAGCTCTCGTCGCTGCTGTCGATCAAGACCGGCGGCTGCGCCGAAGACTGCGGCTACTGCCCCCAATCGGCGCATCATGATGTCGGCCTGAAGGCGGGCAAGCTGATGGACGTTGACCTTGTGCTGGCTAACGCCCGCGCCGCGAAAGAGGCGGGCGCGGCACGCTTTTGCATGGGCGCGGCCTGGCGCGAACCGAAAGACCGCGACCTCGACGCCGTGGCCGCGATGGTCGAAGGCGTCAAGGCGCTCGGTCTGGAAACCTGCATGACCCTGGGCATGTTGCGGCCCGCGCAGGCGCGGCGCCTGGCCGAGGCCGGGCTCGACTACTACAACCACAACCTCGACACCTCGCCCGAGTTCTACGGCCAGATCATCACCACTCGCACCTATCAGGAACGTCTGGACACGCTGCAGGCCGTACGCGAAGCCGGCATGGCGGTGTGCTGCGGCGGCATCGTCGGCATGGGTGAGACCCGGCGCGACCGCGCGGGCCTGCTGGCGGAACTGGCCGGGCTCGATCCCCACCCCGAATCGGTGCCCATCAACGCCCTGGTAAGAGTGGCCGGAACGCCGCTCGAACACGCGCCCGATCTCGATCCCTTCGAGTTCGTGCGCACTGTGGCCGCGGCCCGCATCACCATGCCCACGGCGCGGGTGCGGCTCTCCGCCGGGCGGCGCGAACTGGGCGACGGCATTCAGGCGCTGTGCTTTTTGGCCGGCGCCAATTCCATTTTTTATGGTGACACCCTGCTGGTCACCGGCAATGCCGAGGTCGATGCCGACCGCGCTTTGTTCGCCCGCCTCGGCCTGCATGCCGGTGAAGGGACCTCGGCTATGCCACCTGCCGCGCCAAAGCAAAAAGTGATCGCTTTACAACCCAAATCACCTGAATTGCGATCATGACCACGCCCACCCTCGACACCCTGCAACTCCTGGCACTGGCTGCCGCGCTGGGCTGGGCCAGCGGACTGCGCGCCTTTCTGGTCATGTTCGCCGTGGGCGTCGCGGGCCTGGCCGGATGGGTGCAACTGCCTGCGGGTCTGCAGGGCCTGGCCAGCCCGGTAGCGGTGGGCATCACCGGGTTTCTGGCCTTTCTCGAATTCGTAGGCGACAAGATTCCGGGCGTGGACAGCCTGCTCGATTTCATCTCGACCCTGCTGCGCATTCCGGCGGGGGCGGTGCTAGCCGCCAGCGTGTTCGGGCTGGATCACACCTTTATCGCGGCGCTCGCCGCCGCGGCGGGCGGCAGTCTGGCTGCGGTGAGTCATGGCGCCAAGCTCTCCACCCGCGCGGCGATCAACACCTCGCCCGAGCCGTTTTCCAATGTGGGCGCCTCGCTCGGTGAAGACGCGCTGGTGCTGGGCGGGCTGTGGCTGGCCTGGCTGCACCCGGTGCTGTTTTTCATCGCCCTGGTGCTGGTGCTGATCGTCATGGTCTGGCTGGCGCGCAAGAGCTTTCACTTCGTGCGCGGTCTGTTGACGCGCATGGTGCGTATGTTCAGCGGCAGACCCGAGCCAGTCGCAACGCAGCCCCCGCACGGCGCGACCGACGTGCCGTTCAGAGACAAAGCAGACTGATGGCGTGCATCCACGCAAGCCACGAACCGGAGACCGGAGATGTTCTCGAAAATCCTGATCGC
>DZDA01000046.1:0-1470 GCA_022730375.1 Thiomonas intermedia
AGATGCGACTGGTCGGCAAAGCCCAGACTCGCCGCGACCTCGGCCGGACTCAGCCCGCCGCGCAACAGGCGCTTGGCCTGCGCCAGCCGCCACTGGTTACGCCAGGCATGCGGCGGAAGCCCGACGCTGCGCGAGAACACACGGTTGAGGTGCCAGGGGCTCAGGCCCACTGCGCGCGCCAGATCGTCGAGAGTCAACGCCGTGCCGGGGTCGGCCCGCAACAGCTCCTGCGCTCGGCGCACGGCGGCATCCTCGCGTCCCGGCACGGGCTCGACCACCCCGGCGTGGCGCAGCAGCGGCGTCATGGCCTGGCGCCAGGCACAGCTGCGAAGCAAGGGATCGCTGGAGGCGATCAGCGCGGCGTGCAAGCCCTGCAAAGCACGGAACAGCGCCGGGTCGTCGAACACCACCCGATCAAACACCGGCAGCCGCGCATCGCCGTCGCGCAGCTCGGCCATGAGTTCGCCTAATTTCTGGGGCGCCGGGTAAAGTGCACGGTAAGACCAACCGGACTCGCCGCCACTCTGGCCCGTGTGCACCTCTCCCGGAGGAATCACGATGATGCTCCCCGCGTTTGCCACCCCTTCCGCACGCCTGCAACGAAAGCGCTCACTACCTTCTTCGATCAAGGCGACGACAAACGTGTCGTGCGCATGCGGTGCAAACCGTTGATGCACATAACGCGCCGTCAGCAACTCCATCCCCGCGAAATCCGGGGCGATGTGCATGCGGGCCGATTCAGCCTGCGGGGCGGTGGCGCGGGAAGACATGCGCAGATTGTCCTGCAGATGCCGCACGCTTGGACGCGAGGAGTCTGTCGGGCTTGGGGCGCGGATGGCGAAAAATGGCGGTGTGGATGCCATGCGACGGCGGATTTGCAGCCCGCGATCCTCAAGCCCGACAGACTCCCAGTTGCGATGCACAAAAACCCCACTCCTCACTCGGAAGCACATGATTTGTCATCTCATTGGGCGTAAAAGCTGCTGCACGCCCAAAACGGGTTGACAGGAGACCGTGATGTGTCTGTTCCATCTTGAACCGTCCGATACACAGCAGCTCGCGCAATGGCTGCAGCAAGCCGACGCGCTGGTGCTCGCCCGGGGCCGCGGCGATGTGCTCAGCGGCACCTTGCAGGATCTGCCCCTCCTCCAGGACGTCATCGCCCAGCCTTCCCCGGCCGCGCTCACGCCCGAGCAGCTGCACGCCGTTTCGGCCGCGCTGGGCCGCGTGCTGCTGCATGATCAAGCGGGCAGCGAATGGGCCATCGTGCAAGGCGTGCATCAGCGCGGCTACGCCATCCGCCGCATGGGCACCCTGCACTGGGTTTCGCCCGAGGGCGCCCTGCGCTCGCACCTGCACGGCGGCGCCAAGCTCGATCTGCGGAAACTTTTCGCCAGCCTGTGCGAGCGGCTGAACCCGCCGGCCCTCGCCGCTTGAAGCGGCGAATCCTGCGGTTATGAAGCCGCGCCT
>DZDA01000046.1:1570-2664 GCA_022730375.1 Thiomonas intermedia
ATGAAGTCGGCTTGAGCGGCGTGTAACCGTCGTTCAGGGTGTGCAGGAAGGCGATGATGTCGCGCATGTCCTGTGCGGTCATCGCGGGCTTCTCGCCCAGCTTGCGGTTGAGCGGCGGATCGGTCACGTCCACATTAGCGCGGTACTGCAGCGGCAGATCGTCGTACTTCTGCACCTGGCCGTCCACAGTCGGATAGATCTTGCCAGGCTGTACGTCGCGGAAGTTATAGAAGTCGAGCACCTGCTTGAGCGAGTGATAGACCCCGTTATGGAAATACACCGGCCGCTGCGCCACGTTGCGCAGCGTGGGGGTGAGGAACATGCCGCAATACTGCGGCTGGTTTTTCAGGTCGGTACGGAAGGGGCCGCACAGCCCGATATCGAAGTAGTGCGGATTCTGGTTCGCCGGAATGTGCGGATTGCGCGGCACGCCCAGCGCCTCGTACTGCGTGTCGGTGAACAGCGGCGGCAGATGATCCTTGGTCGGCTGGTCGAGATGGCAGGCTGCACAGTCGGCCTTGTGCACGTCATTGAAAGCCAGATAGCCGCGCATTTCCTGCGGCGTCAGACTCGCCTTGCCCTGCAGCCAGGCGTCGTATTTGCTGTTGAAGGCGTGAAACTTCGGGTCTTCGATCTGGTAGCGGGCGATCGCAAACAGCGCCTCGGAAACTGTCTGCTTCGGGTCTTCAAACACATTGGGGCCGAAGAGCCGCAAAAACGTCTGGGCATACGGCTGGCGCTCGATGATGGCGGCCACCCGCTGCGGCGTTCCCGCGTCCATCTCCACCGGATTGAACAGCGGGCCGTCGGCCTGCTGCTGCAGGGTGTTCACCCGCCCGTCCCAGAACAGCCCGCCAGTGGGCACCAGATTTTGCGCCGCCTGCGCCGTGCTCTGCGCGGTCTTCTGCGTCCGCTGGCTGGCCTGCCCCAGGGCCACGAGCTGCTGCAGGGTGATGGTCTCGTTCTCCTCGTTGTCCGGGCCGATGGAGAACGGCTGCTGCCGGTAGAGATAGGCCAGCGACGGCGGCGGGCGGAAACCGGATGAGGTCATATTCGGCCCGCCCAGCATCACCGGCGCGCTGCCCGGCTGCGGG
>DZDA01000046.1:2764-18355 GCA_022730375.1 Thiomonas intermedia
CCGACAACGCCGTATCAAAAAACAACTGCCGCCCCAGTTGCGCCACGGCCGACAGGGGTTGCTGCGGCGGCAGCACGAGTTGCACCGGATGCGGATTGCCGCCCAGCGCGAAGGTGAAGCTCTGCACCGGATGCTGCAGCCAAACGATGGGAGGAATGCTCGGCTGCTCGTGCATGCCCCAGGCCAGTGCGCCGCCTGCGGCGGCAACAACGACAAACGCAGCGGCCAGAAGGCGCACCCAGCGCGAACGGCGCGGCTTGCTCGCAGGCGCCTGCGGAGCGGCCAAAGAAACGACGGCAGGGGTGGATGAGGTGACGGACATGGTGCGGCTTCTCGGCGAATTTCAGTCTTTTCCGCGGGTCTCGTGACGGACGAAACCCGCGGAAAAGACCGCCCCGAGCGGGGCGGTCTGCAGCTAAGGCCTGTTCAGCCGATCAGCTTTGCTTGGTGAAGAGCGAGACGTTGAACTGCGGCGTCAAGCTGTTGGCAGGCGGGGTGCTCAGCACCGTGCCCTGCGCCGGATCGATGAACACCTTGGGCGCGCTGCCCACCGACTTGCTGAAGTCGAACAGGTTGTTGATCGAGCCCGCCGTGGCGTCGAACGACCCACCGCCCAAGCGCTGACCGCCAAGCCAGTTGTCCTCGATGAACCGCACGATGGACGCCTGGCTGATGGGCGTGTTGCTCACATAGTTGGTCTTGGCCCAGGGCGAGATCACCAGGAAAGGAATGCGCGTGCCCGGACCGCAGCGGCCATTGACCGGCTTGCCGTTCACGCCACTCAGCGGCGTACCCTTGCCACACACGCCCGCCCCGTTGAGCTGGTCAGCTTGGCTGTCGGCCGAGGGATTGGTGGTGTTGGCAAACGCATGGTCATACCAGCCATCGGAATCGTCCCAGGTGACGATCACTGCGGTGCTGCTCCACTGCGGCTGCTGCTCCAGGAAGTTGACGACCTGCGACACGAAGGCCTGCTCGTCGAGCGGGTCGGAATAACCGGCGTGACCATCCTCGAAGGCCGGCGCCTTGAGATAGGCCACAGCGGGCATATTGCCGGCCTTCACCGCGGCGAAGAAGTCCTGCAGGCCATATTCGTGGTTGGCCGGATCGGCGGTCTTGTTATCGGTCTCCAGGGTGTGACCGATGGCCAGGGTCGAGCTCGGGCGGGCGTGCGTGGGGTTGGCCGTGCTCTTGTAGTACTGGAACCAGTTGTGGTGCTGGATGTAGTCGCTGATGTTGCCGCCGATGATGGGCGAATTGGTGCTGCGCTTGCAGCCCGTCGTGCCGTTGGGGTTGGTCACGCCGAGGTTGAAGCCGCCCATGAAACCGCCCCAGGAAATGTTCTTGCCGTTGAGCAGGTCGCCGATGTTCTTGCCGGTCATCGAGACCTGATTCGTTGGTTTGGAACAGACGTCATAGGCCGGATCGACATCGTTGATCATGGTGTAGCCGCCCTGCCCGTCACTGATGTAGTACGAATACTTGCTCATGGTGAAAGGCTGGTCCGTGGTCGCAACCAGTTGCACGCCATTGGTCTGGCCGCTCACCGCTTCTAGCGCTCCCGGGGTGGACGGTCCGTAGGTGTCGGTATAAGCGTCGTCGCTCAGGGCAAAGTTCTGCGCGTAGTTCCACAGCGCGGTGACGGTGTTGCCGTCGAAATAACCCATCACCTGGCCTTTGGTACCGAAGGCGCCCACTCCGCCCGTCGTCGCCTTGCCGGTGTATTTCGGGAACAGGTCGGCCTTGCCGCCGTCATAAGCCTGTTGCTCGGCGGTGTAGGCGTGGTTCTGGTCAGCCGTGGCGGCCTGGGTGCGGTCGAGACGGTAGGGCTCGGCGGCATCGGCGCCGTTGGCGGTGTTGGTGAAGTTGGGGTTGTGGCTCAGCAGATTGGCGCTGACCAGATTGTTGACCGCAGGCGTGCCCGATTTGGCGGTGAACGCCGGCTCGCCCGCCGGGTTGGCGGCCGTGGGATAGGTGGCGTAGTAGTGGTCGAACGACACGTTTTCCTGATACAGCACGACCACGTGCTTGATCGGCGTGGCCGTAGCGAGCGCGCGGGCCGCGGTGTAGTGGGTGCCGGGCACGGTAGCCAGAGCATCCGAACCGCCGCCGCCGCAGGCGGCAAGCGTGATGGCGACCACGGCAACCGCCGAGGCCAGGAGGGTTTTGCGCAACATGGTGAACTCCCTGAAGAATGTGAACGATGGATCGCGTGTGGGCTGATCGCAGCCCGTGCTTCACGCAACGACCGTGATTCTTGAGAGCGCAAATGTCAGCTCCGTGACCAAGTTCCTCAGGGCAACAACTGGTTTCAAAACATACCGATGGATAACGGTTTGTCGCAATCGGACAGCCTGCAGAAGTCCGGCTTTTGGCGCGAAACGGGAGGGAACGCTTAGCGCGCGAGGCTTTTCAGCGCCTGGCGGATGCCGTCGTCCACGCTGCAGCCTTCCGGCAGCGCCTTGGCGGCGGCAGCCGCCTCGCGCTCGGAATAACCCAGGGCGATGAGGGCCTGCAGCACATCGGAGGCGCTGCCCGCGGCGGCCGTTGCGGCCCCGCCCAGATCGGCGCCGAGCTTGCCCTTGAGTTCGAGCAGCAGGCGTTCGGCGGTCTTTTTGCCGATGCCCGGCACGCGGGTAAAACGGGCGGTATCCTGCTGGGTGACGGCTTGGGCAATCTCGCTCACGCTCAGGCCGGAGAGCACGGCCAGCGCAATGCGCGGGCCAATGCCGCTGATCTTGAGCAGCTCGCGAAACGTGCCGCGCTCGGCCGCAGTGGCGAAACCGTAGAGCAGATGCGCGTCTTCGCGGATGACGGTTTGAATGAGCAGGGTGACGGCGTGCCCCACGACGGGAAGGTCGTACAGGGTGCTCATCGGCACGTCCACCTCATAGCCCACGCCGCCCACGTCGAGCAGAATCTGCGGGGGGGATTTGTCGAGCAGGGTGCCGTGCAGTCGTCCGATCATGGGCGAAACTGTAGCAGCCGCAACCGCTAACATTCGTGGATTGTTCTGCGACGACCTTCCATGACCCGACCTTCCTCCTACAGCAAAGAAGACCTCATCACCTGTGGCGATGGCCGCCTGTTCGGCCCCGGCAATGCGCAGCTCCCTTTGCGCGAAATGCTGATGATGGACCGCATCACCCGCATCGCCAGCGAAGGCGGCACTTATGGCAAGGGCGTGATCGAGGCCGAACTCGATATTCACCCTGACCTGTGGTTTTTCGGGGTGCACTTTCAGGGCGATCCGGTGATGCCCGGCTGCCTGGGGCTGGACGCGATGTGGCAGCTCGTCGGTTTTTATCTCGGCTGGATGGGCGGTCTGGGCCGCGGCCGCGCGCTCGGTGTGGGCGAAGTGAAGTTCACCGGCCAGGTGCTGCCCACCGCCAAATTGGTGCAGTACCGCATCGACCTCAAGCGCGTGATCAACAGCCGCCTGGTCATGGGCATCGGCGACGGCGTCATGCTGGTCGATGGCCGCGAGATCTACACCGCCAAGGATCTGCGCGTCGGGCTGTTCACCTCCACCGAAGGGTTCTGAGCCGAACGGCCGGTTCCGTTCCGCAAGCAGCCCGATATTGCTGACTTGATGCCGGAACGAGACCATGCAGGCACACGCCCCCGAGACGAGCGCCGAGCGCGATACTGAGCCGGCCGATTTCATCGGCAGTCTGCGGGACGTGGTGTTCCGCACCCGCGGCAAGACCTTCTGGTCCTACCTGAGTCCGGCCTGGACCACACTGACGGGCTTTACTGTCGAGGAATCGCTGGGCCGCAACATCCTCGACTTCGTCTACCCCGACGACCGCCCTGCAAACAGCCTGCGCAAGCAGCAGCTCGAATCCGGCGAGATCGCCGCTTCGCGTCACACCAAGCGGCTGCTGCGCCGCGACGGATCGTTCGTCTGGATCGAGGTTGATCTGCGCGTGCTGTACGACGGCGACGGCGACGGCGACGGCGCCTTTCTGGGCAGCGTGGGCACGATCCGCGACATCTCAGACCGCGTTGCACTGGAAAACGCCATTCGGCATGAGCGCGAGCGGGCCGCGGCCACCCTCATGGCTTTGTCGGACGGCGTACTGACGCTGGACCCGCAGCGCCGTATCGAATTTCTGAATCACGCAGCAGCCGATCTGCTGGGCTTGAAGCTGATCGACTACGCACTCGATCGGCCGATTGAAACCGTCCTCGCTCTGGAATCGGGCGACATCCGCTCCGTGGTCGACGAAGCCCGCGCCCAGCAGCAAATGCACACCCTGGACGGACGGTGTCGGTTGCATGCCACCGAGGCCGACTGGTCAGATGTCGATCTCACGGTGATTCCACTCAGTGAGGCAGATGAGGGCTGCATCATCGTGCTACGCGACGTGCGCGAGCAGCGCGCCTTGCAGGCCAGGCTCCACCACCAGGCGCGGCACGACGCCCTCACCCAGGCCCTCAACCGCGTCGGCATGCTCGACGAATTGGGCCGCACCCACGCCGGCTTTCTGCGTACTGGGGCAACGTTCAGCAACATTCTGCTCGATCTCGACCACTTCAAGCGGGTCAACGATCAACACGGCCATGCTGCAGGTGACGAAGCACTGCGGCTAGTCGCGCAGGCCATTCAGGGCGCACTCAGGGCAGACGATCATCTCGCCCGCTGGGGCGGCGAGGAGTTCCTGTGCCTGCTACCGCACACCTCGCTCGAACAGGCCACCGCGATAGCCGAGCACATTCGCGCCGCGGTGCAGGCGCTCGAACTGAAGCAAGGACGTCAGCCCATTCCGCTGACGATCAGTGCGGGGGTGAGCGCTGCATCGCCCGACCGTGGCGACACGCTCGAACAGATGTTGCAGCGAGCCGATTTTTCGCTCTACGAGGCCAAGCAGGCCGGGCGCAACTGCGTGTGGCATGAGCGCATGACAGGGGAAGGCGTACTCGATTTGGCGAGCCAGGCGCAGGAGGCGCTGCGTGCTGGTCGACTCGATCTGATGTACCAGCCCATCATCTCGCTGGCAACGGGCGCGCAAGTTGGCCAGGAGGGATTTGCGCGCATGCGCCTGCCCGACGGAACCCCACTGAAAGCCGCCCGCTTCATGCCCGCGTTACAGCAGATGCACCGAGCCTACTGGGTGGACGAAAAGGTGATTCCGCTCGTATTGGAAGACTGTCTGCAAGGGCGATTTCAGGGCGACTGCTTCATCAATCTCTCGGCCGACCTGTTGCGCCGACCGACCCTGATGCATGCCCTGCTCGACGACTTTCTTCAGCGCACCGCACACAGCCCACAAGACCAGCTGCTGGGGCGTATCGTGCTCGAACTCGACTTTCGTGCGCAGCAACTCGACCTCGATGCGGCATGCACCGCGCTGCAGCCCTGGCTGGACGCCGGAGCGCGGCTGGCACTCAAACAATCGGGCCCTGACCTACCCACCCTGGCGCACTGGACCGAGCTACCCATCCGCTTCCTCAAAATCCACGCGGCGCACCTGAAGCGCGCGGCCACCGCGCCCAAGGCGCATCTCATTCTGTCGTCCATCGTGCGACTGGCCAAACAGCTCGACTGCCTCACCGTGGCCGACCAGGTCGATCAGATCGATCAGCCAGCCCTGGTCGATGTCGCCCGAGAGCTGGGCCTCGATTGGCTGCAGGGCGATCACGCCGATCAACCCCCACCCTGAGCCGTCGCGGTGCGGGCGTCGTACGACTCCTGAAATAGTCCGCTCTCCGGCCGGAATCCGGGAATTCCCCGGCATTGCGCCAATGCGGTTCAGGAGGACAATAGGGATTTGTATCCAAATGTATAGGCCCGCCATGACTTTCTTTCGCCCGCATTCCCCCGCTTTCAGCGCCCAGCGCCGCCGCCTGATGGGCTGGGGTTTCAGCGCGGCCGGGCTGGCCGCCGCTGGCGCCGCCGCGCCGCACCTTGCCGCCTTCGCCGCCGACGCGGTGGACTTCATTCGCGGCCCCAAGGTGCCCGATGTGCCGTTCACCCAAATTTCCGACCACGTCTATGTGATCTACGCCGCCGATGGCTTTCCCACCGAGAGCAATCAGGGCATGATGAGCAATATCACGGCGGTGAAAACCGCCAAAGGTTTGATCATCCTCGACTCTGGCGCCTCGGTGCAGATCGGCGAGATGGTCATCCGGCAGTTGCCCAAGGTGAGCGACAAACCAGTGATCGCGGTATTCAACTCGCACTATCACGGCGATCACTGGCTGGGCAACGATGCTTTTGTGAGCGCCTACGGGCAAGACCTGCCGATCTACGCCATGCCGCAGACTCGCGAGCAGATCGCGGGCGCCACCGGCACCGAATGGCAGCAAGCCATGCTCAAGTGGACCAACCAGTCCAGCGCGGGCACCCGCATCGTCGCCCCCAACCGCGACGTGAAGCACGGCGACGTGTTCGACTTCGGCGACGTCACCCTGCGCGCGCATCACTACGGCACGGCGCACACCCCCTCGGATGTCTGCATCGAAGTGGTACAGGACAAAATGACCCATGTGGGCGACGTGATGATGAATCGGCGCATCGCCAATATGGACGACGGTTCCTACCCCGGCTCGCTCCACTACATGGACAAGCTGGCGCAGAACATCCCCGGCAGCAACTGGCTGCCCGGCCACGGCCACGCGGGACATGCCGTGATGGTCTGGCAGCGCGAGCTGTTTGCCGCCATCTGGGAACATGCGCAGAAAGCGGCGCACGACTTGGCCGGCCCTGAAGCCGCCATCGCCGCAGCCAAGGCCGATCCACGCGTGGCGTCCAAGGCCAAGGAGACGGCCGGTTGGGACAACAACATCGGCAAGTACATCAGCCTCGCCTATCTGGAGGCAGAGCAGAAAGCCTGAGGCAACACCGCAGACCCTCTGTAGTACGGGTTGCGCGACGCGCGAAGGACAGGTTCAGCGTCGCCCCAAACCTGAAAAACTGGCTACCCCATTTCCGCACCGCTTGGTGCTGCGGGCAGGGTATCGATCAACACACTACGCGGCGTGTTGACCAGCAGGATCTCGATGCCGGCGACTTCTTCTGCGCCGATCTGCAATTGCGCTGAAATGACGGCAGCCGTGGCCGACATCTGCCTGGACCGCACCTCGATCCGTACCCATTCATCGCCTTGAACCGGGCGCTTGAAACTGCATTTGCGCACGCCTGCCAGCACGCCCACATGGCTGCCGCGCATGCTGCGCGCAAGCACGTCGCCGACAAGCATCCCAGCTCCAGCTACCTGGGCCACCGCCTCGATCAGCAGGGCGCCGGGCACCATGGGCATGCCGGGGAAGTGCCCTTGCAGAATAGGCAGGTCGCGCGCCCAGATGACATGGCCGATGTAATGGTTGAAATCCAGCACGGTGATCCGCCGGACGAATAGGATTTCGCCACGATGCGGCAGCACCTCTTCGATGGCTTGCGCGTCGAGTTCGATGGGATAGGACAAGGGAGAGGACATCAAGTCGGCTGCGTTCTGCTCCAGGGACGCGGCCGTGTCGCCCAGGCTACCGCTCCGCCCAGTGCCGCGCCGCAGATCACATCGACAAGCACATGCTGCTTGGTCGCCAGGGTGGAGAAAACGATCAGCGCGCACCACAGTAGGCTGAGTGCGCGCAGTCGTTTGCCAAAGCCCAGGCCGGGCGCCATCCAGTCCAGCCACATCGCGGTGAAAACCGCTGTGGCCACGTGCAGGGAGGGACAGGCATTACCTGCCGCGTCCTTGCCGCGCAAGATGTCGAAACTCGGATAGTGGGCCCAATCCACGGGGTAAGTCGGCACTTCCGTGGGCCAGAAATAGAAAATCGCCAGACCGATAAGACACAGCGCGCCGATTCGCAATCCATAGGCCACAACCTCCCGCCGCGACGCCATCAGCGAAGCCGGCAGAGAAACATAGACCCAGAGAGACAGATAGAACGGCAGCGCCCAGGGCTGCAGGCCGATCCACAGATCGACCGCCGTCATCGGCATGACGGTTGGCGGGATGCGAGGATGCTGCAACAGATAGAAGTAGGCGACGAAAAACAGCCAGGTGAACGCCGTCGTGCCGATGGCCTTGAACCAGCCATGGCGAAAGAACAGGCGCACAGTACGCAGGGTCAGATCGCGCGCGCCGATCTGGGGCGCGCCAGCTTGCAAGAGGGCCATGGCAAAGGTTCGGTCAGTGGCGCACGCGCCGTGCGATCAAGCTGGCGTTACTGCCGCCGAAGGCAAACGAGTTCGACATCACCGCGTCGATCGGCCCGATTTCTCGCGCATTCAAGGGCAGGTAATCGAGTGGGCAGCGCGGATCGGGATCCTCAAGATGCGCCGTCGGCGGCGCCCAGCCCTTGTGCATCGCCAGAATGGACAGGGCCAGTTCGACCGCGCCACCAGCGCCAATGAGGTGCCCATGCACCGCTTTGGTCGAACTGATCGGCAGAGCAGGGGCAGCGGCTCCGAACACATCAAGGATCGCTTGCGACTCCACCACGTCACCGGCATCGGTGGCGGTTCCGTGCGCATTGAGGTAACCGATCTGACCGGGCTCCAGGCCAGCTTCTGCAAGCGCCTGGCGCATGGCCGCAGCCTGTCCCTGTGCCGAAGGAGCGGTGAGATGAAGCGCATCACTGCTTGCGCCGTAACCGGCGAGTTCAGCATGAGGCCGCCCTCCGCGGCTGCGTGCCCTCGCATCGCTCTCCAGCACCAGCGCTGCGGCCCCTTCCCCGAGCACGAAGCCGCTGCGCTCGCGGTCAAAGGGGCGACAGCTCGCTGCGGGATCTTCGCCGTACACCCGCGCCATCACCCGCAAGGCATTCCAGGCCACGAAAGAACCGGGCGTCAGCATGGACTCCGCTCCGACGACCAGGGCCGCGTCCAGATACCCATGCCGGATCGCCCGCATGGCCTCTCCGGCCGCCGCAGCAGAAGAGGCGCAGGCCACGGCATAGGTGTTGCCCATGCCACGCAGACCGTAGCGCAGCGACACAGCCGCATGCACCGCATTGGCCATCATGCGTGGCACTGAAAGTGGATGAACCACCGTGGCACGCTTGCGCGACTGTTCACTGCCGTAGAGCGCGGCGTAGTAGCGGGTGAGCATCGCGTCTAGGGTATGCGCCCCTGCAAAACCGATACCGACATACACGCCAAACCGATCAGCGTCGGGCGGATGCAAATCGATGCCGGCATCGGCCATGGCTTGCTGTGCCGCCACCATGCCCAACTGCGCCGCGCGATCCAGGCCCGCCTCCTGGCTACCTAGCAAAGTCGTCGGCTCGACAGCAGCAGGGGCCATCAACAAGTTGGGTAGACCGGCACTCAGTGCCTCGGGCACGCGGCGGATGGCGCTGCGTGCCGCAAGCGCAGCCTCAAAACTCGACTGGCAATCGCCCCCCAGCGGAGAGATCATGCCCAGGCCGGTGATGACCACCGGTCTCATGGCGCCTGTGTGGGCGAGCCCAACGCGTCGATCTGCGGCAATTTCCCCTCATTGTTCGCCCGCACTTCCGACTCGATCGAGGCCACCATCTCGCTGAACCGCATGTTCTGAAACTTCATCGGGTCGGCAATCTGAAATCCAAATCGATCCTCGATCTCGAACAACATCTCGACCAAGGTCAACGAATCAAGCCCGAGATCAGCCACCTTCAGATCCGCCTGGTCAAATTTGGCCGGGTCGATTTTTGCCTGGGTGACCAGGTAGTCTTTAATGAGTTGTTCAAGCATCCCTCAATACCTTACTCAGTTGCCTCAGCGTATGGCAAAACATACTAACAGTGCCTCCTCATGCCTCCGCCATTCGCCGCGGGGGCTTGGCATACCCTCTTGGCTACCGCACCTGCTCCACCGTCAACGGCACTTTCACGCCGTGCTCAAACTCCGACAGGGTGATGCTGGGGTCGGCGAGTTCGCCCGTGGCGGTGAAGTGAATGTCGCTGTCTGTCACGCCGTCGTAATCGATGTGGCGGATGTACGGCAGATAGACCTTCGGGTCGCTCGACCCAGCCTTCATCATCGCACGGGCCAGCACCTTGGCTGCGTCGTAGGCGTTGGGTGAATAGAGCTGGAAGGCGGCTGCGCCAAACTCGGCGTCGTAGCGCGCCTTCCAGGCCTTGCCCTTGGGCAACTCAGACAGCGGCGCGCCGCCCTGGGCGCAGATCGTGCCGTTGACCGCATCGCCCGCGACCTTGGCCATGATGGGCGCGCAGATGCCGTCACCCCCCAGCAGGCGTGCCGTCATGCCGATCTGGCGCATCTGCCGCACCAGCGGGCCGGCCTGGCTATACATGCCGCCATAAAAAATCACCTGCGGATGGTCGGCCTTGATGCGGGTGAGGATGGCGGAAAAATCGGTGGATTTGTCATCGGTGTATTCGCGGTCCACCACGTCCATACCGAGCTTCTTCGCCTTGGCCGAGAACACATCGGCCAGGCCCTGGCCGTAGGCGGTACGGTCGTCCACCACCGCCACGCGCTGGACATGCAGGGTGTCGTGGGCATACTCGGCCAGCCCGGCCCCCAGCGCGTTGTCGTTGGCGATCATGCGAAAGAACGTCTTGTAGCCCTGCTCGGCGATCTTCGGCGAGGTGGAAGATGGCGTGATCT
The DNA here is from genome assembly GCA_022730375.1 of Thiomonas intermedia. Taxonomy (GTDB): domain Bacteria; phylum Pseudomonadota; class Gammaproteobacteria; order Burkholderiales; family Burkholderiaceae_C; genus Thiomonas; species Thiomonas intermedia_C. The sequence goes on from DZDA01000046.1 coordinate 13,338, forward strand.
GGGGAATCCCCGCCTGGGCGTAAATGCGCGCGGCCGGAAAAGTGCACCCCGAGGTCTGATGGCCGATGACGCCGCTCACGCCCTCATCCACCAGCTTTTGCGCCACCAGCGTGGCTTGAGTGGGCAGGCCCTGGTCATCTTCCGCATCCATCGCCCAGCGCACCGGCTTGCCGCCAATCTGGGCATGCTCGGCATTGAGCTGGTTCAGCGCCATCTGCACGCCGTTGACCGCGTCCTGCCCGCTGGCGGCCAAAGGGCCGGACAGGGGCACGGCCACGCCGATGACCACGCGCTGTTCCGCCGCATGGGCCGAGACGCCAAAAGCAGCGAACAACGCCAGAGAGAGTCCGGTGACTCGCAACGATGCAAACATGAGCAGCTCCTTGAAAAACGACAGGCTGCATCTTCAAGCAAGATTCGCGCGCGCTGTGTAAGGAAATGCGACTGCGGCCGTGGCAAGCGCTCAGCCGATGAGCCGCCCGCCCCGCGTGCGCATGCCGCGCAGTTGCGCTGCGCTGAGCTTGCCGCTGGCCATGTCTGCCGTGCTCACGCCGGCAGGCGCTGACGCTTGGCGCAGCGCGGCCAGTCCGCGCTGCGCATGCGCGTGGCAAATGGCCAGCCCGAGCGCATCGGCCGCATCCGGGCCGGGCTGGCCCGGTAGCGCCAGAAGGCGCGCCACCATCTCTTGCATCTGTGTCTTGCTGGCGCGGCCGTAGCCAACGATGGATTTTTTCAGCTGCAGCGCGGTGTACTCAACCACCGGCAGCCCTTGCGCCACCAGCGCGGCAATGGCCGCGCCGCGCGCCTGCCCCAGCAGCAGAGTGGACTGCGGGTTGACGTTGACGAACACGATCTCCACCACCGCAACCTCGGCGTCGGCCTGCCGCGCCACATCGCTCACGCCGTCGAACAGCGTCTTCAGACGCTCGGGCAGCGTGCCTTTCGGGATACGGATGGCGCCGCTGGCCTGATAGCCCAGACGCTGCCCGTGGGCATCGATCACGCCGTAGCCGGTGATGTTGAGTCCGGGGTCAATGCCGAGGATGCGCATGGTGGTGCGCTGCGGCTCAGTGCCGGAAGTGGCGCATGCCGGTGAGCACCATCGCCATGCCGTGTTCGTCTGCCGCTTTGACGACTTCGGCGTCTCGCATCGAACCGCCGGGCTGGATGACGGCCTTGATGCCGGCCTGGGCGGCGTTGTCGATGCCGTCGCGGAAGGGGAAGAAGGCGTCGGAGGCCATGACCGAGCCGGGGACGGGCAGGCCGGCGTGCTCGGCCTTGATGGCGGCGATGCGCGCAGAGTTGACGCGGCTCATCTGCCCCGCGCCGACGCCGATGGTGGCGTTGTCCTTGGCATAGACGATGGCGTTGGACTTGACGAACTTGGCCACCCGCCAGGCGAACAGCAGATCGCGCATTTCTTCCGCGGTCGGCTGGCGCTGGCTCACCACCTGAATGTCGCCGGACAGCAGCAGGTCTGCGTCCTGCACCAGCAGCCCGCCGTTGACGCGCTTGTAGTCCAGCCGCGCGCCGGGCTGCTCAGGCCACAGGCCGCATTCAAGCAGGCGGACGTTCTTCTTGGCTGCACAGATGTCGATGGCGGCCTGCGACACCTTCGGGGCGATGATGACCTCGACGAACTGACGCTCGACGATCGCCTGCGCGGTCGCGCCGTCGAGTTCGCCGTTGAAGGCGATGATGCCGCCGAACGCAGATTCGGGATCGGTTTTGTAGGCACGCTCATAGGCGTCCAGCAGGGACGTGCCGTAGGACACGCCGCAGGGGTTGGCGTGCTTGACGATGACGCAGGCGGGCGCGGCGTCGAACTGCTTCACGCATTCCAGCGCGGCGTCGGCGTCGCCGATGTTGTTGTATGAGAGCTCCTTGCCCTGCAACTGGCGCGCGGTGGCGATGCTGGCCTCGCGCGCGCCCGGCTCGACGTAGAACGCCGCGTTCTGGTGCGGGTTCTCGCCGTAGCGCAGGTCTTGCTGCTTGACGAAAGACAGGTTGAACTGCCCAGGGAAGGAAGCGCGCGTGCCGTCGTCCTGCAGCGCCGACAGGTAGTTGGAGATGGCCGCGTCGTACTGGGCGATGCGGTTGAACGCCGCCACCGAGAGGCGAAAGCGCGTGGCGTCGCTCACCTGGCCCCCCGCGCGTAGCTCGTCCACCACCACGGCGTAGTCGGCCGGGTCGGTCACCACGGCAACGTGGCGGTAGTTCTTGGCGCCCGAACGCACCATGGCCGGGCCGCCGATGTCGATGTTCTCGATGGCCTCATCGAGCGTGTGCGGCCCCGCCACCGTGGCCTCGAAGGGGTAGAGATTGACGCAGAGGATGTCGATGGCCGGCAGGTCGTGCGCATCGGTCTGCGCCAAGTGCTCGGGCAGGTCGCGCCGCGCCAGCAGGCCGGCATGCACCTTGGGATGCAGGGTCTTCACCCGGCCGTCGAGCATTTCCGGAAAGCCGGTGTAGTCGGCCACCTCAAGCACCGGCAGACCGGCGCCCTGCAGCATCTTGGCGGTGCCGCCGGTGGACAGCAGGCGCACGCCCAGGGCGTGCAGATCGCGGGCGAAGTCGAGCACGCCGGTTTTGTCGGAAACGGAAATCAGGGCTTGCATGGAAGTCTCGGTGGATGGAAATGGGCGGGTGCGGCTGGGTGGGTCAGAGCAGCTTGTGTTCGGCAAGCTTCTTGCGCAGGGTGTTGCGGTTGATGTCGAGCCAGCGCGCTGCGAGCGACTGGTTGCCCTCGGCATGCTTCATCACCGTGGCCAGCAGCGGTTTTTCCACCGCGGTCAGCACCATGGCATGAATGCCGTGCGGCTCGGAGCCGCCGAGGTCGTTGAAATAGACATCGAGGCTATCGACGACACATTGTTCGAGCGTGGTCTTGCGGGGGACGGCGGGCATGGCGGGATGCGAGAGAACGGGACGGTTTCAGGCAGCCAGCGGCGCGGCCTGATTGGAACCGGGATCGAGGAAGCCGCGCAGCGCCGCGAGTTGTTCGGCTGCGCTGTCCAGAGTGTTGAAGTGACGGCGGAAGGTCTCGCCTTCTGGCAGGGCCGCAACGTACCAGCCCACATGCTTGCGCGCGGTGCGCACGCCGATGGCTTCGCCATACAGCGCATAGTGGTCGTCGAGGTGGGCGAACAGCCAGTCGCGCCATTGCCCGGGCGCCGGGTCGGGCTGCAAGATACCGTGCTCCAGATAGGCCGCGATCTGGCCGAACAGCCAGGGCCGACCCATGGCGGCACGGCCGATCATCACAGCGTCGGCGCCGCTTTGCGACAGCACGACGGCGGCTTTTTGCGGTGAGTCGATATCGCCGTTGGCCACCACCGGAATGCCCACGCTGCGCTTCACTTCGGCAAGCGTGGCATATTCGGCTTCGCCGCCATAGCCCTGCTCGCGGGTGCGGCCGTGCACCACCAGCATCGCGGCGCCTGCGGCTTCGGCCCTGCGGGCGATGCGTGGCGCGTTGCGCGCGCTGGCGCACCAGCCGGCGCGCATCTTGAGCGTGACCGGTGCGCCAAACGGGCGGGCGGCCGCCACCGCAGCCTCCACCAGCCGCGCGGCGAGATCTTCGTCCTGCATCAGCGCGGAGCCAGCCCAGCGGTTGCACACCTTCTTCGCCGGGCAGCCCATATTGATGTCGATGATGTCGGCGCCGCGCTCCAGGTTGTAGCGGGTAGCCTCGGCAATCTGCTCGGGGTCGGTGCCGACGATCTGCACCGCGATGGGCGCGGCCTCGCCGTCGTGATTGGCGCGCCGCGAGGTCTTGAGGGTGTCGCGCAAATCGGCGCGCGAGGTCACCATCTCGCTCACACAGTAGCCCGCGCCGAGTTGCCGCGCCAGGCGACGGTAGGGCCGGTCGGTCACCCCGGCCATGGGCGCGGCGAACACGCGGTTGGGCAGCAGGTGCCGCCCCAGACGCAGGCCGCCCACCAGCCCGGTTAAGGGCGCGAAGGCAATGAGATCAGCGGGGTTGGACATGGGCGCGGCGGGCAGTGTGCGAGCAGAAGGCGGGCAACGTCGGCGCTGCCGTTTTTTTGAGCAGCGAATTTTAGGCGATCCGGCGGGACGCCAGCCCGGAACCGGCTCACCGGGCGCTGACAGGCTTGGGTTTGAGCGCGATGGGCTGCTCGGGGGCCAGCAGCCTGTCGGGCTTTGGTCGTCGAAAGCGAAAATGGGCCCCAGCGAGGACAGTTTTTGCCGGATTTGCAGGCCCATAGCCTCGCTATGGGTCAAGAAGCCGCTGAAAAATGGACCGCTGCGGCTCATTTGCAGCCGACGACTCCAAAGCCCGACAGGCTGCCAGCCCCTGCCAACGCCGTTCGGCGATGCGCGCCCAGACGGCGCGCTTGCCCGCGTCGTCCAGATTGGGCCAGTCGCTGATTTCCTGCAGGGTGCGGGCGCAGCCCAGGCAAAGCCCGCAGGCGGTGTCCAGCGTGCAGATGTTGATGCAGGGGGAGGGAACCGTCATTGCGGCGCCCGCGTCACCAGACTCGGCGCAACGCCCAGCCAGCGCGGCAGGTCATCGGGCCGCAGAGGAAAGACCGCATGCGGATGGCCCGCTGCCGCCCAGATGCGGTCGAAGCGCCACAGACTGTCATCCACCAGGGCAATGGGCGGCTGGGTGTGGCCCACCGGGCTGACCCCGCCGATGGCAAAGCCGGTGGCGGCGCGCACGAAATCGGCATCGGCCCGAGCGAGCTTGCCCACCTGCGCGGCAACAGTCTTTTCGTCCACCCGGCGGTCGCCGGCGCAAACCACCAGCACCGCGCGGTCGCTGTCGACATGGCGGAACACGATGGACTTGGCGATCTGTCCCAGCGCCACGCCGAGGGCGTCGGCTGCTTGCTGCGCGGTGCGGGCGGCGGCGTCGAGCATCACCGGCGGCTCGGCATGCCCCAGGGCGGCCAGCGCGTCGATCACGCGCTGCACGGAGTCAGAAGGGGAAGAAATGGCCGTTGTTTGCATGATGAGGCGGCTCAGGCGGCGCAGACGGGTTCGCCTTGCTC
>DZDA01000047.1 GCA_022730375.1 Thiomonas intermedia
ATCCGGACTTTCTGCATCGGCATCCCGAGATCGCACTGGCCGACGCCTATCGTTTGCGCAATGCGGTGGCTCATGGCTACTTCACCGTGGACCTTGGCATTGTGTGGCAGACCACGCTGGTGGAACTGCCTCGCATGAAGTCGTTTGTGCTGGCCGAGGTGCAGAAGTTGGCGGCTCATTGAGTGTGCACCAGGGATCGGCGCCTCCCTAAAATACCCCGATGCCCTACGTCCATCTCCGCACCCACACTGAATACTCCATCGTCGACGGCGCCTTGCGCGTGGACGATATGGTGCCTGCAGCCGCCCGCGACGGGCAGGGGGCGCTGGCGATTACCGATTTCAACAACCTGTTTGCCACCGTGCGGTTCTATAAGGCCGCGCTGGACGCTGGGGTCAAGCCGATCATCGGCTGTGACGTGCTGCTGGGCAGCGCCCGCAATCCGGGACAGTTCACGAGGCTGCTGCTGCTGGTGCAGAACCACACCGGCTATCTCAACCTCTGCGAGCTGCTCAGCCGCGCCTGGCTGGACAACCAGCAGCGTGGACGCGCCGTGGTGCAGTGGGAATGGCTTGAGGGCGGGCTGGCCGACGGCCTGATCGCCCTCTCGGGTGCGCATGAAGGCGCGATAGGCCAGGCGCTGCTGCAGGGCGACACGGCCACCGCGCGCGATCTGGCGCGGCAGCACGCGGCTGTGTTCGAGGGGCGTTTCTATATCGAGTTGCAGCGCAGCGGTCATGCCGCGTGCGAGCCGCATGTGCAGGCGGCGGTGCCGCTGGCTGCGGAACTTGGCCTGCCCGTGGTGGCAACCCACCCGGTGGAGTTTCTGAAGGGCACAGATTTTGAGGCGCACGAAGCGCGGGTGTGCATTGCCGAGGGCGAAACCCTGGGCAACCCGCGCCGCCAGCGCAAGTTCACCGATCAGCAGTATTTCAAGTCGCAGGCGGAGATGGAGGCGCTGTTTGCCGATGTGCCCAGCGCACTGGCCAACACCGTGGCAATTGCGCAGCGCTGCAATCTGGTGCTCGATCTGGGCAAGCCGCAATTGCCGCTGTTTCCCACGCCCGAGGGACTGACCCCCGCCGAGTTCTTCCGCCAGCAGGCGCAGGACGGGCTGGAGCAGCGGCTGGCTGTGCTCTATCCGCAGGCCGACAAGCGCGAGGCGGCCCGCCCGCGCTACCAGCAGCGGCTGGAGTACGAGCTGGGCATCATCGCCAAGATGGGCTTCGAGGGCTACTTCCTCATCGTGGCCGACTTCATCAACTGGGCGAAAAATCACGGCTGCCCGGTGGGGCCTGGGCGGGGTTCGGGCGCCGGCTCGCTGGTGGCGTACAGCCTGCGCATCACCGATCTCGATCCGCTGGAATACGCGCTGCTGTTCGAGCGCTTTCTGAACCCGGAGCGGGTGTCGATGCCCGACTTCGACATCGACTTCTGCCAGGAGAATCGCGACCGCGTCATCGACTATGTGAAGGAGAAGTACGGCGTCGAAGCCGTGTCGCAGATCGCGACCTTCGGCACCATGGCCGCGCGCGCCGCGGTTCGCGACGTCGGGCGGGTGCTCGATCTGAGCTACACCTTCTGCGACGGCATCGCCAAGCTCATTCCCGCCAAGCCGGGCCAGCACATCACGATTGCCGACGCGCTCAAGCAAGAGCCCATGCTGGCCCAGCGCTACGAGGAGGAAGAGGAGGTCAGGCAATTGCTCGACCTCGCCCAGCAACTCGAAGGCTTGCCGCGCAACATCGGCATGCACGCGGGCGGCGTGCTCATTGCGCCGGGCAAACTCACCGACTTCTGCCCACTCTATGCCCAGCCGGGCAGCACCGACGCCGTCTCGCAGTACGACAAAGACGATGTGGAGGCCGCCGGGCTGGTGAAGTTCGACTTTCTTGGTCTGGCCACACTGACCATCCTGGAGCTGGGCGCGCAGCTCATCCGCCGCAACCACCCGGACCGCGCCGATTTCAAGCTCGAAGACATTCCGCTGGACGATGCCAAGAGCTACAAACTCATGGCCAAGGGCGATACCGTTGCCGTGTTCCAGCTTGAATCGCGCGGCATGCAAGGCATGCTGCGCGACGCGAAGCCCGACCGTTTCGAGGACATCATCGCCCTGGTGGCGCTGTACCGCCCCGGCCCGATGGACCTCATTCCCACCTACTGCGCGCGCAAGGCCGGCAAGGAAGACGTGGCCTATCCCGACCCGCGCATGGCCTCAGTGCTGGAGGAAACCTACGGCATCATGGTCTATCAGGAGCAGGTGATGCAGGTGGCGCAGGTCATCGGTGGCTACTCGCTCGGCGGCGCCGACCTGCTGCGCCGCGCCATGGGCAAGAAAAAGCCCGAGGAAATGGCGCAGCATCGCGGCATCTTCGCCGAGGGGGCGGCCAGGAACGGCATCAAGCCGGAGAAGGCCAACGAAATCTTCGACCTGATGGAGAAGTTCGCGGGCTACGGCTTCAACAAATCGCACGCAGCCGCCTACGCGCTGCTCGCCGTGCAGACGGCCTGGATGAAGGCGCATTACCCCGCCGAATTCCTCGCGGCCAACATGAGCATCGCCCTCGACGATACCGACAAACTCAAGGTGCTGGTGGAAGACGCGCAGGCGCGCGGCATCGCCGTGCTGCCGCCCGATGTCAACGCCTCGCAGTGGCGCTTCGATCCGGTGGACAGCAAGACCATCCGCTACGCGCTGGGGGCCATCAAAGGCAACGGCCAGGCCGCCGTCGAAGCCATGATCGCCGCGCGGCAAGAGCGGCCCTTCACCTCGCTGTTCGACTTTGCCGAGCGGGTGGACCGCACCCGCATCAACAAGCGCGTGCTCGAAGCTTTGGCCAAGGCCGGCGCGTTCGATACCCTGCACCCCGAGCGTGCCGCGGTGATGGCCGCGGTGGAAACCGCGATGGATTACGCCACGCAGCGCGAGGCCGCCCGGCAGCAGGCCGGGCTGTTTGACCTGTTCGCCGCCGACGCCGCCGATGGCGGCCACAACCCCGCGCACGAGCCGCTGCTGCCCGAGGTCGAGCCCTGGGATCTGCGCACCAAGCTCTCCTTTGAGAAAACCGCCATCGGCTACTACCTCAGCGGCCACCTGTTCGACGCCAGTGCCGAGGAGGTGCGGCGCTTCGCACCGACAGCGCTGATGGATCTGGTGGATTCGCGCGACCAGGTGACTATCGCAGGCATCGCGGCCGGGGTGCGTCTGGTGCAGTCGCAGCGCGGGCGCATCGCCATTCTCGCGCTCGAAGATCGATCGGGCGCGATGGAAATCGTCATCGGCGAAAGCCTGCTCGACACCGTGCGCGACCGCCTGCGCGACGACGCCCTGCTGGTGCTGCGCGGCAAGGCGCAGATCGACCGCTTCAACGGCGGGCTGCGTTTCAACGCCGACGCGGTATGGACGCTCGAAGAGGCCCGCGCGCGATTGGGAAAAAGCATCCGTCTCAAACTCAACGGCGCCAGCTCGGCCGAGCCGCTGGTGGGGCTCGCCCGCCAGCACGCCAGCGAAGACGGGCTGCCGCTGCTGCTCGACGTCGAACGCGCCGGCGCGCAAGTGCGCCTGAGTGTGGCGGCCTGCCGCCTGCCGCCCACCGATCCGATACTGAGCGCGTTGGCCCAGCTCTCGAAAGACGGCCGGGCAGAAATCGATTACTGATCAGCTTGGGTCGCGCGGTCCGGCTTTGACCAACATCGGCGTCCAGTACTTGCCGTTGCTGTCGGGCGGGAACTGGTGCACCCGCTCAATGGCGCGCAGCACGGCCTGATCCCAGCTCGCCACACCGCTGGAGCGCTCGATTTTCGCGGTGAGCACGGTGCCGTCCGGCGCCAGGTTGACCAGCACCGTCACCCGCGGGTCGCCGGTGATCTGGTTGATTTCGGGGTAGGTCACGTTCTCCCGCACCAGACTGGCGATGCGCGCTGCATACGTGCCCGACGGACCGGAGGTACGCGCCGCAGTGCCTGTGCTGTTCGCCGCGCCGGTGCCCGCCTGCTGCATCAACTGCTTCATGTAATCGTCGCGTGACGAGGCGGCCATCTGCGCCTGCTGCTGCTCCAGCTTTTTCTGCTTCAGCTCGGCCAGCCGCTTTTGTTCAGCCAGTTTTTTCTGCTCGGCTAGTTTTTCCTGGCGCAGTTTTTCTTCCTGCTGCTGTTTGCGCTGTTCGGCCAGCTGTTGTTGTTTGAGTTCCTGTTGCTGCTTCTGCTCGGCAAGGCGCTGCTTTTCCACGGCGAGTTTTTTCTGCTCTTCCTTGAGCCGTTTTTCGATCAACGCTTGCTGCTCAGCCTGCTGTTTTTTGAGCGCGGCTTCGCGCTCCTGCTTCAGCACGATGTCGGCCTGTTGCACCTGCGGCTCGGGTTTGGGAGTGGCCACTGGCTTGGGCGGCGGCGGTGGCGGGGCGGGCTGCGGCTGGGGTTGCGGCTGCTTGCGTTCCATTGGCGCGGTGGGTCGGGGCGCGGCGCGCTGCACCGTGGGCGACCACAACTCGGCCTCCACCGCTTCGGGCGGGTGGCTCTTCCAGTGCACGCCGAAGGCGATGAGGGCGATGAGCAGCAGATGGAACAGGGCGGCCAGGCCAAAGGCGCGCAGGGTGCCGCGTTCGTGCGGCGGCCGCAGCGCGGAGGGGTCGCCTGGAGATAAGCGCGCGGTGTTCATGGGAGAAGGGGAAAAAACCGGTGTAAAAATCGGGGCAAAAAACGCATCAGGAAGGGTTGGACTGGACGGCCAGGCCCACGCGCTCCACACCGTGTTGTTTGAGCAGGTTGAGCGCGCGCATCACCGCGTCGTACTTCACGTTTTTGTCGGCGGCGATCAGCACCGGCATGGCATCGAGGCTCAGACCGGCCTGCGCGGCCAATTGCTGCACGGTCTGCGGCAAGTCCTTGAGGCTGACGGGCTGCGGCGCGGCGTTGGCGGCCTTGCTCTTGGGGTCGCGCAGCGAGACTTCGAGCATGTCATCCTTCTGGATGGTGACCTGTACCAAGGTGCTGGGCGCCTGCGGCGCATTGCCTACGGTGGGCAGCTTGACCATGGTGGGCGTGATGAGCGGCGCAGTCACCATGAAAATGATCAGCAACACCAGCATGACGTCGATGTAGGGCACGACATTGATGTCGGCCAGAGCGCGCCGCGAGCGATGCCCGCGACTGCTGGATTGAATGGCGGGCATGTCAGAACTCCCCAGGAGGCAGCGAACGGGATGAGCGAGGGGGCGTCATCTCAGCGCCCTCCGCCAAAGCCGGTGACCGGCCCGGCACGCCCGGCGCTTGCCGCGGCAGCGGCCTGCGCCGCAGCCGGATGCGGCGCGCTCTGGCGTTGCAGGATGTTGGAGAACTCTTCGGTGAACGACTCGTAGCGATTGGCCAGACGGTCGATGTCGCGGGCGAAGAAGTTGTAGGCGATCACCGCGGGGATGGCGGCGAACAGGCCGATGGCCGTGGCCACTAGGGCTTCGGCAATGCCGGGCGCCACGGTGGCCAGCGTGACCTGCTGCAGATTGGACAGGCCGACGAAGGCGTGCATGATGCCCCACACCGTGCCGAACAGGCCGACATAAGGCGAGACCGACCCGACCGAGGCGAGAAAGGATAGGTTGGCTTCGAGTGCGTCCATCTCGCGCTGGAAGGCGGCGCGCATGGCGCGGCGGGCGCCGTCCACCAGCGTGGAGCCGTCGAGCACATGGCGCTCGCGCAGCTTGAGGTATTCGCGCATGCCCGAGGCGAAGATGCGCTGCAGCGGGCTGCCGTGGCGGCCGTTGCTCAGCGCTGATTGGTACAGGTCGTTCAGCCCCGTGCCCGACCAGAACTCCTGTTCGAAGTCTTCAGACTTCACCCGCGCCGACTTGATGGCGAAATACTTGCGGAAGATGACGGTCCAGCTCGCCAGCGACACGGAGAGCAGAAGGGCGAGCACCAGCTGCACCACGATGCTGGCGCCGAGCACCATGGACACGATGGAGAAGTTTTGATCCATAGGGAGGTCTGGCTGTAGGTAGTGGGAGAGTGAGCGCGCGGCTCAGGAGAGACAGCCTGCATTACAACAAATCCCCAACGGGCAGAGGCGTCTCAGGGAAGACAGGGGTGTGGAAAAAAGGTTCACGACAGGGCGGGTTGCAAAGACGTGCTGCAGCTCAGGGCGCGGGTGGAACAGGCGTTGCCCAGCGGCTGACGCGATCGCTGACTTCCCGCGGAATGCGCGATGGCCGCAGAGTGGCCGCCGCCACGCAGCCCACGCGTACCGCAGCCTCGCACAGCAGCGCGGCGGGCGCACCGCTGGCGTCGCAGCACCAAGCCTGTTGCGCGACGGTGAGGCTGGCACTGCCGATGTCCTGCAAGCGAAGCTGGATCTGCAGCGCGTCGTCGAGTTTCGCGGGGGCGGCGTAGCGCAGGTGCACGTCGGCCACGACGAACACCAGGCCCGATTGTGCCGCCAGCTCCGATTGCGCCAGCCCCAGGCTGCGCAGCCATTCCGTGCGCGAGCGCTCGAAGAACTTGAGATAGTTGGCGTAATAGACGATGCCCCCGGCGTCGGTGTCTTCCCAGTACACCCGCACGGGCCAGTGGAAAACGGCGAGGCAAGGAGGGGATGCCGAAATCGTGGCGGTCGAGTTCATGCCTTCTCTGCGGTGTGGGTGTCAGCGGAGGGATTCTTCTGCGGGCTGCCAATGTTGATCAGCTTGCCATCGCGCCAGACATAGCAAGGCGTGCCGGTACGCAGCGCGAGTTCACGCGCTCCTTGGGCTGCGCGGCGCAGGGCAGGCTCGACTTTCTGCAGGTCGGGGTCGACGGAAGGCGTGGTGTGCTTGATCGGAGAGATGGTCATGGGTTGTCCCCGCTGCTGATCAGAGTGGGTAGATCACCCGAGTTGTCATAAAGTGCCCAGGCGTTCACCAACGGTTTGTAGAGCTGATGGAAATTGAGTAATCCGGCTGAAAAACGGCGTCGGATGACGGCTTCAGGGATGGCATGCCTGCCTTGCGCCACACGCTGTACCGCCATCTCCGCATCGGGCAGGAAGACCTTGGCGAAGGTGGTTTTTCCAGCGCCATTCGGGCCCGCGATCAGCAGGATGCGATGCTCCAGGTTCATGGGGCGATTTTCATGCAGCCTTGCGTTCCAGATAGCCGCGCAGCCGGGCCAGCGCTTCCTGCAGGTTGGCGATGCTGTTGGCATAGCTCAGGCGGAAGTAGCGCTGGGGCTCGGCGGCGCCGAAGTCTTTGCCGGGTACGAGCACCACGCCGGTATCGCGCATGACCTCGAAGCAGAAGTCCCAGCTGTCGGCGCTATAGGCCGAGCAGTCGGCGTACACATAAAATGCGCCGTCCGGCCGCACGGGCACGCGCAGGCCCAAGGCTTCGAGGCCGGGCACGATCAGGTCGCGGCGGCGCTGGAACTCGGCGCGGCGGCGTTCGTATTCGGTCAGGGTGTCGGGCTCGAAGCAGGCCAGCGCGGCATGTTGCGCCACGCTGCTGGCGCAGATGAACAGATTGCCGGCCATGCGCTCCAGCGGGGCGACGAGCGCAGGCGGTACGACCAGCCAGCCCAGCCGCCAGCCGGTCATCTGGAAGTATTTGGAGAAGCTGTTGACGGTGATGATGTCGTCGCCTGCGGCCAGCGCGGTGTGGCCATAGCCGACTTCATAGCTGAGGCCCAGATAGATTTCATCGACGATGCTCACCCCGCCGCGCGCGCGCACCACGTCGGCGATGCGGCGCAGTTCGTCTGGCGCGATGGAGGTGCCGGTGGGGTTGGAGGGTGAGGCCAGCAAAACCCCGGCAGTCTGCGGCGTCCACGCCGCTTCGACTTCGCCGGCGGTGAGCTGAAAGCGTTGCGCGGCGGGGGCGGGCAGCATGCGTGCCCGGGCGCCCGCTGCGGCAACGAAGTTCTTGTTGCACGGATAGCTCGGGTCGGGCATGAGCACTTCATCGCCCGGATTGAACAGCAGCAGGCTGGCCAGGGTGAGGGCGCCCGAGGCGCCCGCAGTGATGAATACGCGCTCAGGATCGAGGGTCACGCCGTGCACCTGGGCGTAGTGCTGTGCGATGCGCTCGCGTAGCGCAGGCAGACCGGGCGCCAGGGTGTAGCCGGTGCGGCCGTCGCGCAGGGCTCGGGTGGCGGCTTCGACCACGGGTTCGGGCGCGGTGAAATCGGGCTCGCCCACGCTGAGGTGAATCATGCGCCTGCCCTGCACTTCCCAGGCCGTTTGTTGTTCGGCAGCGGCGCGCACCACGTCCATGACGTAGAAGGGTTCGATGGACTGATTGCGAAGGGCGAGGCGCATGGTAGGTGTTCGGCGGGGGTCAGTCTTTGCGCGGCGGACGCGGGCTGGCGCTGGCGCGCCGGGGGAAAGAAGCGGCTGCGCGTCGCGGCGGGGTTTTGGCCTTGTGGCTGACGGGCACGTTCGCGTAGGGGTTGGGCGGCGGGCTGAAGTCGGTGGCCGTGGGCGGTGCCTGCGGGTGCGACTGGTTGGCGGCTTCGACCTCGGTCTTGCGCAATTGCGCAGCAATGCGGTCGAGCACGCCGTTGACGTATTTGTAGCCGTCGGTGCCGCCATACACCTTGCCGAGTTCGACCGCTTCGTTGATGACCACGCGATAGGGCACGTCGAGATGACGCTGCAGCTCGAATGCGCCCATCAGCAGCAGGGCATGCTCCACCGGTGAAAGCTCGCTGGTCTGGCGGTCAATGTGCGGCTGAATGAGGGCGTCGAGCGGCCCGGCCTCGGCCAGCGCGCCATGCAGCAGCGACTGGAAGTGCGCGTCGTCGAGCTTGATGGTGGGGTAGCGCTCATGCAGAAAGGCCTCGATGGCGCCGGTGTCGCTGCCGGCGAGCAGCCATTCGTAAATGCCCTGGAACGCGAGCTCGCGCGACTTGCGCCGCGCGCTTTTGGGGGCGGTGGTTGCGGTCATGCGGCCTCGTCGTCGTTGTCGCTGATGTCGATGAACAGGTTGGCCATCTCCACCGCGACGCGGGCGCATTCGGCGCCTTTGTCGATGCGTGCTTCGGCTTGCGCCTCGTTCTCCACGGTAAGCACGCCGTTGGCCACCGGCATGTTGTAGTCAAGCGCCACCTGGGCGATGCCGGCCGCGCTGGTATTGCAGACGACCTCGAAGTGATAGGTGTCGCCGCGAATCACGCAGCCGATGGCAATCAGCGCATCGAAAGCCTCGCTCTCGGCCAGCGCCTGCAGCATCAGCGGCAGTTCGAGCGCGCCGGGGACGGTGTAGAGCCCGATGTCGTCTTCGTTCACCCCCAGGCGCTGGAGTTCGTCGAGGCAGGACTGGGTGAGCCGGTCGGTCAGCGCGGTGTTGAAGCGGGCCTGCACCACGGCGATGCGCAGCTCACGGCCATCGAGTTGTTCGGAAAGAATGCGGTTCTGGACGTTTTGCATGGCGTGGAGGGGGTGAAGGAGCTTTGGGGGAAAGTAGGTAAAAGCAACGCCGCAACGCGGCGCCCGGGCAGACAGCTTACGCGCTGGGCGTGGCAGCGCAGCGGGTTTGCGGCGCGGGCTCGAAGCCGAGAATTTCCAGGCCGTAGCCTGCCATGCTGGGCATTTTGCGCGCCTGCCCGAGCAGCCGCATCTGCCGCACGCCCAGGTCACGGAGGATTTGCGCGCCGATACCGTAGTCGCGCAGGGCGGTGACGCCCGATTTGGGCGGCGTCGGCACCGGCTGCAACAAGCGCTCAAACTGGCTTTGCAATTGCGCGGCCGATTCACCGCAGTTGAGCAGCACGGCCACGCCGACGCTTTCACGCACGATGCGCTGCAGGGCCTGCGGCAGATTCCAGGAATGGCGTTGGCACTCGGTGTCGAGCAGGTCGAGGACGGACAAGGGCTCGTGCACGCGCACCAGCGGGGCCTGCAGGCTGGCGAGATCGCCATGCACCAGTGCCAGATGCAGGCCATGACCGGCGCGATCGGTATAGGCCACGCAGCGCATGGGGCCAAAGGGGGTTTGCAGCGCTTGTTCACCGATGCGTTGCACCAGCGATTCTGTGCGGCTGCGGTATTCGATGAGATCGGCAATGGCGCCGATTTTCAGCTCGTGCAGCGCGGCAAATTGTTCGAGATCGGGCAGCCGCGCCATGGTGCCGTCGGCGTTCATCACCTCGCAGATCACGGCGGCGGGTTCCAGCCCGGCCAGGGCGGCGAGGTCGCAGCCGGCTTCGGTGTGCCCGGCGCGCATCAGCACGCCGCCTTCAGCGGCCATCAGCGGGAAGATGTGACCTGGTTGCACGATGTCGCTGGCCTGTGCGTTGCGCGCTACGGCGGCCTGCACGGTGCGCGCGCGGTCGGCCGCCGAGATGCCCGTGGTGACGCCTTCGGCAGCTTCGATGGACGCGGTGAAGGCGGTGCCGTGCGAAGAGCCGTTGTGCTCGACCATGTGCCGCAGTCCAAGCTGCGCACAGCGCTGGGCGGTGAGGGTGAGGCAGATCAGACCGCGCGCATGCGTGGCCATGAAATTGATCGCCTGCGGGGTGATGTGCTCGGCCGCGAGGACCAGATCGCCTTCGTTTTCGCGGTCTTCCTCATCGACCAGGATGACCATGCGCCCGGCCTTGAGCTCGGCAATGATGTCAGGAACGGGGGACAGGGGCATGATGGGGACTGGACGCTGCTGAAAAGCCCACCATTCTAAAAGCGCCTCACCCGGCGCGCTTGCGCCGCTTGCCTTGTCAGAATTCGTAGCGCCCGAAGAAAAACGCGACGTTTCCGTTGTTGAGCTTGTTGTTCACCTTCGGGATGAAGGTGCCATAAATCGACAGTTTGCCGAAACGGAGGGAGGCGATGGGCAGGGCGATGGGGAAGGGAATGTTGTTGAAAATGTCGGCGCGCGAGGTGACGGCCAGGGTGTAGCCCAGACCGAATCCCACTGGGGAATCGTTGAAGTACATCCACTGATGGGCATAGCCGACCACGGGCTCGGCGTTCCAGTGCGAGTCGGAGAAGATCATGGCGTACACCATGTCTTCGTTGCCGTCGGCATTGATGTGATGGCGGCCCCAGCCGATACCCCAGGCGTGTTTGTTGAGCGTCGCGCGCTTGGCCTCGGTGTAGGTGCCGGGGTCGTGCCAGGTGTAGCCGCTGAAGTACAGATCGTCCTGTCCGGTCTGGGTGGTGCTGACCGCGGCATTCCAGGTGGACTGCGCCCAGTCGGATACGCCGCCCAGCCCCAGCGCCCAACTTGGGCGGGGAACCAGGGCGAGCCAGAGGAGGGCGAAGGCGGGTAGAAGGCGGGCAGGCAAACGTTTCATGGGCTCTTGGCGGGCGACTCAGGGGAAGTCGGGCCAAACTTTATCAGCGGCAAAGGTTGAGCCTGTGTCCGTTTGCAACGGGCGACTTGCCTGTGGCCGGTTCAAACGCTGATTCAGAGCTTGGTTGGGGTGCTGATCGGGGCACTGATCAAGCACTGAGGCGCGCGATAAATCGGCCCTGCTGTACGACGAGCAGGGTGTTCTCTGGCAGGGGCTCCCAGTCTTCCGGGGTGAGGGGCACGCTGGCGAGCATCACGGCGGGCGCGGGCTTGTCGTCGCGGCCTTGAACGTGCAACCCAGAGGCGCGCATCTGATGTTCGCTGGCGGCTTCGCGCATGAGCAGATGCAGGCCAGGCGCCCATGTGTTGCCCGGATGACTGCGGCGGCGATGCGCGTGGGCGAACAGCAGGTCGCCATCGGTGAACAGGAAGTTCGCTGGGCCGAGGGCGCGCAATTTGGAGGCGAAGTTGGAGACCGCTTCGATGCGGCGTTTGAGGTCGCCGCTTTCGCCCGCCGCATCGAGCACTTGCAGCGATTGCATGAGCACGTAGAACGCATGTTCGGAATCGGTCTGGCCCATCGGGCGGTGCGCTGCATGCGCCAGAGGAAGCGCCTGCTCGATGTCCGGCAGATCGCCGTTGTGGGCAAAGATGTGGCGCTTGCCGAACAGCTCGCGGGCGAAAGGCTGGGTGTTGACCAGCGCCACCGGGCCGCGCGAAGCGCGTCGGATATGTGCGATGACTAGCGGGCTGTGAAAGTCGTGCTTTTCGAGCACCGGAATGAAGGCGCTGGACAGCGCGGGTTGCGCTTCGCGCAGCACATGCGCGTCGCTGCCTTCGTAGTAGGCCGCACCCCAGCCGTCGGGGTTGGCGGCGTGCGGCCCGCCGTGGCGCGCGAATTCACGAAAGGCGAACCGCACCCGCGCGGGCACGCGGCTGGAGTAGGCGAACAACTCACACATCTTTCAGACCCTCTGGTGCACCCAGCATGCGCTCGACATAGCGGGCGATGAGGTCGATTTCGAGATTCACCGCGCTGCCCTCGCGCAACTGATGCAGATTGGTGTGCTGCAGGGTATGCGGAATGAGGTTGATGCTGACGCGGCAAAGCCCCGACAGATCTTCGACGCGGTTGACCGTCAGACTCACGCCGTTGATCACGATGGAGCCCTTGTACGCAAAGAACTTGCCCAGCGCGGCGGGCGCATCCACCTCCAGCAGCCAGGATTCGCCGATGGGCTCGAACCGGGCCACCTGACCGACGCCGTCCACATGGCCGGTGACCAGATGGCCGCCAAGCTTGGTGGACAGCGCGACCGACTGTTCCAGATTGACCCGGGCGCCCGGCACGTCCAGCCCCGTGGTGCGCGCCAGGCTTTCGGCCGAAATGTCGAAGGCAAAGCCACCGGGCTGAAGATCCGCCACCGTCATGCAGGCGCCGCTGACGGCGATGCTCTCGCCGAGCTCTACGCCCAGCAGCCAGGCTGGATCGACCTGCAGGCGCACGCGTTTGCCGTGACTGGCTTGGGAACCGAGGGGGGTGACTTCGGCGATGCTGCCGACGGTGGTGATGAGTCCGGTGAACATGACGGTTCAATGGGGAAAGGAATGGGGGAAAGCATGGGGGAAACGGGCGAGAATGCGCAGATCGGCGCCGACCCGCTGCACATCATGCCATCGCAGCGCGAGGCCTTCGTTGATCTGCTGATAGGGCCCCAGCGCCGCCAATCCGGCGCCCTCGCCCAGCAACTGGGGTGCAAGGTACAGCAGCAGTTCATCGACCACGCCGGCGCGCAGCAGTGAGCCGTTGAGCTTTTCGCCGGCCTCGCAGTGCAGCTCGTTGATGCCCCGCTGGCCGAGCACCTGCATCAGCGCGCGCAGATCGGTCTTGCCCGGCTTGTCGGGGTCGGCGGGCAGGGCGATGTCTTGCAGATCGAGCGAGGTGATGGCCGCGCTGCGCAGCGCAGCCAGACTCGGTGCGGCCTGTTCCGGCGGCAGGGCGTGGACGATCCACAGCGGAGAGTCGGCACTCTGCAGCAGGCGAGCGGTCGGCGGGCATTCCAGGCGGCTGTCGATGATGATGCGGATGGGCTGGCGCGGCGTCTGCACCGCCCGCACATTGAGCTGGGGGTCGTCCGCCCGCACCGTGCCCAGGCCGCTGAGTACGGCGCAGGCGCGCGCGCGCCAGTGATGGCCGTCGGCGCGCGCGGCTTCACTGGTGATCCACTGGCTTGCGCCGTTGGGCAGGGCGGTGACGCCGTCCAGCGAGGCGGCCACCTTCAGCCGCACCCAGGGTGTGCCGCGCACCATGCGGGAGATGAAGCCGAGGTTGATCTCGCGCGCTTCATCGGCGAACAGCCCGACTTCGACCTGGATGTCGGCATCGCGCAAACGCTGCAATCCCTGGCCTGCCACCAGCGGGTTGGGATCGACCAGCGCAGCGACCACGCGCGCGACGCCTTGCGTGGCCAGCAGATCGGCGCAGGGCGGCGTGCGGCCGTGGTGGGCGCAGGGTTCCAGCGTGACATAGGCGGTGGCGCCCCGCACGTCGTGGCCGAGCTCCCAGGCTTGCTTCACTGCCTGGACTTCGGCATGGTCCTGCCCCGCCGCCAGCGTGGCGCCTTCGCCCAGCACCTGGCCGTCTCGCACCAGCACGCAGCCCACCCGAGGATTGGGGCTGGTGCGGTACATCGCGCCGTGCGCCAGATCGAGCGCCCGGCGCATGAAGCGCTGGTCTTGTTCGCTGAATAAAACGTCGTCCGGGTTCATGTCGGAGTTTTGCCGCGCCGGGGTTTGGCGGCAGGCGAGGGCGGCTGCATTTCCTGCAGCACGTCGAGAAACTGGCTCAAATCCTTGAAGCTGTGATAGACGGAGGCAAAGCGCACATAGGCAATGCCGTCGAGCGTGCGCAATTCCTCCATCACCCAGGCGCCGATCTGAGTGGAGGGCAGCTCGCGCGCGCCGCTTTGCAGCAGCATTTGCTCAACGCGTCCGATGGCGGTGTCCACCGCGTCGGCACTGACCGGGCGCTTGCGCAAGGCCAGCAGGAAAGAGGCGCGCAGTTTGTCGCGGTCGTACTCGGTGCGGCGGCCGTCCTTTTTCACCACTACCGGAAAGCTGACCTCCGCGCGCTCATAGGTGGTGAAGCGCTTGTCGCAATTGCCGCAACGCCGCCGCCGCCGCAGCGCGGTGCTGTCTTCCACATCGCGGGTTTCAATCACCTGCGTGTCGGGGCTTTGGCAAAAAGGGCATTTCATGGCGGCGTGGCGAGATTAAACCCAGATTTTCCATTAGGCGGGGCTTCGCCCCGTGTCCCAATGGAATATCTGGGTTAAACGCATCATTATTCACGCTGCGCCATGTTTTCGCGGCAGCGCGCGCAAACACGGCGCGCATCAAACGCCTGACGCGACGGCTACACTGCCCGCCGATGAAAAATCTGGTTCTCCTCATTTCCGGGCGCGGCAGCAATCTGCAGTCCATTCTTCAGGCCGAGCGTGAAGCGGCATGGGGCGTTTGCGTGCGCGGTGTGATCAGCAACCGGGCCGATGCCGCCGGGCTGGACGTTGCGCGAGCCTTCGGCGTGCCCACGCAGGTGATCGCGCATGCCGACTTTCCCAACCGCGAGGCGTTCGACCAAGCTCTGGCCGAAGTGATTGCCGCGCTGGAGCCCGACGTCATCGCGCTGTGCGGCTTCATGCGGGTGCTGGGTGCGGCCTTCGTCGACCGCTTTGCGGGCCGTCTGGTGAATATCCATCCGTCTTTGCTGCCGGCGTTTACCGGTTTGCGCACCCATGCCCGCGCCCTTGAGGAAGGGGTGAAGTGGCACGGTGCTACCGTGCATCTGGTGAGCAGCGCGCTCGATCACGGCCCCATTCTGGCGCAGGCCGCCGTGCCGGTGCTGGACGCAGATACGGCCGAAACCCTGGCCGCGCGGGTCTTGCTTGAAGAGCACAGAATTTATCCCCCCGCCGTGCGGGCCTTGCTGGAAGGGCGGGTGCAGATCGACGGTTTGCGTACCCGCATCCGCCCGGCCTCCGATTCTCCCCTTTGAAAGAGCGCCATGAAACCGCGTGACCTGCTTTACACCGCGCGCGACGTGCTGCGCGATATGTTGCGCTTCGACGCCGCGGCCGATGCCGTGCTGTCGCGGCTGTTCCGTGCCAAGCCGCAACTGGGCAAGACCGACCGGCAGATCCTGGCCGACACGGTCTATCAGGTGCTGCGGCATCTGCGCCTGTTTCAGACGCTGGCCGCAACCGACGAGAGCATCGGCGGCGCGATGGAACTGCGTCTGGCCATTCTCGGCTGGTCGGGAAACGCGCAGTCGCTGCACGCGGCGCTTTCTCCCGAGCAGATCGAATGGCGCAAACGCTTGCTGGCACAAGATGCGATGGCCCTGCCCGAAGCGGTGCGCTGGAGTCTGCCGGAATGGCTGGCGGCTGCTTTGCAGGCGAACTATGGCGCGGAATATCCCGCGCTGGCGCAGGCACTGTTGCGCCCGGCTCCGCTGGATTTGCGGGTGAATGTGCAGAAAGCGCGGCGCGAAGCCGTGCTTGACGTGTTCGCCCGCCTCAATCTGCCTGCACAGGCAACGCCCTATTCGCCTTGGGGCGTGCGTCTGGAAGGCAAACCCGCTTTGCAGGACCTCACCGTCTTTCGCGAAGGCTGGGTGGAGGTGCAGGACGAAGGCAGTCAGTTGCTCGCCGTGCTGCTGGCTCCGCGCCGCGGCGAAATGGTGGTCGATTTCTGCGCCGGGGCGGGCGGCAAGACGCTGGCGCTGGGCGCCATGATGCGCAGCACCGGTCGGCTTTATGCGTTCGACGTGGCCGACTACCGCCTGGCCAAGCTCAAACCCCGCTTGCTGCGCAGCGGGCTGTCCAATGTGTACCCGGTGGCCATCGCACATGAACGCGATGAACGGGTCAAGCGCCTCGCTGGCAAGGTCGACCGGGTGCTGGTGGACGCGCCCTGCTCCGGATTGGGCACCCTGCGCCGTAACCCTGATATGAAATGGCGACAGAAGCCAGAAGATGTTGCCGAGTTGACGACAAAACAAGCCAGCATCCTGCAATCGGCGGCAACGCTGCTGAAGCCGGGCGGGCGGTTGGTTTACGCCACCTGTAGCGTCTTGCCGGAAGAAAACAGCGGCATCGTCAATGCCTTTCTGTCTGCGCACCCCGATTTCGAGCGTGTTCCCGCCGATGCGGTGCTACGTCAGCAAGGCGTGGAGGGCGAGGGACTGGTGACCCAGGGGGACTTGCAGTTGTTGCCCAATCGCCATGCCACTGACGGCTTTTACGCCGCCGTGCTGCAGCGGCGCCCGACCTCTTCTTAGCGCCCCCAGACCTGCCGCGTTCGCGTCAGCCCCCCGAGGGGGTCAAGAAAACTTGGGGCGGCCCAGCGTTTCCTTGAGATTGTGGCGAAACCGATGCCACGCTTGCGGACTGACAAGGGCTTCTCGTTTGCCCTGAGCGCTGCCAACGGTGCAAGACCGATAATGCATGCAACTTTCGCCAGTGGCAAAGTTCCAATTATGTTGTATCGATCTGAAAGTTTCTGATGTTTGATGTGTTTTTGAATTGGGCTGGGCACGGCCTTTTGCGTGCATCGTGGTGGCAAATCGTGTTATTTGCGCTCATCACCACGCATATCACCATTGCGTCCGTCACTATTTTTCTGCACCGCGCTCAGGCTCACCGGGCGCTGGAACTGCACCCGATAGCCGCGCACTTTTTCCGGTTCTGGCTGTGGTTCACCACGGGCATGGTCACCAAGGAATGGGTGGCGATTCACCGCAAGCATCACGCCAAGTGCGAGACGGTCGACGACCCGCACAGCCCGGTGACCCGCGGCATCGATACGGTGCTGTTGCGCGGCGCCGAGTTGTACCGAACCGAATCGAGAAACGCCGAAACCCTGAGCAAATTCGGCCACGGCACGCCTGACGACTGGTTGGAGCGCAACGTTTATTCCCGCTTTATCTGGCAGGGCGTCGGGCTGTTGCTCATACTTGATGTGCTGATGTTCGGCGCGATCGGCGCCACGGTATGGGCCGTGCAGATGTTGTGGATTCCAATCTGGGCGGCCGGGGTGATCAACGGGTTGGGTCATTGGTGGGGCTATCGCAATTTTTCGGCGCGAGACAGCAGCCACAACATCTCGCCCTGGGGGTTGCTGATCGGCGGCGAGGAGTTGCACAACAACCACCACACCTATCCCACCTCGGCCAAGCTCTCGGTCAAATGGTGGGAGTTCGATATCGGCTGGGCCTATATCCGCGCTTTGTCCTGGGTCGGTTTGGCCAAGCCGCGCAAACTACCGCCGCAGTTCCGACTGGGCGAGGTGCGCGCCGAAGTCGATCAACTCACTTTGCAAGCCGTCATCGCCAACCGTTATGAGTTGATGGCGCGCTATGCCGCGGGGCTGAAGTCCACCCTCAAGGCCGAGCTGGCCCGCGCCACAGAGCAGGGTGCGGTGAGCCATCTGCCGACTTTGCGTGCAGCCAAACGCTGGATTGGCATCGAGCGCGAGATTCTGTGCGAGCGTTCGCGCGCCTTGGTGGACGCGGCGGCAAGCGCCAGCCCGAACCTGAGCAAGCTGCTTCACATGCGCGAAGAGCTCAAATCGGTGTGGGAGCAGACCAATCTGAACGCCGACCAGCTTCGCCTGAAGCTGCAAGACTGGTGCCGCCGTGCCGAAGACAGTGGCCTTGCCCCGCTTCGGGAGTTGTCGCTGAGGCTGAGACGCTATACGCCGACGGCCTGAATGCTGATGTTTACGCCTGGGCATTCATGCCGGATGCCCAGGCCAGGAGCCTGTCGGACTTGAGAATCGCGGGCTGCAAAAAGGCTGTGCGGCGTCCTGCAGCAGCGGCTTTTTGCCCCATAGCTTCGGCTATGGGGCGGCAAATC